>NZ_JBIAXS010000005.1:0-303352 GCF_042896885.1 Streptomyces sp. NPDC001231
GCGTCAGTAGCCGCTTAAGTCACTGGCATTGCGTCTAGGGCAGACGTCAAGCACCACCCGACGCCAACCCGTCAACCATCAACTGAGACTCGACAAGGCGTGCAGGGGCTCAGGGCTGGGCGTCTCGTCGGCGAACCCGTGATCGGCAAGCCGCGTGGGACGTTGGGCAACCCAGCCTGAGACTCGCGGACCGCCATTGACGGCGTTGCCTTCGAGGACGGTCCTCACGTACTGGAAGCCTTGGTCAAGGTAGTACCGCTGAAGCCGCGCGTTGGTCGTCCACGCGTCGAGGCGCAGCCATTGCGCGCCTGCTCGATGCGCTCGGTCGCCGGCCCAGTCCAAGAGCCTGCCTCCGAGGTTCTGCCCTGCGTAGTCGCGGGAGATCGTCAACTTGTTGACGAACATCGAAGGTTCGGCAAGTTCTTCATCTGACCACAACCCCTCCTCCGCGTCGGGCGTGAGGGTGATCGTTCCGGCTGTCCTTCCGTCATCCCTCAGCATGAAGACGGTGCCGCCCTCGATGGTGGCCAAGAGCCGTTCCGCAGGGTACGGCCGGCTCCACTGGTCATTGCCCAACTTGCTGATCCAACCAGCGGCCTCGACGCGGAAGGCCAACAACTGGTCCAGGTCGGCGGGGGTGGCGGTGGTGACTCTCACTTGGCTTCGTTCTCTCGGGCGGACAGGTCGCCGATCTCGTAGTTCATGCGGTTGAGATCGCCGCGGAAGGTCGTGATCGTGCAGCGCACCGGCCGGTCCGCGGTGTAGCCCGTGCGGGTCCAGAGCAGAACAGGGATGCCCGGGCCGATCTCCAGCAACCGGGCCTCTTCCGGTGTGGGCATGCCGAGACCAAGCCCGGATACGTCGAACTGCGCATGACCGGCTATGACGTACTGCGCCGGGTCCGGCTCCCCCGTGGGGCACGCCCTGACGGTCTGGCCGTGCCGGTGGCGCTGCGGGAGGACGGGACGGCCTTCGTCCGCGACTACCGCAAGGTGCCCATGGCACTGACGCTCGGCGCGAACAACTCGGGCAAGTCCGTCTACCAACGGAACCTGATCAGCGGCTTGGCACGGCTGCCGGTCGCGCTGGTCGGGATCGACTGCAAGCGCGGTGTCGAACAGAAGGCGTACGCGCCCCGGCTGTCGGCCCTGGCCACCACGCCGGACGATGCCGCCTCGCTGCTGGATGTGCTGGTCGCGGAGATGGAATCCCGCTTCGACCTGCTCAGCGCGCACGGAGTCTCGGACATCTGGGAGCTGCCCGCGGGGTTACGGCCGGTGCCGGTCGTCGTCCTGGTCGACGAGGTGGCCGAACTGTTCCTGATCTCCTCCAAGAAGGATGAGGAGCGGCGGGAGCGGATCGTCACCGCGTTGATCCGACTGGCGCAGATGGCCCGCGCGGTCGGGATCTACCTGGAGGTGTGCGGGCAGCGCTTCGGCTCCGAGCTGGGCAAGGGCGCGACCATGCTGCGCGCTCAGCTCACCGGCCGCGTCGTGCACCGGGTCAACGACAAGCAGACCGCCGAAATGGGGCTCGCCGACGTGGCGCCGGACGCGGTCGTGGCTGCATCCCTGATCCCGGCGGAGCGGCCCGGAACGGCGGTTGCCGCCGACTCCTCGGGGGGCTGGGCGAAGATCCGCACCCCGCACACCTCCCGCGATGAGGCGATGGCGGTGTGCCGGGAGTTCGCCCACCTCGTCCCGGACTTCCCCGCCCTCGACCCGTTCCGCCCGCACGTGCCCGCCGACGCCCCGGCGCCGGACGTGTCCCTGGTCAAGCCGCTGCCGGTCACCGACTAGAAGGGGGGAGACCTGCCATGGCCACGCGTAAGAACGCCAAGCCCAAGCCGGCGGCCTGCCCCGACTGCAAGGGCAGCGGTGAGGTTCCCACCACGGTCCTCGTCGGCCGCAAGCGCCGCCCGGTCGGGAAACAGTCCGGGATCTGCCTGAACTGCCTGGGAACCGGCGAAGCGCCAGCGGACGGGGAGTGATCGCCGTGAACCGCTCGATCCGCCCCGATGCCGTCCTCATCCAAGCCGTGATCGCCGGTGCCCTGTCCTTCGCGCACCTGCACGACCTGGCTGCGGCGGCCGGGCAGTCCGGATGGAAGGCGTGGGCCTATCCGGTCTCGGTCGACCTGCTGTTGGTCGCCGCCTGGCGTCGGCTGCGCGCCGGCCGGGACCGGTCCGCCTGGACCTGGTTCGCCATCGCCCTGGCAGCCTCGCTCGGCGCCAACATCGCCACGGCCGGCATGCTCGACCTGCACAACGTGCCCGCCTGGCTGCGCATCCTCGTCGCCGGATGGCCCGCCCTGGCCTTCCTCGGCGGAACCCTCCTGGTCCACGCCCCCACCCCGGCCACCCCGGATCCGGCCCCGGAGCCGGACGAGGAATCGGCGGCGCCGGAAGTCGAGATGCACCGCACCGACACACCCGAACCGGTCCTGGTCTCCGCCCCTGCGGCGGAACTGACCCCGGCCCCGGCGAAGCCGCCCGCCACTGGTCCGGCGGTGCCGCCGGCCCTGCTCGACCATGCCCGTTCGATCGCTGACGCGCACCGGAACACCACGGGCCAGCCGATCACCGCCGACGCGCTCACCGCCCGGCTCGGCTTGCCCGTCCCGACCTGCCAAGCGATCGCATCCCAGCTCCAGCTCACCTGACATCGAAGGAGGTTGATCCGATGCGCCCGAACCGCTTCTACGACGTGATCCAGATCGGGCCGGTCAAGGTCGGCACCTACAACAACGGCCGTGGCCAGACCAGGCACACCGCCGCCTGCAACGCTCCCGGCTGCGGCTTCTCCACCGAGCACCGCGACCGGTCGGCCGCCGAACTCGCCGCCCGTACCCACCGCTGCAACGCCTGACAGGAGGAAGATCCCGTGTTCACCCCGAAGTACCCGCCCCCGGACACCGCCCCCGCGGTCCCGGCCCCGGCGCCCGTGACCGACCCCCCGGCCACCACCACGCCGGCCCCGGTCCCTGCCTCGGCCCCGGCTCCGGTGGTCCCGGCCTCGACCCGGCCCACCGTCCAGCTCACCCCGGGCAGCGCGCTCGCCCTCGTCGGCGGCGGCACGGCCGTGGTCCTCGTCGTCGGCGCGGTCCTGGTCTCCATGCTCCTCGCCGTCGCCATCACCGCCGCCTCGGTGGCCGTGTGCGCCCTCGTCGTCCGCTCGCTCATCAGCCAGGAAAGGAAGCGCTGACATGGGCTTCTTCGGCCGTAAGAACAACGACGCCTCGACCAACCCGGAGATGGCCGAACTGGGCCGCGAGTACGCCATCGCTAAGCGCCACGGCGACCGCAAGGCCGTCAACCGCATCAACCGGCAGATCGGCGCCTCCGGCATGAGCGACAAGGACCGCGACTCTTTCGACCGGGGCCGCGAGTCCTACGACGCGATCCCGCCGGCCTACTCCAAGCGCCGCACCCGTCGACGCTGACGGCCCCCGGAGCGGCCTCAACCGCCAAGTTTCCGCCGCTCCGGGTGCCTGGACCCCTTACCAGATCCAACGGACCCGAAAGGGAGACCTCATCATGCCCCAGCACGCCCAGAACACGCGCGTCTGCCGCGACTGCGACGGCTTCGCCTCCGTCGCCATCACCACCGGCACCCGCCACCGGGACGGCACCCGCGCCACCCTCCGAGTCGCCTGCCCGACCTGCAAGGGCACCGGCCACGCCGCCCCCGCCGCCGACTTCGCCCGTGCGGGGAGGTGACCGCCGTGGCGCTCCTCGACTGGCGCTCGCCCGAGCACTTCGACCACACCGGCGATCAGCCGTGCGTGATCTGCACCAAGCCCACCCCGCTCCGCTCCGACCGCGGCAAGCCCGTCCACAAGGTGTGCGCCGAGGACTGGATTGACCGCCACACGCCCAAGGAGGACAACGCGTGACCGCCGCCACCATGGCGGGCCTGGACCCGGCCACCCTCGCCGACGTGCTGAGGTTGGCCGGGTCCACCGGCTTCGACCGCATCCAAGACCAGATCCGCCGTACCGGCGGCTGCACTGACCCGATCCGCCTGCAAGGCTCCACCGTCACCCGCGACAAGCTCACCGGGCACGTACTGCACTCCTACTCGACCGACACCGAACCCGGCGGCGTGCTCCGCGTCGCCTGCGGCAACCGCCGCGCCTCCCGCTGCCCCGCCTGCGCCTGGACCTACGCCGGCGACACCTACCACCTCATCCGCGCCGGCCTCGTCGGCGACCCCGACAAGGGCACCCCGGAGACGATCCGCGACCACCCGCGCGTGTTCGCCACCCTCACCGCCCCCTCGTTCGGCCCGGTCCACAACCGGCCCGGCAACCGGCCGTGCCGCTGCGGCACCCACCACGCCGAGGATGCCCCGGAACTGGGCACCCCGCTCGACCCGGACACCTACGACTACGCGGGCGCGGTGCTGTGGAACAACCACGCCTCCGAGCTGTGGCGCTACTTCACGATCTACCTGCGCCGCGAGATCGCCCGCCGCGCCGGCCTGACCCAGAAGGACGCCCGCGAACAGTCCCGCGTCTCCTTTGGCAAGGTCGCCGAATACCAAAAGCGCGGGGCCGTCCACTTCCATGCCGTGATCCGTTTCGACGGACCCGAGGGACCCGACGACCCCCCGCCGGCCTGGGCCACTCTTGACCTGCTCACCGACGCCAGCCGCGCCGCTGCTGCCCGCGTCGCGGTCGATGTGCCCCCGGCCGGGGACCAACCGGCCCGCACGCTGCGCTGGGGCACCCAGCTCGACGTCCAGCCCATCGGCGCCTTCGGCCACGGCGAAGAGATCACCGAACAGGCGGTTGCCTCCTACGTCGCCAAGTACGCCACCAAAGCCGCCGAGACCACCGGCACCGTGGACCGCCGGATCGGCAACAAAGAAGCCCTTGACCTGCTCGGCGTCCCCGAGCATCCAGCCCGGCTCATCGCCGCATGCCTCGACCTGCACGCGCTCTACCCGGACCGCAAGTTACGGGACTGGGCTCACATGCTCGGCTTCCGCGGCCACTTCTCCACCAAGTCCCGCCGCTACTCCACCACCCTCGGCGCCCTCCGCCAGACCCGCGCCGACTACCGCGCCGCCCAGCAACGCGAAGCCCTCGGCCTGCCCGACCCCGACGACGAGGAAGCAACCACGCTCACCCTCGCCCACTGGTCCTACGCCGGCCACGGCCACACCCCCGGCGAATCCTGGCTCGCCGCCAACATCCGCCGGGACATCCAACTCAACCGCGAGATCGCCCGCGAAGCACTGCAAGACCAACTGAACTGGGAGGAATGCGCAGCATGACCACGACCATGATTCAACCGAAGTGGCACACCACGGCAGAGGTCGCCGCCATGCTGGGATTCGGTCTCTCCAAGACGAAGATGCTGGTCCTCACCGGAGAGATCCGCTCGGTGAAGGTCGGCCGCAACCGGCGCATCCTGCCGGAGTGGGTCGAGGAGTACATCGAGCGCGTTACCGCCGAGTCCGGGGCGGTGTCGGCATGAGCGGCAAGCGCGCCAACGGTGAGGGCTCGATCTACCCGTACAAGAACGGCTTCGCAGCATACGTCTGGGTCGACACCCCGGAGGGCAAGCGCAAGCGCAAGTACGTCTACGGCAAGACCCGCGAAGAGGTTCACGACAAGTGGATCAAGCTGCATGGTGAAGCCAAGAAGGGGCCAGTGGCGACCCGGCACCGCACCCTCGCCGCGTTCCTCGCGTACTGGCTCGACGAGATCGTGAAGCCGAATCTCGCGCCTCTGACGTACGTCTCCTACGAGGGGTCGGTGCGGCTCTACATCAACCCTCACCTCGGTGCGAAGCGGATCGACAAGCTCACGGTCCGGGATGTGCGCGAGTGGATCAACAGGCTCGCCGCCACCTGCCAGTGCTGCGCCCAGGGCAAGGATGCGAAGCGTCGCCCCGAACAGCGGCGCTGCTGCGCTATCGGCGAGTGCTGCGAGGCCTTCCCCTCGCGGCGTGTCGTCCAGGCGGCCCGTGATGCCCTCCGGGCGGCACTCACTCACGCCGTGGCTGAAGAGGAGATCGGCAAGAACGTGGCCTCTCTGGTCAAGGTCCCCAAGCCTCGGCGGCGGAGGATCAAGCCGTGGTCGGTCGCCGAAGCCGGGCGCTTCCTCGCCGACTGTGCCGCTCGGGACGATCACCTCCTCGCAGCCTGGATGCTCGTACTCTGCCTCGGCCTGCGCCGGGGTGAAGTCCTGGGCCTCACCTGGAAGTCGGTGGACTTCGAGACCGGCGAGATCTACGTGGATCACCAGATCCAGCGAGCCGGGCGGCAGATCCTCCACCGCGAGACCAAGACCGAGGAGTCCGACGACTTCCTTCCGCTGCCGGCGCTCTGCCTCAAGGCGCTTCGGATGCGTCGGGCGCAGCAGATCGGCGACCGGAAGGCAGCCGGGGAGCTGTGGCAGGGCAGCCATGACCTGATCTTCACCACGAAGTACGGCACGCCGATCGAGCCGGGCAATCTCACCCGGATGTTCGCTCTGCGGGCTCGTCGTGCCGGCCTCCGGGTCATCCCGCTGCGAAACACACGGCACACCTGTAGCTCGCTCCTTGTGGCGTTGAAGGTGCACCCGAAGGTGGCACAGCGCATCCTGCGGCACTCGCAGATCGCCATGACGATGGAGGTCTACGCCGAAGCGAGCGAGGAAGAGGTACGCACCGCGATCGGCAAGCTGTCCGACGCCATGGGCAGCACCAGCTGAACAACCCGCAGCTCTCACCTACGCTCCAGGGGGCCCCGAAACCGGGGTCCCCTTCGTGATGCCGAGCCCTTGCCTACGCGGCATCCACTGTCAGGGTGTAGTCCACACTGACCGAGAAATCGCCGGACCGACCGCGAATCGTCAGCGTGTGCTTTCCGGGTCCCAGCGGGGGTACCTGGCCCCAGAGTCCGCACCCGGTGGTGGTGAAGTGCCCGCGCGTGCTTGTGAAGGGATTGCCGGCCACGCTTCGTGCCGAAATCGTCTCTCCCGGGTGAGTGTCCACCTCAAGTTCCCTGCCGTCCAGAACGGCAGACCCCTCGGCTGCGCTCATGAAGACCGCGCAGTCCACCGGCCTACCGATCAAGTTCACGAGAGGGAAGGCAAGGCGCACCCCGTGGGGGACGTTACAAGTGCGCTCGGCCTGAGTGCCGAATGTGCCGGCCAGGAACCACACGTCCCGCGGCTGGTTCCGCTTGCACGCGCTTCCATCCTGATCGGCGACCGGGTTCGTCGACTCGGGCTCCGACAGTGCCCACGTCCACCATCGGCTCTGCAGCGTTTTGGACGAGAGGCGATCCTGGGCCTGGGCCCTGGTCCCGCACCCCACGAGTACGGCCAGCATCACAGCGGTGAGCGCCGCCGCGACAGCCCTGATCTTCATCAGTGCCCCTCCCGTATCGCACAAACGCTCCGGGCGTCGACCCGGTTGCTGTACTTCGCTGCTGTACGCCCCTGAAACGCCGAAGGCCCCGGATCTCTCCGGGGCCTTCGACCTGTGTGCACTCGGCAGGATTCGAACCTGCAACCTTCTGATCCGTAGGCGCGTGCACCACCGTCACGAACCGCTCGCCTGCTGCGATCTGTTGGCTCGCCCACCGATTGCGGGTGTGTCGCCGTGCTCGGCCGTACGCCTCTGTTGATGTCAACTGCTGATGTCAGCCCGGGCGGTAGACGGAGACGAGTTGCGCGGCAGGCTCCACAGGGCTCATCGCTCGGGGAACTCGGTCGGTGTCGGTTGAACTCGGACGGCCCGCAGAGACGGCCCAGTGGCCCTCGCAGGCAACTGCCCGCACCCGGCTGCGGCTTCGTGCGAAGATCAGGCCCGCGTGATGGGACACGCGAATGGAGGGGTGGGACATGGACTGGTTCCTTGTTGGTGCGGCTGCGGTGGGCTTTGGCCTATTGGCTTTCAGCGGCTTCCTGGCCTTGGCCACCGGGTGGCTGCTGCCGTGGCTGCGAGGACGCGTAGTTAGGCCGGACCTGTGGGGGTATGGGGCAGTGTCGCTGGCCTTGAGCCTGGCGATGGCCATGTCCTTCAAGGTGGTGACAGGACATTCCACGATCGTGCTGGATGCGCTCTTCGTCGTCACCATCGCGTTGGCCATCCTGGGTGGCCTGCTTCAGAGGCGCTCGACGCGTCTCCCCGCAGACAAGTAACCGCCCAGCCTTTCGGCTGTTCTACTTCGTCTACGGACGACTTCTGATCTTCCTCAACTCTGCTTCAGTGATGAGCACCTGCGCCGGTACCCGAAGCACCGTCTCTGAGCAGGGGAAGAGACGTCGTCGACTGTCGTCATCTGTCATTGTTGAGCACCCCCGCACGGCTGGCACGATCCGCCGCCCAATCCGGCAGCCTCGCACCGACGACGCCGCCGGCCGGCGCCCCGGTGTTCTGGCGAGACAGCGCCTGATTACAGGGGCTGTGCTGGGCTGCTAGTAGGTGCCGTTGTGCGCCGCTGTGGGCGTACAGGTTGGCGTACGCCCACGGCTCTGTTTCGGCTGGTTACCACTGACAAAGGGCCACGGTCGCATCGTCTCCCGACTTGTAGCGCGGCCACCGGCGGCCTGTGGGGTCTGATGCCTCAACCTTGCGCACGGTCTCGATAAGTTGACGGGGACCTCCCCCATGCAATGTGGCGAACGCCTCATCCCAGGTGGCCATGCCGTACTCCGTGACGAGTCTCGACACTCCGTCCGACATGACGGCGGCGCACCGTACGTCTTCAAGCTTCGTCGTACCTGTCAGGCCATGCCGTGCCGACTCTGGATTGGTGCCTGCGACCCAGTACCCGTCCTGGGTGTTGCGGACCTCCCTCTGAGCAAGAACCAGGCGCTGGAGCGCTTCCCTGTGACCTTGGGTGTGGGTCTCGTGGCGTTCCACCTCCGCTCGCAGCTCAGGAAGGATGTCGTCCACACGTAGGTCAGTGATCACGGTGTAGCCCTCCCGGCCGTCGAATACGACGGGCGAGTCTGCAAGAACGAGGTGATCGAGGATCCCGTGCCTCTGCCGCAGGATCGCGACCGTGGCCGATGGGGTGCCGGGGTTGTTGAGATCACATTGCGGGTGCAGCGATGCGACGCGGGCTAGGGCGTCCGCCAAGCCATCCGAGAGTGACACGTCTGGCTCAGCCAGGGCGGCCATGAGGTACCCGCCAAGGTGGGCGACGTACCACGGAACGCCGTGCTGGCAACCTGTAGGGAGTCCGGCCGTGCTTAGCCCGTCTAGCACTACGGCAACTGTTGGGGAGCTGGCCACCCAGTCCTCATTGGGGTTGGCGCCCCCTGGACAACTGTCAAAGCTCACTCGCATGGTCAGCCTTCGTGCCGGTAGAGGGGAGTAACCCTGCGGCTCTCCAGGATTTCCAGGGTCTCAGGGTTGTACCGGCAGGAGATCAGCGTGGAGAAGCGCTTTGTTCGCACCTCGCGGTACAGCTCCGCCAAGTTGTGCTCCAGGAAGTGGACGACCCCGTTCGCGCCGATGGCGTGGATTCCCGCGATGTAGAGGAACGTCCCACGGCCGTCAAGGCGCGGGAGCCGTCCGAGGTACCCGAAGTCTCCTGCTGAACCGTCCTCATCCTGCGGGGACCGGTACTCCTTGCCCGTGCGCTGGTCGAGCAGGTGCCACGCGTGGTCCTTCTCAAAGCGCAGGTTGTCGTCGCCCTCCAGTACCTGGGCAACGATGGGTGACAGGCGCGGGCCACAGATGACCACGTGGTTGTCGCGGTTCAGGTTGACGATGCCGCTCGGAGGAATGACCTCGTACTGGGCGTCCAGCTTCATGCCGCTCAGCAGCTTGCGCAGGTGCTCGAAGTTGTCGAGGTCTTCCCTGGTGACGACCTCGCTCGGGTTCTGCTCGGGCGTCTTGCCGCCTTCGTACTTGCCGCCCAAAGACACGGTCACCAGGTCTGTGCCGAAGAACGCGCGCTCCGGAGGCGGGCCGGCCGACGCTAGCTGACCCACCCGACCACGACTCACCCCAAGCCGCTTGGCGATTTCCGCTTGGGTCATGCCGGACGCCTGCGCTTCTTCGATGGCTTCGCGGCGGACGCGGGACAGCTCCAACACCCACCCCTGATAGGTCGCCATCAGGGCGATTGCTGCCTTGGCTCGATCGACCGGATCCCCGATTCCTGAGATCCGCTCCATGTCCTCGTGCACGACTCTCCAATCGTCGCCTAGGGGGGCTATTGGATCGTACCGCGAGAGGGGGTTGCGCGTCGCCATCCGTTTGCCTACGGTACCTATCAAGCAACTTCGCAACCCCCCCTAAGCAGCAGATGGGGCGGGTTGTTGTGGCTGCTTGACCTGCACGAACGCAGAGGGCGGGGACGCTGCAATCCCGCTAAAGGCCAGAGGACAGGGCTTCGGCCCGACTGGCGAGGTGGCCCGGTGACCGCGAGCAACGGCCGGAGAGTGGGGACGTGGTCCCCCTTGCAGCAATCCTGATCCTTTCGACCCACGGAGCACTGATGCATCAACGACAGCGTGTGGCGCCGCCGCGATGGACCGGCCGGCGGCGCCAGTGCAGTAGCCCGGTCCATTCCTGGTCTCGCAGCTCATCTGCTGCGGCCGGTTGCCTCCGCTGCTCGTCTCGTACGAGCAGCGCTGAGGGGAGCCGCGAGGGCTTCACCCACCCGAGAGGACGTGTTCATGGACCGCCTGATCTTCGGCTTCAGCGACGGGGAGATCGTCACTCCGCAGGAGCAGGGCGTTGAGGTCGACAGCAGCTTCACCGTCGAGCGTGGCGAGACCGTGACGGACGCCAACGGCGACACCTACACGTCGACCGCATCTGAGGGCTGACCGGCCGCTTCTACGCGGCCTGCCGCACCGCTCGTGTGCGGCTTTCCACCATCAACGGCGTGCACCCCCGGAGGGCCAACTCCGGGGGTGCTGTTCGGGCCGCTCACCTGTGAGAGGAACACGACCCAATGAGTCACATCGTCACTGTTCAGGACGCTGTTACCGCGTTCGCCGACTTCATGGAGCCGACGGCCGCGGAGCTGGACGCGATCGAGCAGGAGATGCCCGCGATCCTCGCGGACGTCGACCTGCTCGACGCGCAGATCACCACGTTGGACCGCACGCCGTCCGAGCTGGACGCCCGCCGCATCCGCCGGGCCCGCCGCCGGGCGCTCGCCGCCCGCGTCGCCCTGCTCAACCGCACGGCCGGCGCGATGGTGCCCGGGGGTGCCGCGTGAGCGCCACCGGCCCGAACCTGACCGCCGCGCACGCCGAAGTAAAGGCGGAGATCGTGCGAACGGACAGCAAGACCGCGTTACTGCTGGCGTTCGTCGGCGCGGTGCTGGCCGGCGCCTGGACGGTCGCCCGCACCCTTCCCCTGACCCTGCCGGCCGCCATCGTCGGTGGGGGCGGCATGGCGGTGCTGGTCGCAGCGGCGGGGATGCTGCTGCGCTCGGTGCGCCCGAACCTGGGCAACCGGCGCGAGCGCTTCGGCTTCCCACTGTGGGCCACCCTCACCCCCGACGAGATCAGCGACGCCGTCTCGCGCGACCTCGCTGCGGACATCGCCGGCCTGTCCCGGCTGGCCGTCGCCAAGTTCACCTGCCTGCGCCGCGCGGTCGACCTCACCTACACCGGCGGGGCCCTGCTCATCCTCGCCGCCCTGCTCACGATCGGAGGCAGGGCATGAACCGCAAGGAGCTGACCCTTTCGCAGCGGGTCGTGCTCGGGGCCGCGTTCGTCATCATGGCCGCCGTCGGCGGTATCGGCGGGTACGGCACGTTCAGCAATATCGGCCACGCCTACGGCACCGGGACCGCGCTCGGTGCGGTCGCCGCCGGTGAGGGCGCCACCGCCGTGCTGGGCCTGGTCCTGCTTGGGCTGACCATGCTTGGGCAGTCCTCGCCGAGGATCATCCGTCTCGGGCTGTGGGCGCTGCCCGCCGCCGCGTCCGTGATGGCCGCGATGGCGGGTCCCGACGTCGGCCGGACCGTGATCTACGCCGTCACCCCGATGGGCATGTGCGTCTCCGCCGAGGGCATGGCGTTCCTGGCGCGGCGGATCGTCGTCCACACCGATGGCCGCGATGCCGAGGCCGAGGCCCGCGCGGCGGCCGTCGTCCGTGAGCTGGCGTATCACCGGGCCGTCGCCGCCAACCACCCGGACGAGAAGGATCGGGAGAAGGCGGAGAAACGGTCGTGGAAGCTGGCTCGCAGGGTCGGCACCGGTGACTACTCGTTGGGGGCGCGGCTGGTCGACGTGCAGCGGGATCGGGTGACGGCCGGCGCGGACGCCGCGTTGGCCGCGATGTTCACCGCCCCGATCGAGCTGCCCCCCGCACCCGCAGTCGACCCGGTCGACCCGATCGGCCCGGCGGACGCCGATAGCGCGAATGCGGAGGAATCCACCGAGACCGAGAGGATTCGGTCTATGGCTGACCAGCCTGTATCGGCTCCGGTCGCGATCACGTTGACGCGGCTGCCGGTGCCCGTTCAGGTGCCGGTCGACTACGTGAAGCCGGCCGTGTCACTCAAGCCGCTCGCCTCGATCGAGCCGACTCCGACCGCCCCGATCGCGCGGCGGTCGGTGGCTGCGGAATCGACCCGACCCCGTCGGGCGACGGGCCGTGTTCCCGAGGTGGCGAAGTCGACCCGGCCCAAGCGGACCACGGCTCAACTGCTCGATGAGGCACGCGCGGTGACGGCGGATTGGCCGGACGCGAAGGTGACCGCCGAGGGCATCCGCCGCGAGGTGCGTACCTCGCCCGCGAACGCCCGGATGCTGCGGGACACGATTCTCGCCGAACGCGCCGCCACGGCTGCCGAGGCCGTGTGATGGGGGCGCTGCCGGTGTTCCGGTGGCGCCTGGCCCCGGACGGATACGCCACCCGCCGACAACTCCGGGCGCGCGGTCTGCGCCCGGGTGGTCAGGGCGTGGCCGCTCAGCTCGAACGGCCGCGCCGCCGCCGTGGGCCGCTGGTCGCCTACCTCTACCGGGTCGACCTGGCCAAGCCGGTGCGGCCCATGACCCCGGCCAGGCGGGCGGCGCTGGCCAAGGCCAACACCGCCCGCCGCCTCTGCCCGCAGTGTCGACGCGATGCCGGATACGTCATCCCGCCCTCGCTCGGCACGTGCGTTCCCTGCGCCTACCCCGACCACTCCGAATCCCCGAGGAGTACCTGACATGGGCAAGCCCGACACCCGCCGTCTGGACCGCGAGATCCAGAAGACGAACCGCAAGTTGGAGGCGGTCCGCGAGCGGGAGATGTGGCCGCTGGACAGCCGCGAGCGGCGCGCGATCCTCGCGGCCATGGCCGGCGGCTCCTACGGCGTCATGCGCGGCCGTGGCACCGACCGGGCCGAACGCCGCCTGGAGTCCGCGTGGCTGTCGGCTGAGACCCGGCTGATCGCGGAGATCACCGCCCTGCAGACCGAGCGGCAGCGCATCGTCACCGAGGCCGCCGCCGCCAAGTCCGCCAAGTCCGCCAAGAAGTCCTCCGGTTGGTGGTGACTTATATGGAAACGAACGCGATCACCTTGCTGACCAAAGAGATCCAGCGTTCAGCATTCTTCGTGTCGTCGTGATCGTGCTTCTGCCACGCGGAGCAATAGCCACGCGAACACCGCTGCGGTGAAGATCGTGATGAGAGACGAAAGTCTGCCTAGCTTGAGGAAGAGCACGAAGTCCTCAGGGCCGCTCATCAGCCCGATCATGCCCAACAGCGCCAAGGCACCGACGGCAACGACGCCGGACAACCGCTGCGCCAGGTAGCGCGCCGCGGCTCGTGCTATCTCGCGGTCCCGATGGTTCATCTGTGTGTCTCCCAGCGCTCGATGGCCAGATCTTGTCAGCTGCACCCGATCTTGACTACGGGTCCGCTACCTCAAGGAACGCCGCGCCATGCTCGGCCGGCCCGCCGCCTCCCCTTCAGCTTCGCCCCGGCCCGGGGCAGTCAGGAGTGTTTCCCCCATGAGCGGCAACGTCGTTCACCTGCACAAGCACACCGACCCGCCCGCCGCCGTCGGCACCCGCCCGGCCCTGTCCGTCGTCCCCGAGCAGCCGGCCGCCCCGGTCGTGCCGTTGTGGGTGCGCTCGGGCCGCGCCGTCCGCGCGGTGGTTACGCACGAGACGACCAGGGCCGCCGCGCGTGGCGCGGCCCGGCACACCCTCTACGTGTTCGGGGGCGCGCGGATCGTGGCCCGCCGGACCTGGGACGGCCGCACCGCCGCCCGCTACGAGCGCATGCTCCGGGCCGCGGAAGCCGCCGGGAACTACGAGGCCGCAGCCGAGTGGGAGGAGCGCGGGCAGCGCTTCCGCGAGGCCCGGCACCGCCGCCGCATGGACCTGCTGCACTCCCCGATGGACGCCGCGAAGGGGGTGCTGGTCGGCACCGGTATGGGCATCGGTTCCCTGGTCACCCTCGGGGTGGTCCTGGCCATCGCGAACAAGGACGTCACCGACGTGGTCACGCCGCTGATGGCCGTGGTCAAGTTCATCCGCCTGATGATCACGATCGTTCAGGTGGTGTGGGGGCCGCTCGTCTCGATCGGTCCGTTTCTTGCCCTGTTCGCTCTGTGGGCCGTCGGCAGCCACCAGCAAGCCGCACCCCAGTGGGCGCTCCCCGCGACCGTCCGCGACACGGCGGGGGAGCCCATCACCCCCTCGATCGTGGTCAAGGCCCTGCGCGACCTCGGCGTCCCGGCGCTACGCAACGCCATCAAGGAGATGGGCGACGCCGGCGCGTCCATGCTCGGGCCCATCCGCATCGCCGGATGCGGCGTCGAGGTCGACGTCACCCTGCCCTCCGGGGTGTCGACCATCGAGGTGCAGCAGCGGCGCCGCAAGCTTGCCGAGAACCTGACCCGGCACGAGCACGAGGTGTTCATCACCATCCCCGAGGCGGCCCGCACCGTGCGGCTGTGGATCGCCGACTCGGGGGCGCTGGACGAGCCGATCGGCCCGTCCCCGCTGGCCACCGACGACACCCTGACCGCCGACTACACCAAGGGCCGCGCCCCCTGGGGCCAGGACCTGCGCGGAGACGCTGCCGCACTGAGCCTGTATCAGCGCCACCTGCTCGTCACAGGGCGGTCGAACCAGGGCAAGACCGCCTCCCTGCGCGCGCTCGCCCTGTGGCTCGCACTGGACCGGTCGGTGCAGTTCTGGCTCGGCGACCTCAAGGGCGTCGGGGACTGGGCCATGTTCGACGGCATCGCCGACGTCCTCATCCAGGGACCGACCGACGACCACGTCATCCAGGTCACCGAGATGGTCGAGGACGCGGTGAACGAGATGAACCGCCGCATCGAGGTGCAGCGCACCGACGAGGGCGCCGTGTTCCCGCCGCTCATCGTCCTCGTGGACGAGGCGCAGGTGGCGTTCATGTGCCCGGCCGTCGACGAGGACAGGCGGCCCTACGGCGGGTCCAAGGCCACGTCCCGGTACTTCATGGCCGTCCGCAAGATCCACAACCAGGGGCGTGCGGTCGACGTGCTGATGTGGCAGGGCACGCAAGACCCCACCGACCAGAACCTTCCCAAGCTGATCCGCGAGGGCGCCCACACCCGCGCCTCCCTCGTGCTCGGCACAGAGACTCAGTCCCGGATGGCGCTGGGTGACAAGGCCGTTGAGGACGGCGCCGCCCCGCACCTGCTGCGCCAGGGCCTGGACAAGGGAACCCTGGTCGTCGCCTCCGACGGCATCGAGATGCCCAAGGGGCAGTCGTCCATCACGGTGCGCACCCACTTCATCGACGATGATCCGGCCGCCGCGATCGCGGAGCGGGCCAAGGCACTGCGCGACGGGGTGACCACCCTGCACGTCATCGAGCGGAGCGAGGAACGCGACCCGCTCACCGACATCGCCACCGTCCTCGGGGACGCGCCCCGTGTGCGCACGAAGGACGTTCTCAAGCGGCTCGCGATCCTCAACGAGGACGCCTACGGCAAGTGGTCGTTCATCGACCTCAAGCGCGTCCTGGACGGCGCCGGCGCCGAGCCCTACAAGTCCGACGGCGTCATGGTCGTCGCCCGCGAACGCGTCGCCCGCGCCCTCGCCAACCGCGACAGCGACGGTTCCGCTTCCGCCTCCGAATGACAGGGAGGCGACCCCCGACGGGTCAGGGAGACAGGGAGAACTCCCTGAACCCCTCCCTGACCCGCCTCCCTGGCCCTGACCAGCACAAATGATCGTTCAGGGAGTCAGGGAGGCACGCAGGTCAGCACCCCTGAAACCCCCTCCACAGCCACCCCCAAGGGGGTGGTTCCGCCTCCCTCACCGAGCACCGGAAGGGATTCCGCATGTACCCCGAGACCACCGGCCACGCGCCCGCCGTACGGGCCGTGGAAGTCCACCACCCCACCCCCATCACCCCGCAGACAGTGCCGGTCGCGGCACCGCTCGTCGCCGTCCAGCCGCACGCGGTTCCTGCGGTGGCGAGCGTGGTCCTGCCGGACGGGCGGGTCGTCACCGGCTACGCCATCGAGCCGGCCAAGCCCGAACCGGTCGCCGCGAAGCCGGCCGTCTCCCGCGCGGCGGTGAACGTCGCCCTCGGCGGCGTCGGGTTCCTCGCCGTCTGCGGCGGCCTGCTGCTGCTCACCACGTTCATCGCCGCACTGACCGCGCTGATCACCCAGCTCATCATCCTCGCCGCCGTCATCTTCGGCGGCTGGATCGCCGTCCAGGTCTTCACCGCGAGCGGCCACAAGGGCGGCACCACCGTGAACATCCGCCGGGCCGTGATCAAGCGCAACCACTTCCACAGCTAGGGCATGCCGGTGCCCTGTCGCTTACCACCCGCGCGCTGGCTCACCACCATCAGGATGATGCCGGTCAGCAGAAGCACGTTGCCGAACAGGGCCCACTGTCGGATGCCGATGTCGCTGATCAGCAGCCCGAAGACGATCTGCCAGCACAGGCCGAAGGCAGCCACCAACTGACCCCAGCCGTAGAGGCGAACGCGGTGAACCCGATGCCGGTTCCAGGGGAGCACCCAGCCACGCGTAATCCCCGCTACGCCCGAGGCGGCGAAGAGCAACGCCAGCAGAACACCAGGTATGGCGATGTAGAGATACATGGTCCCTCCCTGCGCGCCCGACCCACGCCGGACGTCGCCGTGATCATGGCACCCACCGCACGCCGCGTCCACGCGCTTCCGTAGCCCACAACCCTCCTGACCGGCCGGACAGTCCCAGCTACGCCAAGGGTGGCCCCCACCGTGAACAACGCCGGGCCGTGATCAAGCGCAACCACTTCCACGGCTAGCGCGTGCCGGTGCCCTGCCGGTTACGACCCGCGCGCAGGCTCACCGACGTGAGGAGGATGCCGGTCAGCAGAAGCCCGTTACCGGACAGGGTCACCCACCACCGGATGCCGGGGGCGCTGATCACCAGCCCGAAGACCACGGGCCAGCACATGGCGAAGGCCATCACCAACTGACCCCAGCCGAAGAGGCGAACGCGGCGAACCCGACGCCGGTCCCAGGGGAGCACCCAGCCACGGGTAACCGCGGCTACGCCCGAGGCGGCGAAAAGCAACACCGTCAGACCATAAAAGAGGTCGAAATAGAGCCTCATGGTCCCTCCCTGCGCGCCGAACCCACGCCGGACGACACCGTGCCGCTGCCCTGCCGATTACGACCCCTGTACTGGCCCATCATCATCAGGATGATGCCGGTCAGCCCAAGCACGTTGCTGAACAGGGCGCCCCACGGCCGAATGTCGGGGTCAGTGAGCACCAGCCAGAACACCCCACTCCCGAGGATGCCGAAGGCACACACCAACTGGCCCCAGCCATAGAGGCGAGGGCGGTGGACCGGCCGCCGGTTCGTGGGGAGCCTGGGGGGCACCCAGCCACGCGTAATCCCCGCCACGCCGGAGGCGGCGAAGAGCAAGGCGATCAGAACACCTGCTACGGCCATGTAGACCTTCATGGTCTCTCCCTGCGCGTCGGACCCGCGCCCGACGACACCGTGCCGCTGCCCTGTCGATTACCACCCGCGCGAAAGCTCGCCCTTGTCACGAAGATGCCGGCCAGCAGAAGCCCGCTGCCGAACAGGGCCCCCAACGACCGGATGGCGGGATTGCTGGTCCCCAGCCTGAATGCCTGCAAGCACAGGGCGACAGCAAGGATCAACTGACCCCGGCCATAGAGGCGAACGCGGCGAACTTGACGCCGGTTCCAGGGGGGCACCCAGCCACGGGTAACCGCCGCCACGCCCATGGCGGCAACGAGCAACGCCACCAGAACAAGAGGTACGGCGAGATAGAGCTCCATGGTTCCTCCCTGCGCGTCGGACCCGCGCCGGACGCCGCCGTGAGCATGACACCCGCCGCAGCCCGCGTCCACGCGCTTCCGTGCCCACGACGCTCCTGCCCGGCCGGACAGTCCCAGCAACGCCAAGGGCGGCCCCCACTCACGCCAATGAAACGGGGCCGCCCTTGTCCAACCAATCCACAACAGACCTGTTGGAGGTCTTCCAGCATGACCGAACCGACCGACATTCGGGGAGAGCACCTGCATACCGCTCTCTCCCTGGCAGCCTCCGGCGTGCCCGTGCTGCCGTTACGAGCTGGGAAGGTTCCGTTCGGCAACTGCCGCCGCTGCGCCGACAACGCGTGCGGTGGCCGGCCGAACATGAAGACCCCCGGCCCCTGCACCTGCCCGGCGCCCTGCCACGGCTGGGCCGCCGCCGCCACCGACCCGCACGCCATCAACTCGTCAACGTGGGCGCGAGCGTGGCGGGAAGCGGCGGCGGTGGCCTACCACCCCGGCGGCGCCGGCCTCACCGTCGTCGACCTCGACAACGCGGAAGCCATCGCATGGGCCCGTGCGAGCCTGCCCGCAACTCGAATCGTGCCCACGACCAGGGGTGAGCACTGGCTCTACCAGGGCGTCATGCAGTCCGCCAATGCCGTACGGCCCGGCGTGGACATCAAGTCGTCCATGCAGTACGCGCGGTGGCTCGGTCCCGGCGCCGGCACCATGACGGCAATCCCGGACGTCGTGCGCGCGCTGACCGTGAAAGAACCCGCCACGGTCCGGCCGGCGGCCATCACTGTGCCCGCACGGGCCGGGGGCGGGGAGTGCCCTCACCGCACGCCCGCCTACCTGGACCGTGGCATCGCCATGGCCGAGCAGCGCATCACCGAGGCCCGCAGCGCGGTCCACGCCACCGTCTACCGGACCTTCCTGGCCGTGCTGTCCACGCACGGCCGGTGCGGCTGCCTCACCGAGGCGCACACCGCGCGGCTGTTCACCGCCGCGCAGGCCAAGGGCGAATCAGCCCGCCACTGCACCGACGCATGGACCAACGCCCTCACCACGCTGGGACTGTGACTATGTCCGACGACGAGAAGACCCCGGCCCGCGAGGTCATCGCCGACTACGCGCAGGCGCACTTCCGGTACTTCCGCACCGCCGACGGGACCGTGTACGCGCAGAAGAACGGCCACCCCGTGGCCCGTCCGATCCGCTCGCAGGGCACGACGGGCAGCCACCGGCAGGAACTCATGGTCGGGCTGTTCAGGGACGGGCTGGGCGTGTTCAACGGGACCGCGCTCAAGGAGGCGCTGGACTTGATTGAAGCCCTCGCGCTGACCGAGGACGTGCAGCCCGTCTATATCCGCGTCGCCCCGGGGTTCGACGGGGCGACGTGGCTGGACCTGGGCCGCAGTGACGGGCAGTCCGTGCGTATCCACCCCACCGGCTGGGACATCGCCATCCCTGATCCGCGTGAGGTGTGCTGGCGGCGCACCCAGCTCACCGGCGAACTCCCCCTGCCCGTCAAGGACACCGATGGCAAGGGCATCGATCTCCTGCTGCGGCTGTGCAACTTCGCCACCGCGGAGACCGAGTGCCTGGCCATCGCCTGGTTGGTCGGCTGCCTCGGACCGTCCGTGCCAGTCCCCGCCCCCTTCCTCACCGGGCCGCAGGGCGCGGGCAAGTCCACCGGCGGACGGATGCTCGTGCGGATCATCGAGGGCATGAGCGGTGATCTGCGCCGGGCGCCGAAGGATGAGGAGAATCTGATTGCGGCGGTGGCGGCAGGGTGGGTCACGGCCCTGGACAACCTCTCCCACATGACCCCGGACCTGTCGGACGCGATGTGCTGCATCGTCACCGGCGCCGAGAACGTGAAGCGCGCTCTCTTCACTGACGGGGACGTGTTCCGTGCTCGCTACCGCCGCCCCCTGCTCCTGACCGGTATCGACGTGGGTGTCATCCGCCCCGACCTCGCAGAACGGCTCCTGCCGCTGCGGCTGGAACGGCCCCGCGTCCGGCGCACCGAGGCGGAACTGTGGGCTGAGTACGCGGAGGTTCTGCCCGTGGTCCTCGGGTCCCTCCTGGACCTCACGGTGAAAGTCCGCGCGGTCGAGGCAGAGACACCGACCGACCTGCGCATGGCGGACTTCGCTCACCTGTGCGCGCAGCTCGACGCGGCAACCGGCCTCGGAGCGCTCACCGCCTACCGGGCCAGTCTGGACGACCTCAACGACGACGTCATTGAGGGCGATCTCCTCGCGCAGACCGTCCTCAGGCACGCCGCAGACATCGAACAGGGCGCAGAACAGCGCATGACCTCCACCGAGTGGCTCCACTGCCTCACCCGCCTCTACACCGGCGAGGACTTCCGCCCCCTGCCCAAGGGCTGGCCCACCACCGGCAAAGTCCTCTCCGACCGCCTCAAGCGCCTCCAGCCGACCCTCGCCGCCCGGGGCGTCCTGATCGACTCGGGCCGCACCAAAGAGGGCCGCTACATCGAGATGACCCGCTCACCGGCCCCGCCCCCACACGAGCAGCAGCAGTCGTTCTGACCGACGACCGCCGACCCGCCGCACAAGCAAGAGGAGCACCACCGGCCGGGCGTGCTCCTCTTGCTGTTCGGCGGCGGCGCCGCCCTGCGCTGGACGCGCCGCGAAGCGGCTCCTTCTTCACGCCCTGAGCCGCACCGCACCACAACAGACACCCCCCTCTTTTTTTCCTAAGAGAGGAACGCTGCGTCACCTGCGTCACCGGGGCCCGGAAAACGGCGGGTGACCTGCGCATACAGCGGTGACGCAGACGGCCGGCGGCTGCGTCACCCCGCGTCACCCGCGTCACCGGTGACGGACAGCCTGCGTCACCGGTGACGCACCCCCGGCCCTCTGCGTCACCCAAAACCGCAGGTCAGACGCGTGAATGACGCAGATGACGCGGTGACGCAGAAATCCGTACCTCGGACAGACACGGGCTGCTGAGCCCCTGAAACCAACCCCATTCGCAGGCCCCGCCCTCTCCCGGAGGTCTCAACGTGCTGACCGTCGTCGCGAGCGACCCCCAAGCCCTCACCGTCCCGGAGGTCATGACCGCTCTGCGGCTGAGCCGCAGCAAGGTCTATGACCTCATTCGCACCAAACAGCTCCACAGCTACACGTCCGGCCGGGCCCGCCGCGTCCCGGTCGACGCAGTTCGCCAGTACATGCATGACCGGATGGAGGAAGCCGCTTAATGGCCAAGCGTCGCGCCAACGGCGAAGGAACGATCACCAAGCGTGCGGACGGCCGTTACCAGGCTGCTGCCTACGTATACCGCCCTGATGGGACCCGCACCCGGAAGTTCGCCTACGGCAAGACCCGCACGGAAGTGGCCGAGAAGCTGACGGAGTTGCAGGAGAAGACCCGTCAGGGCATTCCGGCCGCCGAGTCCACCATGGCGTTCGGCGACTACCTCACCTACTGGCTCGCCACCATCGCACCCCAGCGGCTCAAGCCGTCAACGCTGAACAGTTACGAGGGTCTGACCCGCCTGTACATCCGACCCGCTCTCGGCAAGAAGCGGCTGAACCGGTTGTCGCCGGCGGACGTGCGCCGGTTCCTCGCGGAGTTCAAGGACTCCTGCCTGTGCTGCCTGCGGGGTGCGGACGCGGAGCGTCCTGAGGGCAAGCGCTCGTGCTGCGCCGTGGGCCGTTGCTGTAAGCGGCGCCCGTCCGCCCGGACCGTCCAGTACATCCATGCCGTCCTCCGGTCCTCGCTGCAACAGGCCATTCGGGAAGAGCTGATCGCGCGGAACGTCGCGCGGATCGTGGAGACCCCCATCGTCACCCGCAAGGAGGTGCGTCCGCTGGACGCCGCAGAGGCTCGCATCATGCTCAAGACCGCCCGCTCCCACCGCCTCTACGCCCTGTGGCTGCTGCTCGTGTCCGCGGGTCTGCGACGGGGTGAGGCGCTCGCCCTCACCTGGGCGGACGTCGACCTCACGAACGGACAGCTCCGTGTCCGCCGGAACGTACAGCGCATCCGGCGTGAGCTGATCTTCGGCAGCCCCAAGACCATGCGCTCCATTCGTACGGTGTCCCTCCCGAAGCACTGCATGCGGGCACTCGCACAGCACCGAGCCCAGCAGGAGCGGGAACGCAAGGTCGCAGGGAAGAAGTGGCTGCCCACACCGGGGCAACCGGACGGGCTGATCTTCACCACGACGACCGGTCGCGTCACGGACCCCCGCAGCCTGAACCGGATGCTCACCATCCTGTGTCGGAACGCCGGCGTACGGCGGGTGCGGGTGCACGACCTCCGACACACGTGCGCGTCGCTCCTGCTCGCCCAGGGCGTGGACGCTCGCACGATCATGGAAACGCTCGGGCACAGCACGATCACGATGACGCTGGACACCTACGCGCACGTGATGAGCACGACGCTCCAGGCCGCCGCCGCCCGGATGGACGACGCACTGGGCCTGGACGAGCCGGCGGAGGAATCAGACGGCGATCAGGAGCCGCACGCCGAGGAGTGATCGTCACTTCGGGCTGCGTTGATGTCAGCCGTTGATGTCAAAGGCCCCTCAGGATCATCCTGAGGGGCCTTTGACCTGTGTGCACTCGGCAGGATTCGAACCTGCAACCTTCTGATCCGTAGTCAGATGCTCTATCCGTTAAGCTACGAGTGCTTGTTCTGTTTTTCGTCTTCGCTTTGGGCCCTTCCGGGCCGCTCGCGGCGACAGGAAGAACATTACATGACTGCCGCCGTCATGTGAAATCCATTCCCCCCACCCCTTGTGACCTGCGGAAACAAGGTCTGAAGCGGGACGGAGCCGACAACGCCGAAGCCCCGGTCTGAAGGGACCGGGGCTTCGGTGATCATGCGCGGAGGCGGAGGGATTTGAACCCTCGATGGGCTTTAAGGCCCAAACCGCATTAGCAGTGCGGCGCCATAGACCGGACTAGGCGACGCCTCCAGCACAACCGCTCACGCGAGCGCGCGAGTGGTGCGTGCAGATGATGACACAGCCGAGTGGGGTGTCACCAATCGCCCCCTACGGTACTAGGCGGGTGGGGCCCAGGGCAAAGTCCTTCTGGTGGCGTCGGGCGGCCGGGGCGCAACGTCCGGGGGCGCGAGGCGTTAGTCCGGGCATGACGCAGATCGAATCTCTCCCAGCTCGACGTTCCGCGGTGTCGCGGGCGCTGGCACTCGGCGCCTCCGCCGTGTTCGCCGGACTCGCCTCGGTCTCCGCCGTGCCCGCCGCCTCGGCCGCGGCGCCGCCGCCCGTCCGGGTCGAGGACCGGGCCGGCGACCACCTCACCGTCACCGTGCGGCACGCGGGCCCGGGCAGGGACGGGACCTACAGGCTGTACTGCCACCCGGCCAGGGGTAGTCACCCGGACGCCCGCCGCGCCTGCGACGTGCTCGACCGGAACACGCGCTGGGGGCGGGAGCCCTTCGCCCCCGTGCCCTACGACAGCATGTGCACCATGCAGTACGGCGGTCCTGCCACCGCCCGCATCACCGGGACGTGGGCCGGGCGCCGCGTCGACGCGGCCTACGACCGCCGCGACGGCTGCCGGATCGACCGCTGGAACCGGCTCGTGCCGCTGTTGCCCGACCTCAGCGCTCCGAGGCCGGCCGCGGTGTCCCGTAGCGGCGCGTAGGCGGGAACCTGCGCGCGCAGGCACGTGCCCGTGCGTAGGCGGGAAACGGGGGCACCGGCACGTACCCGTGCACAGGCGGGGACGGGGCACCGGCACGTACCGGCGCGTAGGCACGTGTCGAAGGTGTGGTGGACCGGGAGTCCGTAAAGGTCTCGCGGAGGTCGTGCGAAGCGAAATCGTCCGGTCACAGGTTCGACGTCAACTCCGCGTGCGACCTCCCTCTCATCCGGCGTCGCGGGAGCAACCTCAGCGCATAGACTCCCTCGCGTGACACGCTGCGGGCCGGTTGGCAAGATGGCCTCCGCGGTCGGCAAGGTGCGGTGACAGGGAGGAAGCGTCTCGTGAGCAGCAGGCCATCCCGAGGCGCTGCTCGCCTCGCTGCCATACTCGACGCGCTGCCCGACGCCCTGGTGCTGGTCAACGCGAACGGCACCGTCGTCAACGCCAACACCATCGCGCTGGAGGCCTTCGAGACGCCGGGCACCGCCCTCGTCGGACGGGGCCTGCTCGATCTGCTGCCGCAGTTCGACTCCAAGCTGATTCCCGGCTCCATGCGCCGCCCCGACCACATCGACCCGCGCGGGCGGACCAAGCCCACCCGGATGACGGCGCGACGGACCGACGGGTCCGAGTTCCCCGTCGAGGTCACGAGCGCGAATCTGGAGAACAGCCAGCAGGCCTACGACGGTCACGGCTACAGCGGCGACGAACTGCTGATGCTGGTCGTCCGCGATCTGTCCGGCACCGTCGACACCGAGGCCGAACTGGCCCGTTCGCAACGGCAGACCGAGATGATCCTGCGGGCTGCCGCCGAGGGTGTCGTGGGCACCGACACCGACGGGCGGATCGTGCTCGTCAACCCAGCCGCCGCCCAGATACTGGGCTACCGGGCCGGTGAACTCGGCGGCCGCGAGCTGCACACCCTCGTCCTGCACTCGCGCCCCGACGGCTCCCCCTTCGCGTACGGGGAGTCCCCGCTCGCCGACACCCTGCGCTCCGGGCGCAAGCACCGGGTGCGCGGGCAGGTGCTGTGGTCCAAGGCCGGCGACAAGGTTCCCGTCGATCTGACCACCGCGCCGGTGCGCGACGGCGACCAGCTCGTCGGCGCCGTCATGACCTTCACCGACCGGCGCCCCTACGACGCGCTCGCCGACGAGAAGGCCGCCGAGGAACAGCGCCACGAGGAGCAGCTCGAACAGCTCGCCGAGGAGCACGCCTCCGAGCTCACCGCCCTGCGCCAGCAGCACGTCACCGAGATCGAGGAACTCACCGAGCGCCACGAGGAGCAACTCGCGGCGAACGAGGAGCGCTACGCCGCCCTCGGCGAGCGGGAGAAGGACCGCTACGAGGCGCTGGCCGGCCGGCACGAGCAGCTGCTGACGCTCCTCGGCGGCTCCCTGCGCGGACCCCTGGACGAACTGCGCCGCGAGCTGGCCGCCCTCGCCGCCGACGACGCCGGACAGCTGTGGCCCGAGGCCAACCAGGTGCTGCACCACCTGTCGGCCGGGTACTCCCGGATCACGACGCTGATCGACAACGTCCTGGGCTATCAGCGCCTCGACACCGGCAGCGAGGGGATCACCCGGACGAAGGTGATGCTGGACGCGGTCGTCGCCGCCGGTGTCGACGGCGCCGTCGAGCTGATCGGCCCCGGGCGGGTGCAGTTCGCCGTGCACGCGCCGCCCATCGAGGCCGAGGTCGACCCGCGGCGCCTGGCCACCGCGCTCGCGCACCTCGTCGCGGACGTCGCAGGCGTCGACGCGACCGGGAACTCGCCCGTCTCGGCGGGCGGTTACATGGACAACACCGTCGTGGTGGCGGCGGCGCAGCGCGGTGAGGTCGTCCGGATCGAGGTGCGCGGGCCGTACGCCGGGGGAGACCCGGTGCACGAGCCGATCGTGCGCGGGATCGTCCGGGCGCACGGCGGTGTGCTCCAGACCCACGAGGTGCCGGGCATGAGCGGCAGCGCGTACGTCCTGGAGGTGCCGCTCGGCGGCGGTGCCGGCGTCGTCGCGGCCCCGCCCCCGGCCCCGGTTCACGCCCTGGAGCCGGCCGCGGTTTCCGAAGAGCCCGCCCCGGCGGAGCCCGCCGTGCCCGAGCAGCCTTCGGGCGGCGGACGGCGGCGGGCCCGGCGGTCCTCGACGGACGCGTTCCTGGAAAGTGACAGCGAGGGGGAGACCGCCGGTACCGCGGCGGCTCCGACCGGTCGGCGCAGGCGGCGGGCGGCCGAGCCGCCCCAGGAGACGGGGCAGGTTCCGGCCCAGGACGCGGACGGCTCCGGCGGTACGGGACGGCGGCGCGGACGGCCCGCCGACGACGCGGCGGGCGTGTCCGAGGGTGCCGTGGTCATGGCGGCCGAGCACGGCGCGGGAACGGCGGCCTCGGGTACGGGACTCGGCGGTACGGTGCCGCCGCAGGGCGTACCCGCGCCCACCGGCCGGCGCGCCCGGCGCGAGGTCGGTCCGCCCGAGGCACTGCCGGCGGCGCTGCCCGCGGCTGCCGACACGCAACCTGAGGCCACGCAGACCGAGGCGGCGAGCGGCGAGAACCCGGCGGCTTCCGGCCCACAGCCGACCGGTCGCCGTCGGCGTGCCCTGGCGGCGGCGACCGAGCGTGCCGCCGCACAGGAGGCGGCCCCCCGCCCTGTCTTCGCCCTGCCGCCCGCGGAGGCCGACCGGCCCGCCGAGGGCCCGGAGGCCGCGCCGGCGCCCCGGGTGCCGGCGCAGGGCGCCCCTGCCGTCGCCCCCCTGGGTGACGAAGGGCAGCACGAGGCCGTACGCCACGACCAGGCCGACGACCACACGCCGCCGCAGCCGCACCCCACGAGCGCGCCGACGGGACGCCGGCGGCGGGCGGTGGCCCAGCCGCAGGACACCGCGGCGGCGGGCGCGACGCCCGTGCAAGGCGCGCCGGGCGTTCCGGTTGTTCCGGTTGTTCCGGGTGTTCCGGGTGCGCCTGCCGGGGCTGTGCCCGTGCCCTTGCCGGGCGCGCCCGCGCAGGGCACGGCCGGACCGGGCGTTCCGGCTCAGGCAGGCCCGGGTGGCGCCCAGGCGCTCCCGCAGCCCGTTCCGCAGATGACTCCGGGTCAGCCCGCCGTGCCGCAGGGCGTGCCCGCTCAGCCCGCCGTGCCGCAGGGCGTGCCGGGACAGCCCACCCCGCAACAGGTGACTCCCGGTCAGCCCGTCGCCCCCCAGGGCCTGCCCGGTCAACCCGTACTGCCGCAGGGAATGCCCGGTCAGCCCGCCGCACCGCAAGGCCTGCCTGCTCAGCCCGTCGCACCGCAGGGCGTGCCGGGACAGCCCGCCCCGCAACAGATGACTCCCGGTCAGCCCGTGACGCCACAGGGTCTGCCCGGTCACCCCGCCGTGCCCCAGGCGGCTCCCGGACAACCGGGTGCAGGGCCGCAGGTTCCCGGGCAGCAGCTCGTTCCTGGACAGGTGCCGCCCACGCAGCATCCGTCCGGGCAGGCGGCCCTGCCCGCACAGGTGCCGTCGCCGGAACACGGGGCCGCGGGTACGGCGCCCGCCCCCGCGCACGGCATCGCCGGTCAGCCGCTCCCCCAGCAGCCCGCCGCACTCGCTCCCGCGCAGAACCCCGCCGTCCCGGCCCCGGCTCCCGCCCAGCCCTCGGCCGGGCCGCTCCCCGCGCAGCCCGTCCCGGCGCAAGGCATCCCGGCCCCGGACACCCCGGCGCAGGCAGCCCCCGGCGCGGGTGGCGGCCCCGTACCGCCGAACGCCACCGGCGCCCCCATGCCCCCGGCCCAGGCCCTTCCCCAGCCGCCTGCACCTGGTGCATCCGGTACTCCAGGTACGCCGCCCCCCGGAATCCCGGCCGCCGCCGGCCCCGTCCTCCCTCCCGAGCAGGCGACGGGACAGGCCACCGGGCAGCAGCCCGGCCCCGGCGCCCCGGCACCGCGCGCGGCCCAGCCGCTCCCCGCCGAGGCCGCCGCTCCCGTCGACCCCAACTCGACCCAAGGGCGGGCGATCAGCGTGCGCACGCTGGGGCAGGGCGTGCCGTTCAGCCGGCAGGCGGCACAGGTGCAGGCACCGCAGCCGCCGTCGGCCACGCCGCCCCCGCAGACGACCGGCGGTTCCGGCCGCCGCCGCAAACTGGGCACTCCGCCCGACCCGGCCGCCGCCGCGCGCCCCCAGACGCAGACCCCGCCGCAGACGCAGGCACAGCGGCCGGACCAGACGGCCCGCCCGCACCCGCCGGCCGAGCAGCCCCCCGCGCAACCCTCCGTGGGCGGACCCGCCATGGCCGTCGGCACCGAGGGCGGCGGACGGTCGTACGCCATCGGGGCGCCGGACGAGAACGCCGCCGAGGGTCCCGAGCCGCTGGACGGTCCCGGCGGTGCCGTGGAGATCGCGGACACCCCGCGGCCGCAGCCGATGGACGACGAACTGCCGCCGGAACCGCTGGACAACCCGCGCAGGCTGCTGGTCTGGCCGGCCCCCGACGTCACCACCCAGCAGGCGCTGAGCGACCGTGGCTACCGGCCGGTCATCGTGAACTCGCGCGAGGAGGTGGACGCGCAGATCGCGGCCTTCCCCGCCGCGCTGTTCGTCGACCCGCTGACCGGGCCGATCACGCGCACGGCGTTGCAGTCGCTGCGGCAGGCGGCGGTCGCCGCCGAGGTGCCGGTGCTGGTCACGGCCGGACTCGGGCAGGCGACACGCGAGGCGGCCTACGGCGCCGATCCGGCCGTACTGCTGAAGGCGCTCGCGCCGCGCGACAGCGAGCAGCATCCGCCGCGTGTGCTGCTGATCGAGGAACACGCGGAGATCGCGCTGGCGCTGACGGCGACGCTGGAGCGGCGGGGGATGCAGGTGGCGCGGGCCGCGAGCGACAACGACGCGGTGACGCTCGCCGGGCAGTTCCGGCCGAACCTGGTCGTGATGGACCTGATGCAGATGCACCGGCGCCGCGCCGGGATCCTGGACTGGCTGCGCGCGAACGGGCAGCTCAACCGCACGCCGCTGGTCGTCTACACGGCCGCCGTCGGCCAGGCCGACCTGCCGCGGCTGGCCTCGGGCGAGACGGTGCTGTTCCTCGCGGAGCGGTCCACCAGCGACGAGGTGCAGAGCCGGATCGTCGACCTGCTGGCCCGCATCGGTACCAACTGACCAGCCGCCCAGCCGACCGACTGGCCCACGTCCTTACGACGCGGGGGCGCCGGGCGGGGATCCGTGGTGCTCCCCGCCCGGCGCCCCGGCGTCGTACGCGTGCGCGTGCGTGTGCCGTCCGGTCCGCGGTCAGATCCGGGTGACGTCCAGCTCTCCGGCGGCGTACTGCCTGCGCAGCACCTTCTTGTCGAACTTGCCGACGCTGGTCTTCGGAACAGTCTCGATGATCGTCCAGCGTTCCGGGAGCTGCCACTTGGCGATCCCGCGCTCCTCCTGGAGGAAGGCGCGCAGCACCTCGAAGCCGGCGGTGGCGCCCTCCTTGAGGACGACGGTGGCCAGCGGGCGCTCGCCCCACTTGTCGTCGGGGACGGCGACGACTGCGGCCTCGGCGACGTCCGGGTGGGACATCAGGGCGTTCTCCAGCTCGACGGAGGAGATCCACTCGCCGCCCGACTTGATGACGTCCTTGGCCCGGTCGGTGAGGGTGAGGAAGCCGTCGGGGCTGATCGTGCCGACGTCGCCGGTCTTCAGCCAGCCGTCCTCGCTGAACTTGTCGGCCGGGCGCAGCGGTTCGGCGCCGGGGCCGTTGTAGTAGGCGCCCGCGATCCACGGTCCGCGGACCTCCAGCTCGCCCGCGGACTCGCCGTCCCAGGGGAGGCGTTCGCCGCCGGGTCCGGTCAGGCGGGCCTCGACGCCGGCCGGGAAGCGGCCCTGGGTGAGGCGGTAGCCGAACTCCTCGTCGGTGCCGACCGCGTGGGCCGGCGGGCGGGCCACCGTGCCGAGCGGGGAGGTCTCGGTCATGCCCCAGGCGTGGCAGACCCGCATGCCCAGCCGGTCGAAGGCCTCCATGAGGGAGGGCGGGCAGGCCGAGCCGCCGATGGTGACCTGAGTGAGGGCGGAGACGTCGCGGGACCGGGCGGTCAGCTCGGCGAGCAGCCCCTGCCAGATGGTGGGCACGGCGGCGGCGTGGGTCGGCTTCTCCCGCTCGATCATCTCGGCGAGGGGAGCCGGCTGCAGGAAGCGGTCCGGCATCAGCAGGTTGACGCCGGACAGGAAGGTGGCGTGCGGCAGGCCCCAGGCGTTGACGTGGAACTGCGGGACCACCACGAGCGTGGTGTCCTGGTCGGTCAGGCCCATGGACTCGCTCATGTTGACCTGCATGGAGTGCAGGTAGACCGAACGGTGGCTGTAGACCACGCCCTTGGGGTCACCCGTGGTGCCGGAGGTGTAGCACATGGCGGCGGCCTGGCGTTCGTCCAGCTCGGGCCAGTCGTAGGTGACCGGCTTGGCCGCGATCAGGTCCTCGTACTCGTGCACCCGGGCGTGGGAGCCGTCGAGCGGGGTGCGGTCGCCGGGGCCCGAGACGACGACGTGCTCGACCGTCTTCAGGTGCGGCAGCAGCGGTCCGAGCAGCGGGATCAGGGAGCCGTTGACGATGATGACGCGGTCGGCGGCGTGGTTGACGATCCAGGCCAACTGCTCGGCGGGCAGCCGCAGGTTGAGGGTGTGCAGCACCGCGCCCATGCTCGGGATCGCGAAGTACGCCTCGACGTGCTCGGCGTTGTTCCACATGAGGGTGGCCACACGGTCGTCGGCAGCGACGCCGAGGTCGTCGCGAAGGGCGTGCGCCAGCTGGGCCGCGCGCTCGCCGATCCCGGCGAAGGAGCGGCGGTGCGGCTCGCTGTCACCAGTCCAGCTGATCACCTGCGACGCCCCGTGGATCGTCGACCCGTGGGCCAGGATCCTCGAGATCAGCAGCGGTACGTCCTGCATGGTGCTCAGCACGGCGTCCTCCCGGGGCGGCGTCGCCTACGCGGTGGTAAGGGCTGCGCTGATTCTGCTCACATACCGCGTGGTATGTCACTAGTCCCGGATGATCGATCACACAACGTTCCCCCAACGGTCAGCGCACGCGCACCAGTTCCGGATCCTCCCGCAGCTTGCCGAGCGCCCGCGACACCGCCGACTTCACCGTCCCCACGGATACTCCGAGCACCTCGGCCGTCTGGACCTCGGAGAGGTCCTCGTAATACCTCAGGACGACCATCGCCCGCTGCCGGGCGGGCAGCTTCATGATCGCCCGCCACATGGCGTCGCGCAGCGCCTGCTGCTCCGCCGGGTCGGTCGTCCCGGGCGCCGGCTCCGGCTCGGGCAGTTCGTCGCAGGCGAACTCGTCGACCTTCCGCCTGCGCCACTGCGAGGTGCGGGTGTTCAGCAGCGCGCGGCGCACATAGCCGTCGAGCGCCCGGTGGTCCTCGATCCGCTCCCACGCCACATACGTCTTGGTGAGCGCGGTCTGCAACAGGTCCTCCGCGTCGCTCGGGTTCGCGGTCAGCGACCGGGCGGTGCGCAGCAGCAGCGGCTGCCGGGCCCGTACGTACGACGCGAAGGACGGGTACGCCGGAGTCCGGGTCGCCGGTACGGCGGCTTTCGACACGCTGGTGCAGACGGGTGTGGTCATGGCTCCACGCTAGGAGCGGCACCCGCTCCCGCGGATCGCCCGCAGGTCCCGCAGCCGAGTCCGCCTCAGGTTGTAGGGGTGGGGTTGGCCGCACCTCCTGAAGGTGGAGGAACGGGGCATGTGTACTGCGGGTTCACCCCTGGGGGACGTCCTGGACGGCGTCCCGGGCGACCGCCCTCCCGGGCGCGGCCGCCTGCCGCGGTCGCACGGAACACGTCTGCGCGGCGGCGCCGAAGCACCGCCGCGCAAAGGTGTGTTACGTCCCCACGAGCACACCCACCAGGGGGTTCAGGACCGGCGGGTCCCCAGAATGCGCGCCGGCCCACCCCGGCTCACCACAGACGGGTGAAGTGGATGACGACGTTCTTGTTGCCCTGCTGGATGGCCGTGAACGCGGAGCGGTTGACCTGTGCGGTGTTGCTCTGGTTCGAGGCGCCCGATCCGACCGCCTGCTGCTGCGTGGTGGACGAGTTGCCGCTGTTGTCGCGGCCGACCCCGCTGCCGACGACGCCCGCGACGCCCGCGTTCGATCCGTCGCCCGCGATGGCTCCCGTGCCCGCGGCGGCGACGCCGGTGAAGAGCGCCGCGGCGAGGGGGATGGCCGCCGCGGCGGCGAGAACACGGGCGGTACGGATGCTTGCCATGTTGCTCCTCCAGTACGAGGTACACACCGGCTGCCTTGCCGGGGAGTACATGAAGTACGGCTTTCACCTGGGCAGTTGGCCGACCGCCCGGGCCTTCTCACGACGTCGCGAGATCAGAGTTGCCCACCGGAACCCGGCGAACCACCCCGAAGCGCCCGATTCGCACGCAAGCGTGAGGACATATCGATAAACCCCTTTCGCCACCTTTCCTGCCCCCGTAAGCTCCGACGGGGGCGATGCGGACCGCTGCTCCCCATGCGCCGCAAGGGCTGAGGCGTCCCTCCGGAAGCCGCCCGAAAACACCGCCCCACGGCGCGCCGCGCCCGCCCCTCTTTTCTTTTTCGAACGTACGTACGAACATAGAAGCATGGCCACCATCGACCGGCAGGCCACGACGCTGGCCCTCGCGCACGCCCTGTCAGCCGCCGAACGCGGACTGGCCGTCATCCCCCTGTCCCGGACGAAACTCCCGGCCCTGCGCTCCCCCCACCGCGACGGCCCCGGCCCGGTGGGCCCGCCCGGTCCGCCCTGCCACGGCGAGTGCGGCCGCTTCGGCCACGGGGTGTACGACGCCTCGACCGACCCGGCCCGCATCCGGGAACTGTTCGCCGCCGCACCCTGGGCGACCGGCTACGGCATCGCCTGCGGACTGCCCCCGCACCATCTGATCGGCGTCGATCTCGACACCAAGACCGGCACGAACGCCTCGGCGGCCCTGCGTGAACTCGCTCAGCGCCACCTGTTCGCCATCCCCGCCACCGTGGTCGTCCTGACCCCCAGCGGCGGCCGCCACCTGTGGCTGAGCGGGCCGCCCGACGTCGTCGTCCCCAACTCGGCCGGACGCCTGGCCCCCGGCATCGACATCCGCGGCGCCGGCGGCTACCTGGTCGGCCCCGGCTCCCGCACCGGACACGGCGTCTACGTCACCTCCCCCGGCACCGCGCACCTCGCGCCGGCCCCCTGTCCGCGCGCCCTCCTGCGCCTCCTGCTCCCCCCGCCCCGTACCGCCCGCCACCCCGCACCGTCCTCGGCGGGCCGGCACGGCGAGGGCCTGGTGCAGTTCGTCCTGGGCGCCCACGAGGGCCAGCGCAACACCCGCCTGTTCTGGGCCGCCTGCCGCGCCTACGAGGACGGCATCGGCCCCGCCCTCGTCACCCCCCTGGTCGACGCGGCCCTGCACACCGGCCTGACCGAGCACGAGGCCCGCGCGACCATAGCCTCCGCGGCCCGTCTGACGGGCCACCGGCCCTGAGCCCCCGACGAGAACGGCCCCGAGCGGGCGCCCGATCATCGGCCTGGCCGGCTCCGGCCGCCGGTCGCACGGCGGCGCTCCCGGAACCACACTGGTCAGTGGGGCGCCCCCGCTGGAGGCGCGTCCCCACGGCGGAAGGACGGATCCATGCCCACGGACACGCCTCCCGGCCCGCTGCGGTTCCTGGTCTTCGGTGCGGCACTGCGGACCGCTTCGGCCAACGCACGCCTCGCCTCCCTCGTGGCCCGGCTCATCTCCGACACCGGTGCCACCGTCGACCTCGCCGGCATGCACGACTTCGACATGCCCTTGTACGACGGCGACATGGAGGCGACCGAAGGGCTGCCGCAGGGCGCCCTCGCCCTGCGCGACCGACTCGAGCAGAGCGACGCCTTCGTCATCTCGTCGCCGGAGTACAACGCCTCCGTGCCGGGAGTGCTGAAGAACGCGATCGACTGGGTCTCCCGTGTCCGGCCGCAGCCGTTCAAGAGCAAGCACGCGATGCTCGTCTCCGCCTCGCCGTCCCTGATCGGCGGCAACCGGGGGCTGTGGGCCCTGAGGGTTCCCCTGGAGCACCTGGGCACCCGCGTCTACCCGGACATGTTCAGCCTGGCCGACAGCTACCAGGCCTTCGCCGAGGACGGGACGCTGGCCGACACGGGGCTCCAGCAACGTCTCACCGAGACCGTGTCGGGTTTCCTGAGCCTCGTCGAAGCGGACGTGCGCTACGTCTGCCTGGAACGCCGGTGGTACGAGTTCCTGGGAGACCGCACCGAGGCGGCCATCACCCAACGGGCCGAATCGTGATGCTGCGATACCGGTGAGTCAGGGTGGGACAGGATCACGCGGAAGGGGTGCCACTGCGGAGAGCGGCACCCCTTCTGACCTGGTCTTACGTTGACCTGCTGCGGTGGGTGTGGGATTTGGACCCACGGTGACTCGCGCCACTACGCTTTTCGAGACCTTTCGGCAGTCAAGCGCGCCCGTCGCTCCACCGCAGGTCAAGTGGGTGCGAGCCTCCCAGCGGCACCGTCGTCCTCGCCGCCGTGCCCGCCACGTGCCCCAGGCCCGGGGTCGTGCCCGCTGAACCAGGCGCCCCGCAGAGCTTTCAATTCACCAGCGAGGCCCTGATGCGCTCGATGGCTCGCAGAACCTCGACTCGGTTCTTGGTGCTCTTGATCCACGTCGGCAGTCTGGCAACGAACGTCATCTTCCGCCCGTTCGAGTCCCAAGGAGGACGTTCGTGCAGCGGCGCCTGAACGAACTGCCTTATCAGGAGCCTGTCAGTCCAGCCAGACGAGCACCGCGTCGTTCGCCCTGGCGGCAGCCTCGAAGAACTGTGTGAGTCCGTCGTACCAGTGACGCGCCCACTCCAGCACGCCGGGCTCACTCCATCCGAGGGGGTACGCCCCAGCAAGGGGGTACACCTCAGCGTTGGTCAGCTCAGCAGGATCCACCCCACTGATGAGCTGGGTGTAGGTGGTCGCCCTCAGAGCTTCCCCGGCGAGCCGGACCCGCTCGGGCCGCAGGTACCTCGGAGGCCCGTATCCCCAGTCCTCGTCCTCGGCGAACGGCTCCTCACCATGGATCACGTCCACCGAGAACTCGGCACGCTCCAGCAAGAAGCCGAGCATGTCCCAGGTCTTGTACGTGCTGAAGTGACGCGCCTCAGCCGGCGCAGGCTCGGACTCCTCCTCGGCGTCCTGGACCTCTGCAACGAAGTCCAACGCCCAGTCGGGGTCTTGGATCACTCGGTCAAGCTCAGCAGCCGTGACACGCAGGTACTCACCGATCATGCTCATGACCGGAGGCTAGGCGAGATCGCTGACAGGGACCGCAGCGCCCGTCTCAGAACAACGCCCAGCAGCCCGCCAACAGACTTGGACCTGGAGTGGAAGCTTCGGGCGGGCAGCCGGAAAGGTCATGCAGGTGATCAACGCTATTGCTCCCCCAGGAGGGACAACACACCACCCACTACGGCTCGCGACCTGCTCAGAGCCACTCCGCGGCCCGTCGGCCGTAAAACCGCCGCTACTCGTTCACCAGCACCGGGATGGAGACCACGGCGGCAGCAGGGGTGCCCTGGATGCCCTTGGCGGGGATGGTGAAGTCGATCCCCCCGTTCTCGGCCTGCGGGCCGGAGTGCTCCCCGTGGGCGTGGCCCTCCTCGGTGTGCTCGAAGGTGCCGGTGCCCAGCAGGCGGCCCTGGGCGTCGTAGTAGGCGGCACGCAACTCGAGGGCGATGAGGTCGCTGACGTCGGAGGTGACGACCAGGTGTCCGGTGACGGCGGCCGGTCCCTCGGCGAGGGCGAGCTTGGTGATCCGGACCCGGTCGGTGAAGGGCCCGTCCGATATACGGACCTCACCGGGGGTGGCGGCGGGGCTGAGGCTGGCCGCCGGAGCGGGGGCGGAACGAGGCGTGGGCAGGGCGAGTTCGCTGGACGTGGCCGACGATGCCGTGCTGTGCGGCCGGCTGTCCTGGCCGTTGCTGGTGCAGCCGGTGAGTGCGCCGAGCACGAGGACACCCACGGCCGTGGCGGAGGCGACGCGAACACGGGTACGGCTGCGGGGGCTTGCGGGAAGGGTCATGGGGAGGACTCCTGGTACGGACTCGGGACGGTCGGCGCCCGACCGACGGCTTCCGCGTCCCTGGGCTGCCGGCATTGGCCAGTCGGCCTTCGTCAGGAGCGGGTGCGGAAACCGGACGGGGCCGGGAGCGCGGTATGCGCTCCCGGCCCCGCTTCACGTGATCAGTGCTGCTGCTTGGCCGGCTGCGAGCGGAACAGCGACGTGTACATCTTCCGGTACAGGTCGGTGTTGTCCTGGCTTGCACCGAAAGCGTCGGCGCCGGGGCCGAAGGCGTAGATCGGCACGTCGGCACCGGTGTGGTTGCCCGACAGGTAGGTCAGCCACAGGCTGGCCTCCGGGGAACCGTCCTTGACGCCCTTGGGGTCGTCGGCGGTGCGGAAGGTGGCCGGGGCGAAGTTCTTCGCGTCACCCGCGCCGGCTCCGTTGACGATGCCGGTGGAGCGGGTCCGGTCGAGCACGTTGCCACCCGCGCGCGACGGCGTGGAGTTGTTCGCCGTGTTGCCCGAGTCGACGTTCACCGGAGGCGCGGCCGCCTCGGCGTTGGTGAAGGTGCCACGCTCGATGATGTTGAAGCCGGCGCACTCGTGGTCGGCGGTGACGACGACCAGGGTGTGGCCGTCCTTCTTGGCGAAGTCGACCGCGGCCTTGACGGCGTCGTCGAACGCCTTGATCTCGTCAAGGGTCTGCGCAGCGTCGTTGGCGTGCGAGCGCTTGTCGATCAGCGCGCCCTCGATCTGGAGCAGGAAGCCCTTCTTGGAGGCACCGTCCAGCAGGGAGATGGACTTCTTGGTCATCTCCGCCAGGGTCGGCTCCTGCTTCTCGGCGGCACCCGCCGGAAGCTTGGCCTTGGCGTTCTCCACGGTCAGGTTGCCGCGGTTGAACAGGCCGATGACCTTGCCCTTCTTGACCTTGTCAAGCTCGGACTTGGTGGCGGCCTGCTGGCTGGCGGCCGTCTGCTCGCTGAGCTTGGCGTCACCGAAGCTGCCGAGGACCTGATAGCCCTGGGCCTTCATCGCCTTCTCGTCGTCCGGCTGGAAGCGGGACAGGCCGCCACCGAGGATGACGTCAGCGACGCCGTTGCGGGCGATCTGCTGGGCGATCGGGGTGATCAGGGTCTTGTCGGCCGGCTTGTTCTCGTACGTGCCGTCAGCGTTCTTCGGCAGGCACGAGGCGTCGGAGTAGGTCGGGCCCTGGCAGCCGCGGAGCAGCGCGTGGCTGAACATGCCGGCCGGAGTGGCGTCGGTGATCTCAGCGGTGGAGACGTTGCCCGTGGCGAAGCCGGCCTTCTTGGCCTGCTCCATCAGGGTCGGCGCGGACTTCTCGTACGAGTCCACGCCGATAGCGGCGTTGTAGGTCTTCACACCCGACGCCCAGGCGGTGGCCGCGCTGGCGGAGTCGGTGACCAGTGCGGGCTGGTCGCTGCCCTTCTCGACGGCGTACGTCGAGACGGCGCCGTAGAAGGGCATGCGCTCCATGTTGAGCTTGCCCTCGGCGCCGTAGAAGCGCTCACGCCCGGCAGTGACGTGGGTGCGGCCCATGCCGTCGCCGAGCAGGTAGATGATGTTGCGGATGTCCTTGCCCTTGGCAGGGGTGTCCTTGGGCGCGGAGTTGGCCGCCGCCGGCATGCTGGCGGCCAGCGCGCCCGCAGTGGCGAGGACCGTCAGGATTCTGACGGATTTGCGCATCGCCGATGCTCCTCGATCGATGAGGCATTCACGGCTCCTCTTGTGGCAGCCACAAACGCGCCCGGCGGGATACCGGGTAAAGGCACGTTAAAGGCGGGTCGTGAACCGGCTGCCACCGCCGGGTGTACTGAACCCGAACGTGCCCGAAGAATGGTTGGGACAATGAACCGATATGTCCTTATTTGATATGGCCAGGGCTTCCGTGCGGCGGACCGGGATGGTGCGAGCACACCGATCCCTTCAGTACCCGAAGACCGTGGTGCCCGCGGTCTCCTCTGCGGTGTGGGCGGTAGTCAGCGTCTGACGCGGCTGTGGACGGCCCTCGCTGCCCTGACCAGGACGGTGGCCCGACGCTGCGCTCGGGTACCTCGACTGATCCACGCCGCGATGCGTCCCGCACGGCCCGGCCGCAGGATGGTGCCATGACTGCTCGCGTGATCGTGGACCCGCCCGGGGAAGGCGGCGGCCGGCAGGTGCGAGCCGACGGGACCACCATCGGCACGGCGTACAGCCTGCACGACCTGTCAGTCTTCATGGAGCGGGCCGGTCTGGAAGGCATGGACGAACTGGACGTGGCGATGTCGCCCCTGGTGGAGTGGCACGGCGGCGGGCCCGAGGTGTGGCCGGCGACGGATTGACACCGGAGCGGCCCTCTTCCCTTGCGGAGACGGGCCTGGGACTTGTCGTGGCCGTGCCCTCGCGGTGCCGCTCAGTCCTCGACCTCGATTGAGAACAACTCGTCGCCGACGAACTGCTACGTTCCCGCGCATGAAGATCCGGAAGTGGGTCGGCCGCAGCATATCCGTGCTGGCCGCGGGTGGGGCACTGGTTCTGATGACGGCGTGCAGCGGGGAGGCCGGCAAGCCGAGCCCGACTGGGGAAGCGAAGCCAGCGGCGACGGCCCCGAAGGTGAAGCCCGATGCGGCGACGGTCCCGAAGGTGAAGCCCGATGAGATGAGGGCGACGAGATCTGCTGCGCTTCAGTACACGAGCTTCGCTGCGGCGGAGACGTTCTCCGGTGTTTGTGTCACTGACCACCAATGCCAGGCGACTCTCATCCTGATTCAGCCGCTTGCGGCTCCCGTGGCGCAGCAACTGCACGACGAAGCGGGGGCGGATCCGTACTACGCGGATCTCCGCGACCTGGCCGACAGGGTGTCCAAGGGTGTGCAGGAGACGGATGCGGCGGACCTGGCCGCGATGGATGCCGTCCTGAAGGACGTCATGAAGCTGAAGGAGCGGCTGGATCACGAAATGGACCTCGGGCACTTCTAGCCTCGGACACGACCCGGCCCCCGCCGGGTCGGTGCGGTCGACCTGCGATACCCGCACGGCTTCGATGTCGGCGATCTTTCCGTTCACGATCTCGGCCTCAAGAGGTGCCGTGCCCGGTGTTCGTCTCGCTGGGGTCCAGCTTGTCGGCCCTCGCCCCGGTCGTACCGAGCACGTCGCCGTCCTTGTCGATGAACTCCAGCACGCGCTGATCGAGCGGGGGCGACGGAGCACGAGAGTGCGGGCTAGGGACCCTGATTCTTGACCGCAGGTTGGCCGCACACCCTGGTCAGAGATGGGAAACCGGCGAGCCAGGGTGAGACAAGGTCACGCGGAAGGGGTGCCGCTCCGGAGAGTGACACCCCTTCTGACCTGCAAGCTTCTGACCTGCTACGCGGTGGGTGTGGGATTTGAACCCACGGTGACTCGCGCCACGACGGTTTTCAAGACCGTTCCCTTAGGCCGCTCGGGCAACCCACCTCGTCCCCGCCCACCAGGGGCGGAGCGGGTACAGCGTACCGGCCTCCGGCGTCTCGCGGGGTTCGTGGCCCACATGGGGTCCACTGGCTGAGGAGTACGGGGAGGTATGGATGGCTGCCCGCACGGCAGTGTCGGCGGAGTCTGCCTTGTCGATGACCCCAAGCTGCCGAAACCAGAGCTCGACAAGGCTGCTGCAGAAAAGCGAGCAGAGGCACTTAAACACCTCAAGCCGGGAAGTCCTGTTTCCCTGATTGCCCAAGAGGTCTACGGAGAATGGCGCCCCGTCTGGATCGTCAACATGATCCAGGAGGGGGAATCGAAACCTTGGGGATCAGCCGTCCACCTTGATGCGGTGTCGGGCAGGATGGTCCAGCCCGAGGACTGACTGTCGTGCTCGACACAGAAGGGGTGCCCCTCAGAGAGAGGCACCCCTTCTGACCAGTACATCTGTGACCTGCGGAGGCGGTGTGGCAGGCCCGCGTGGGATCAGTTGTCGCCGACGCGGGAGCCGAGCGTGAGGTCCGCCGTGTGCTCCTTGCCGGCGCGCTTGTAGGTGACGGTGACCTTGTCGCCGGGCTTGTGGGTCCAGATCTCGCCGATGAGGGTGGGGCCGGAGTCGATGACCCGGTCGTCGAGCTTGATGATCACGTCACCGGGCTTGAGGCCGGCCTCGGCGGCGGGGCCGCCCGGTTCGACCGGGTCCGAGCCGCTGACGCCCTGGTCGGTGATCTTGGCACCGTTGGTCGTGTCCTCCAGGGAGACCGACGCGCCGATCTTGGCGTAGACGGGCTTGCCGGTCTTGATCAGCTGCTGGGCGACGTACTTGGCCTGGTTGATCGGGATGGCGAAGCCGAGGCCGATCGAGCCGGACTGGCCGGCGCCGCCGAGGCCGCCGGTGCCCGCGGACTGGATGGCGGAGTTGATGCCGATGACCGCGCCGCGCGCATCGAGGAGCGGGCCGCCGGAGTTGCCCGGGTTGATGGAGGCGTCCGTCTGCAGGGCGCTCATGTAGGAGGCCTTGCTGTCGGAGCTGCCGTCGCTGGAGGCGACGGGACGGTTCTTCGCACTGATGATGCCGGTCGTCACCGTGTTCGACAGGCCGAAGGGCGCGCCGATGGCGATCGTCTCGTCGCCGACGGCCACCTTGTCGGAGTCGCCGAGGGCGAGCGGCTTGAGGTCCGAGGGCGCGTTCTTGAGCCGGATGACCGCGACGTCGTAGCCCTGCGCGTGGCCGACGACCTCGGCGTCGTACTTCCTGCCGTCGGGGAAGGTGGCACTGAGCTTGCCGCCGTCGACGGCTTCGGCCACCACGTGGTTGTTGGTGACGATGTGGCCCTGGGTGTCGAAGACGAATCCGGTTCCGGTGCCGCCGCGGCCGCCGGTTCCCTCGGCCTCGATGGTGACCGTGCTCGGCAGGGCCTTGGCGGCCACGCCCGCGACCGAGTTCGGGTCCCGCTTGATCTGCGAGGCGCCGTTGTCGGAGGCCGAGACCGTGGTGGAGCTGCTGTCGTCGTTCCTGGCCAGTGTGTAGCCGAGGCCGCCGCCCAGACCGCCGGCGACCAGCGCGGCCACCAGGACCGCGGCGACCAGGCCGCCGCGTCGGCCGCCGGGCTTGGGCGCGGGCTGGTGCTGCTGGTACGCGGCGCCCCAGCCGGAACCTCCCGCGCCGCCGTCCCCGTAGGCGGGCACGGCGGAGGACGGGGGCGGCCAGGAGCCGTCGACGGGCGAGCCGTGGCCCTGCGGTGCGGGCGCGCCGGCCCCGCCGTGGGCTCCCGGGACGTGCGGAGGCGCGTCCGGGGGCGGAGGTGCGGACGGGCCGCCCTGGGGGGCGGCCGGGTGCGGGGAAGCAGCGGGAGTATCCACCGGCGCGGGAGGTGCGGACGGTGCCGGGGGTACCGTGTTGCCCTCGTTCTCGGTGCTCACAGCTCTTCTCCTTGGTCCACGGCTGTTGTTGTCGGTCGCACTCGGTCACGCTCGCCATGCCCGCCGGCGACCCGGCGCGCTCCAGCTGTGCATGTGCAGGTGTGTACGTAGTCAGCTTTTCCCACGGGCCGTCAGAGCACCATAAGCCGTTGCTGTGGGTCCAGGTACATTCTTTATATAGGTCATCTCACATGAAACAGACACATTATCGACGGCTCTCCACTGTCCCGCCCATTCCGCCGCGGTGGCACCATGACGCGGTGACCCACGCACGGCAGCACCGCATCCAAGTCGTCGCCCACCGCGGAGCCTCCGAGGCCGCCCCGGAGCACACGCTGGCCGCCTACCGGAAGGCCATCGAGGACGGCGCGGACGCCCTCGAGTGCGATGTACGCCTGACCGCGGACGGTCATCTCGTCTGCGTGCACGACCGGCGCGTCAACCGTACGTCCAACGGCCGGGGAGCGGTGTCCGCCCTGGAGCTCGCCGACCTCGCCGCGTTGGACTTCGGCTCCTGGCGCACGCGCGCGTCCTGGCGCGGCCGGGTCGAGGAGCCGGACTGGGAGGTGCGGCCCGAGGACCCCGAGGACACCTCCGTCCTCACCCTGGAGCGACTGCTCGAACTCGTCGCCGACGCCGGCCGGCCGGTGGAGCTGGCCATCGAGACCAAGCACCCCACACGGTGGGCCGGGCAGGTCGAGGAGCGGCTGCTGACGCTCCTGAAGCGGTTCGGGCTGGACGCCCCGGCCTCGGCCACGAGGTCGCCGGTGCGTGTGATGAGTTTCTCAGCGCGCTCCCTGCACCGGGTGCGGGCGGCCTCGCCGGCCCTGCCGACGGTCTATCTGATGCAGTTCGTCTCGCCGCGGCTGCGGGACGGACGGCTGCCGGCGGGCGTCGGGATCGCGGGGCCCTCGATCCGGATCGTGCGCAGCCAGCCGGTGTACGTGGAGCGGCTCAAGCAGGCGGGACACCAGGTGCACGTGTGGACGGTGAACGATCCCGCGGACGTCGACCTCTGCGTGGACCTGGGGGTGGACGCCATCATCACCAACCGCCCGCGCGCGGTCCTGCACCGGCTCGGCCGCTGACCGGCCGCCGGTCCAGCCGTGATGACAGGGAGTGCTCCGGCGCGTTCGGTGAGTGATCGAGCGTTCCAAATGCGTCGCCGGACGCGATTCGGCCGGTTTCCGGTACAGGCCGGTGGGGCATCCACTCCGTGGCGTGGGGCGAAGGAGGTCTCGGGGGTGGCGTTGGTGGTGGCACAGGAGGTGCCCACGTCGTCGAGCATGGCCGTACCCCATGGCCCTGCGGGCGTGGGGGAAGCAAGACACCGGATGCGTGATCAGTTGCGCAGTGGTGGCGTGGCGGAATCGGTCATCGACGACGCCGTATTGATCCTTTCCGAACTCTTGAGCAATGCCTGCAAGCACGGCCGGCCGCTGCGCGGTGCCCTGGCCGGCGACGGCGACGTCCGGGCCGCATGGCGGGTGGACGCGGGCGGCAGCCTGATCGTCGAGGTGACCGACGGCGGCGGCCCGACCCGCCCGTCCCCGGCCACCCCCTCGGTCACCGCGCACGGTGGCCGCGGGCTGAACATCATCACCGCCCTCTGCGACGACTGGGGGGTACGGGACGGCGTCGGCGGCGAGGTCACCGTATGGGTGGTCGTCCACGACGACGTGCACGACCCGGACGCCGGTCACCGTCGCGACGACTTCGCCTCCCGGATCACCGCACCGCCCGTGTCGGCCCTGCCCGACCTGGGCTTCACGGACGCCTTCGGCGACCTGGACTGAACACGCACGCGTGCGCCGCGCCCGGGCGATGCCCGGGTCGTGCCGCGGGCTCGGGCGCGCGGGGCCGGCCGGTTGTCGCCCTTCCCTGGCGTTCCTGGCCATTCCCCCGTTCCCCGCCATTTCCCCGCCGCGTCCACAGGGTCCCGTCGTTGACGGCGTGAACGGCTAGGCTCGCGCCGTACGAGACGAGCCGTAACCGGGAGACACCCAGATGGCCAAGAAGCGACCCCAGACGAAGGCCAAGCGCCCGCAGCTCACGGATGGAGAGATCCCGGTCGTCGGTGCGCGCGAGCCCTGCCCGTGCGGCAGCGGCCGGCGGTACAAGGCCTGCCACGGCCGAGCCGCCGCGCACGCGGTGACCGAGCTGGTGCAGCGGCCGTTCGAGGGACTGCCCGGCGAGTGCGACTGGGTGGCGCTGCGCGAGCTGGTCCCCGCCGCCACGGCCGGGCTGGCGCTCCGCGACGGCCTGCCCGACGGCGTCCCGGCGGTCACGCTCGCCACGGTCCTGCCGATGGCCTGGCCCGCACTGCGCCGCGACGACGGCTCGGTGCTGCTCGGCCTGCAGAACGACACGGCGTCCGGCGACATCAGCCGCGACCTCGCCGACACCCTGCTGCGCGCCCTGGAGGCCAAGCCCGGCACCCCGGTACAGGGCCGCCGCGCCCCGGCCGACGGCCCGCGGCTTCAGGACCTGCTCGACCTCGAGGCCCCCTTCGAGCCGGTGGTGCACGAGGGCTTCGAGTTCTGGGTGCCGGACGCGGAGAACGCGACGCCCGAGGTCACCGCCTCTCTGGAGCGGGCCAACGCGGCGGCCATTCCGACCGTGCGCCTGGAGAGCGTCGAGGCGGCGTACTGGTGCCGGACGCCGGAGAAGAACCACCTGCGCTGGGTCATGCCGCACGCGGAGGAGCAGCTTCTGGACGCTCTCGCGCGGCTGCACGCGGCGGGCCGTTCGAACCTCGGTGAAGGCACCCGTCTCGTGGGCTCCTTCCGGGCGCACGGCCTCACCGTGCCCGTGTGGGACCTGCCGAGCGAGATGGGCGCCCAGGACGTGGAGAAGCCGGCCGCCGAGTTCGCCGAGCAACTGGCCGCCGCGCTGGCCACGCAGACGCCGCTGACGGGGGACGAGCGGCGGGCCCGCGGTGGTCTGACTAACCGCCAGGTCACGCTGAGCTGAGCGACGGCCGGGCGGCCGGCCCTCCGGTCGGCCGCCCCGCTCGGGCAGATCGGGTGACCCCCGTCACAACCGGAGGACGACTCAGGCGAGTCGGTGACCGGAAAGCCGTCCGCCCGGTGACCGGAAAGCCGGGATCGAATTTGCGAACTGCCGATCTCTTGTTACCGTTCCAGTAGCCCGGTTGCTGGTGCATCCCCCGTCGCCAGCAACCGGGCGCTTACGTGTCCGCCGTCGCTCACCCAGCGCAGTCGCTCATCAACCGCCCGTTGTCGTGGGTGAGTTGCTCCCGGATCGCAGTAGCAGCGCGGCACGTCCGCCGCGCTCCGCGAACTCCGCGACGGCGCTGTACGCCGCCGCCGTCCCCCTGTTGCGTTCCCGCGGTGTCTCACAGGTCTCCGGCTCATCGCCCCCGGTCGGCGCGCAGTGCGTCCGCACGGTGCGCTCGCCCGGACCCATCAGGGTCAGGTCGGCGTCCAGGGGCCGTCCGGTCGCGTTGCGGTAGTAGGTGCGCGCCCAGGTGTCCTGGCCCTGGTCAGCACACAGGTCTGCGCCTCGATCCCGTCGGGCGAGGTGACCTCGGGGCCGCAGCGCGCGGCGGTCGCGAGCCCCAGGCCGAGCACCAGCGGGGAACGGGCGGGCGCGGCGGAGGGCATCTTGTCGTCGCCGGGCGGCAGGGAGCGCACCGGGGACCAGGCGTCCGTACCGCTCCGGTCGCCCACCTGGCCCGCGGACGCCCCGGCCGGCGGCAGTACGGCGGCGCAGCCGACGACGCCCAGGAGGGCGAGCAGGCGGACGCGTCGGGAATCGGGGCCGCCGCACGGCACTCGGCTTCCAGGTCCGGCGGAACGACGCAGCATGCGGGGACGATAACGGCCCCGGGCGGGCGGTTCGCCCGCCCGGGGCCGCGACACCCCTAGAACTCGGGGGCGCTCACACCCGTACGAGTGAGGGCCTCCACCACCGCATCGACCACGGCCTCCACATCGGGCACCCAGGGCGAGGCGGAACCGGGCAGCGGGGCACGCTCCCAGCGGATCGGGCCGGCTCCGGTCTCGGAGGGAGGCAGGGCGAGGTAGCCGCCCTCGCCGTGGAAGCGGAGGGAGCCGGGGACGAAGTCCTTGGCGTAGAGCAGCTCGCCCAACTGCTCCATGGAGTAGGGCTTGACGAGGATCGCCCAGCGCGTGGGCGAGGCGACGACCGGGCCGAGCCGCATGCCGACGCGGTCGAGTGCCGTGAGGGCGCGGGCGGCCGGGAGGGCCGGCAGGCTCACCGCGCAGGGGGCCTTGCCCCCGGTGGCCAGGACGATCGGCGCGGTGGGCCGGTTGGTCCACCACCAGCGCACCATGCGGGCGTCGGTGGTGGCCGCGAGGAGGCCGGGTTCGAAGGGGTGCGCGCCGGGCACCGTGCACTCCGGGTCGGGGCAGCCGCAGCGGCCGCTGCGCCGCGGATCCGGTGCCACGCCCGGCAGTACGGGCCACTGCCACCGGGTCGCGAAGGTCAGGGCCGCGCTGATCGGCTCAGGCCCCCCGTCACTGTGCTGGGACGGGAGCCTGCGTCGCCTTCCGGGGATCTCGCGCATGAGCGCTCGTTCCTTTCCGTTGCACCGCTGGCAACACCGTGGACCACTCACATCATGTGTCGATCACTGCACTGTGCGTACCTGTTGGCGCATCACACCCCTGCCTTCAGGCACGGGGAACCCCTATGGGCCGAGCATCGGCTGCTTCCACGGCAGCCCCGTCCATACTGCGTCTACCAGAAGCATGGGCGTGGCGCGGGGTGGCGGAGCATGGCGTTATGCCGTCTTGTGTTCTGCTCTCCGCCTCCATCGCGCAAGGATGGGGCACGGTCGTCGGTGGCTAAGACGCCCGGGTCCGTCGCCAGGTTCCGGGTAGTCCCCAACCACCCCTGGCCTTCTCCGAGTACGTACCCATCACGACCGCTGTGACGCTCTGTCGAGCAAGCCCAGTCGACCGCAACAGGCCGTCACCCGAGGCAGTTTCAAGCCAACTTCCCCTTTTAGCAAGAGGTTGGGAAGAAGACCCCGAGAAGCCCTCTGACACCAGGAAACCCGGCAGGACAATGCTGGACATCCCCTCACGAGTGCGTGTACATGTGGAGACACTGCTGGCGGCGCAGAATGACATGGGGGTTTGCGATGCTTTTGAGCAATACGCACCGGTCGGAAAGCCGGACGCCATGAGCGCCCCCCACCCTCCGAAAGTGGCTGGAATCGATCCGACGGTTCCGGCACCCGCACACACTGTCGTGCCCTCGTCCGCCGCTCCGGACCCCTCCCCGAGCGGTCCGTCCGGCCCGCACGCGCCCCGCCCGCCGGGCGCCCTCCTCCAGGACCGGCTCGCCGGCTGGGTCTCCGACCTCACCACTCTGAACGAGCTCACCGAACGTCTGGCCCGTACGAACGGACTCGACGCCGCCCTGAAGGAACTGCTGCGCGCCGGCGCCGCCCTCGTCGGCGCCCGGCGCGGACTCGCCGTCCTCGAACCGGACGACGGGCTGGGCCCCGACACCACCATCGGCCTCGGTCTCGCACGGGCCGATCTCGGCCACCTCGAGACCGTGCCGCGCAGCGCGATGCCCTACGGGACGCTCCTCGACACCGCGGCCGGGCTGCCGGGCGGCGACGGCGAGGTCGTGCGCCCCGACCTGTTCGCCGAGGACGGCCTCGATCCGCGCCACCGCGAGGTGGCCGGCCGCCTCGGCTACGCCGCCAGCTACGCGCTGCCCCTGTCCACCGAGACCGCCGGCCGACTCGGCGCCGCCGTCTGGTTCTACGACGAGCCCGCCGAACCGGTTGAGCGGCAGCGCCACCTCGCCGGCCTCTACCTCCGCTTCGCCACCGAGCACCTGGCGCGCCTGCTCGACACCGAGCGCACGCGCGCGTGCATGGCGACGGTCTACGAGGAGCTGCTGCCCTCCCGGCTGCCCCGCGTCCCCGGTGTCCAGCTCGCCTCCCGGCACCGCACCGGGCCGCGCGGCGGCGGCGACTGGTACGACGCGCTGCCGCTGCCCGACGCCGCGCTCGGCCTCGCGGTCGGCTCGGTCACCGGCGCCGGGCCGGGCGCGATCGCCGCGATGGGCCGGCTGCGGGCATCCCTGCGGGCCTACGCGGTCATGGAGGGCGAGGATCCCGTCGCCGTCCTGTCCGACCTCGAACTGCTCCTGCGGCTGACCGAGCCCGCCCGCTCCGCCACGGCCCTGTTCGCCTACTGCGAACCCGCCCTGCGCCGCATCACCCTGGCGGGCGCCGGGCACTGCCCGCCGCTGGTGCTCGGCGAACGGCGCACGGAGTTCGTGGAGACGTCCGTGTCCGCGCCGCTGGGCATGCTCGCCTGCTGGGAGGCGCCGAGCGTGGAGTTCCAGGTGGCCTCGGGCGAGACGGTGCTGCTCTACACCGACGGGCTGCTGCACCGCACCGGCGATCCCGCGGACCGCGCCTTCGCCCGGCTGCACACGGCCGCTGCGAGCGTCCCGCGCACGCTGCGCCACGACCCCGGGGCCGTCGCCGACCACGTCCTGCACACGCTCCTGCCGAACGGTCTCGACGTGACCGACGGCGCGGAGGACGTGGCGCTGCTGGCGGCGCGCTTCGAGTAGGCCGCCCGGTGACCCGGTAACAGGTGCTTCCGCCTCTGGCCCCCTTCCGCGCGACCGTACGATGGGGGATGGCCCAGTGGCTGTATCGAGGAGGAAGACCGTGGCGCAGGAGCTGCCGGAGACCCCGGAGACCGCCGAAGAAGAACCGATCAAGCAGCGGAAGAACGGCCTGTACCCGGGCGTGTCCGACGAGCTCGCCGAGAACATGAAGTCCGGCTGGGCCGACACCGAGCTGCACGGCCTCGAGCCGGTCGAGCAGGCGGAGCACACCGCGCGCCGCCGCGCCGCACTGTCCGCACGCTTCCCCGGCGAGCGCCTGGTCATCCCCGCGGGCAACCTGAAGACCCGCTCGAACGACACCGAGTACTCCTTCCGCTCCTCGGTCGAGTACGCCTACCTCACCGGCAACCAGACCGAGGACGGCGTCCTGGTCCTGGAGCCCACCGCGGACGGGCACCAGGGGACGCTCTACCTCCTGCCGCGCTCCGACCGTGAGAACGGCGAGTTCTGGCTCTCCGGCCAGGGCGAGCTGTGGGTCGGCCGCCGCCACTCCCTGGCCGAGGCCGAGACCCTGTACGGCATCGGGACCTCCGACGTGCGCGAACTGGCGGACACGCTGCGTGAGGCCACCGGCCCGGTCCGCGTCGTGCGCGGCTACGACGCCGGCCTCGAGGCCGCCCTGACCGACAAGGTCACCGCCGAGCGCGACGAGGAGCTGCGGGTCTTCCTCTCCGAGGCGCGCCTGGTCAAGGACGACTTCGAGATCGGCGAGCTGCAGAAGGCCGTCGACTCCACCGTGCGCGGCTTCGAGGACGTGGTGAAGGTCCTCGACAAGGCCGAGGCGACCAGCGAGCGCTACATCGAGGGAACGTTCTTCCTCCGCGCGCGCGTCGAGGGCAACGACGTCGGCTACGGCTCCATCTGCGCGTCCGGCCCGCACGCCTGCACCCTGCACTGGGTGCGCAACGACGGCCCGGTCCGCTCCGGCGACCTGCTCCTGCTGGACGCGGGCGTGGAGACGCACACCCTCTACACCGCCGACGTCACGCGCACGCTGCCCGTCAACGGCACGTACAACGAGATCCAGAAGAAGATCTACGACGCGGTGTACGAGTCCCAGGAGGCCGGCATCGCGGCGGTCAAGCCGGGTGCCAAGTACCGCGACTTCCACGACGCCGCCCAGCGCGTGCTCACGGAGAAGCTCGTCGAGTGGGGCCTGGTCGAGGGCCCGGTCGAGCGGGTCCTGGAGCTGGGTCTGCAGCGCCGCTGGACGCTGCACGGCACCGGCCACATGCTCGGCATGGACGTCCACGACTGCGCCGCCGCGCGGACCGAGACGTACGTCGACGGCACGCTGGAGCCGGGCATGGTCCTCACCGTCGAGCCGGGCCTGTACTTCCAGGCCGACGACCTGACCGTCCCGGAGGAGTACCGCGGCATCGGCGTCCGCATCGAGGACGACATCCTGGTCACCGAGGACGGCAACCGCAATCTCTCGGCCGGCCTGCCGCGCCGCTCCGACGAGGTCGAGGCCTGGATGGCGTCGCTGAAGAGCTGATACGGGTCCGGAGGCCGGGTACCCGCGAGGTGCCCGGCCTTCCTGTGCCGGGGCGCGGGTCCTGGACATGCATTCACGTACCTGGGGGGAGGGTTCTCGTGGAGGACTTCTGGTCCGGTGCCGGGTTGGACCTGCATCTGGAACCGGACGCGGCGGCGGGCCGCCGGGCGGGGCTGGAGAAGGCGCTCCGCGACGCGGTGCGGGACGGGCGGCTCGCGCCCGGGACACGGCTGCCGGCGACCCGCCGGCTGGCCGCCGAACTCGGCATCTCGCGGGGCACCGCGAAGGCGGCGTACGACCAGCTGGTCGCCGAGGGCTATCTGACGGCGCGACAGGGATCGGGCACCCGGGTCGCCGCCCTGCCGGCCGTCGACGCGCAGGAGCCGGGAGCGGCGGCACGCGCGCGTGCTCCCCGTTTCGACCTGCGGCCGGGCAGCCCGGACGTGGGCACCTTCCCGGCGGCGGCCTGGCTGCGGGCACTGCGCCGGGCCATCGCGACGGCGCCCTCGCTGACGTACGACTACGGCGACCCGCGCGGCCGGATCGAGCTGCGCACGGCACTGTCGGGCTATCTGGGGCGGGCGCGCGGGGTGATCGCTCCGCCCGAGCGGATCGTCATCACCTCCGGGTACGTGCAGGGGCTGGCGCTCCTCACGCGCGTACTGGACGGGGCCGAAATCGCCATGGAGGATCCCGGGCTGCCCTTCCACCGGGAGGTGGTGCGGCGGGCGGGCGGCAGCGTGGCGCCGGTCCGGGTCGACGAACGCGGTGTGTGCGCCCAGGACCTGGGCGAGCAGAGGGCCGTCGTCGTCACCCCGGCGCACCAGTACCCGACCGGCGTGACCCTGCACCCGGAGCGGAGGCGTGCGCTGACCGACTGGGCACGCGCGCGTGGAGGGCTGATCGTCGAGGACGACTACGACGGCGAGTTCCGCTACGACCGCCAGCCGGTGGGCGCGCTTCAGGGCATGGCGCCGCGTCAGGTCGCCTATCTGGGCACCGCCTCCAAGACCCTGGGGCCGGCCCTGCGACTGGGCTGGGTGGTGCTGCCGCCGCACCTGGTCGACGCGGTGGCCGAGGCCAAGCTGCACAGTGACCACCACACCGAGACCATCGGCCAGTTGGCGCTCGCCGAGCTGATCGACAGCCACGCCTACGACCGGCACATACGCGCGTGCCGCCTTCGCTACCGGCGCCGCCGGGACCAGCTCCTGGGCCGCCTGGGCTCCCGCCGGGTGCGCGGGATCGCCGCCGGGCTGCATGCCCTGGTGGACGTCGCCGACGAAGCGGAGACGCTGGCCCGCGCCGAGGCGGAGGGCCTGGCCCTCGGCCGCCTGGCCGACCACTGGCACACCCCCGGTGAGGACCGCCCCCAGGGCGTGGTCGTCGGCTACGGCACCCCACGGGAACGGGTCTACCCGGAGGCCCTGGAGGCCCTGGCGAAGCTCCTGGCCGACTCCTGACGAAGTTCCGTCGCGCCGGACCCGGGACACGCCCGGACTCCTGGCCGGCGTCTCGCACGGCGCTGCACCGCGAACCGGCTGCGCTACACCGCCACCAGCGGGGCGTCCTCGCGCCACTTGAGGATCTTGTCGAAGCTCACCACCGCGCCGCCCCGGCCCGGCCTGTTGCGGATGTGGACATGGTCGGCGAGTTCCTGGATGAGATACAGGCCGCGGCCGTGCTCGGCCTCGGCGCACGCGGCGCGGATCGGGCGACGGCGGCCCGCCGGCGGAAAGCCGGGGCCCGCGTCGGCCACCTCGATGCGGCACTTCTCCCCGTCGAGAAAGGCGGTGACGCGGTACCCACCGGAGGATTCGGTGTCCCCGCCGTACTCCACCGCGTTCGCGCAGGCCTCGCTCAGCGCCACGGACAGGTCGTAGGAGATGTCGGGGTCGACGCCCGCGGTCTCCATCGTGCCGAGCAGCAGTCGCCGCGCGAGCGGCACGCTCGCGGCGTCACGCCGCAGATGGAGTGACCACCAGATGCTCATGCTCCAGCCTCCCGGCGCGGCTCGACATACCGTTACGTATTGCCCCGAGTGCCCTGCCATAAGCACGGCGTTGACACGACACGGTCCGATCGGCGGACGCGGCGGGGCGGGGAATCGGTGTATGTGCGGGCCGAAGGCATCAGAACGTGACCTTCCGGATCTACCGCATCTTGTGGACCTGCCGTACGACGGGCCCGGGTCCAGTGGGATGATGAGGCCGCCATGTCTGACCCCCGCCCGCGCACGGCACCCGCCGGACGCGGTCTCCGGATCCTGCGGGCCGCGGTGTTCGCCGCGGTCTGCGTCGTGCTGGCCGCGGCCGGGCACACGCTGGCCTCCTGCGCCGCCGTGCCGCTGTGGACGCTGGGCGCGGGGTTCCTGGGGGCGTTGGTCGTGGTGGCGCCCCTCGCCGGGCGCGCGCGTTCCCTGCCGGGGATCGCGACGCTGCTCGTGGTCGGCCAGACCGTGTTGCACAGCCTGTTCGGCATGGGGCAGAGCGGCGTGGGCGCCATGGCTTCCGGTGCCATGACCATGGGCTCCACGGGATCGACGGGGCCGACGGGTTCGCTGCCCGTGCTGTCCGACGCCGAGCTCGTCCAGCGGGCCGCCCGGTACGTGTGCGGGGCGACCGCCGCCGCGATCAGCCCGGCCCGGGCCTACCGGATACTCGTCGACGCACACGCCTACGGCGGTGCCGGCACGGGCCCGAGCGCCCCGCACCACCCGGCAGGCTCCCCGTTCCCCATCGGCGCGGCCGCCGCGCTGCTGCCGTCCCTGCCGATGCTGCTCGTCCACGTCCTGGCCGCCGTCGCCACGGGCTGGGTACTGCGGCGCGGCGACCTCGCCCTGCTGCGGCTGATCGAGCTGTCGGCGCACGGAGTCGCCGAGGCCGCGCTCGTTCGGTCCCTGCGCGGGGCGCTCGCCCTGGTGCGCGCCCTGTGCGCCGGGCTGCCCACGGTGGCCGGTACCGGCCCGCGCTTCCGGCGCACCGCCGACTCCGCGCCCCTCGTCCCCCACACCACCGCACTCCAGCACACGGTGATCCGCCGCGGCCCGCCGACCGCCGCCGCACTCGTCCTCGCTGCCTGACGCGACGCGACCACCACCCCACCGAGCGGGTCTCCGCCGGGGGAGCGGCCGCCGTCGTGCGGGCACGCGCGCGCGTGCCCGCCCGGCGGGAACACCGGGACACCGGTCCCGCCCCGCACGCGCACCCCTCAGACACCGGAACTCACTCGAAGTGGAGTGCACCCCCATGAAGGCTTCTCGACTCGTCGCCACCGCCGCCGTCGCCGGCTCGGCCGTCCTCGCCCTGTCCGCCCCCGCGTTCGCGCATGTCAGTGTCCAGCCGGAGGGCTCCGCCGCCAAGGGCGGCTACGCCGTCGTCGACTTCAAGGTCCCCAACGAGCGCGACAACGCCTCCACCACCAAGGTCGAGGTCAACTTCCCGACCGACCACCCGCTGGCCTCAGTGATGCCGCAGCCGATGACCGGCTGGAAGATCGACGTCACCAAGTCCCAGCTGGACAAGCCGCTGGAGATGCACGGCAAGAAGATCTCCGAAGCCGTCACCAAGGTCACCTGGACCGCCGACGGCGACGGCATCAAGCCCGGCTTCTTCCAGAAGTTCCCGCTCTCCATCGGCACGCTGCCCGAGGACGCCGACCAGCTGGTCTTCAAGGCGATCCAGACGTACTCCAACAAGGAGGTCGTGCGCTGGATCGAGGTGCCGCAGAAGGGCCAGGCGGAGCCGGACAACCCGGCGCCGGTGCTTCAGCTGACCGCGGCCTCGGAGGGTGACGGACACGACGCGTCGGCCAAGGACGCCGCTGCCGACACCAAGCCCGCCGCCCAGACCACCGCCGCCGACACCTCCAAGAGCGGCAGCGACAACACCGCCCGCGTCCTCGGCATCATCGGCATCCTCGTCGGCGCGGCCGGCGTGGCCTACGGCGTACTCGCCGGCCGCAGGCGCGCCACCGCCTGATCCGGCTCGTCCGTCACGCGCTCCGGGGGTCGTGCGACCCTCGCGTACGGCCCCCGGTGCGCGCCGGAGTTCTCACATCTGGGACATTTCTCTATGCGCAACAAGACCTTCGTCGCGGCCGCCCTGCTGGCCGCGGCCACCCTGACCCTCTCCGCCTGCGGCAGCGGCAACGACGGCGGGAACCCCGTCGCCGTCGTCTCCGAGGACACCTCGCAGAAGGCCGCGACCGTCCTCGACAAGCCGTTCGAGAAGCCGGACCTGGTCCTCACCGACACCCAGGGAAAGCAGTACGACCTCCGCAAGGAGACCGCCGGCCACCCGACGCTGGTCTACTTCGGCTACACCCACTGCCCCGACGCCTGCCCGCTGACCATGAACAACATCGCGGTCGCCAAGAAGGCGCTGCCCAAGGCCGGGCAGGACGACCTGCGCGTGGTGTTCGTCACGACCGACCCGGACCGCGACACCCCGGCCGAACTCGGCAAGTGGCTCAAAATGATCGACCCGCAGTTCATAGGACTGACCGGCGACTTCTCCACCATCCAGGCCGGCGCGCGCACCCTGGGCATCTCCATCGAGCCGACCACGAAGGACAAGAACGGCAAGCTCGTCTCGATGCACGGCACCCAGGTGATCGCGTTCTCCCCGAAGACCGACGCCGGATACGTCCTCTACGGCGAGGACGCCACCGTCGACGACTACACCAAGGACCTCCCCAGGATCGTCAAGGGGGAGAACCCGTGAGGCGGCCGGCACCGGCGGCGGCGCTCGTGGCCGCGGCCCTGACCGGTACCGCCCTGCTGACCGGCTGCGCCGCGTCCTCCGGGACCGGTGACGCGAAGGCCGAACTGTCCGTCCACTCCGCCTACATGCCCCAGCCGCTCTCGGCCGCGATGGCGGCCGGCTTCCTGACCATCGAGAACAAGGGCGGCGCCAAGGACGAACTCACCTCGGTCACCAGCGCCGAAGCCGAGGACGTCACCGTGCACCAGACCGCCGGCGGGGTCATGAAGGAGGCCGGCCCCCTCACCGTCCCCGCCCACGGGCGGCTCGTGTTCGAGAGCGGCGGCAACCACCTGATGTTCGACAAGCTGAAGCGCGCGCCCCGGCAGGGCCAGACGGTCCTCGTCGAACTGCACTTCGCCGAGTCCGGCACCGTCAAGGTCGAGATGCCGGTGAAATCGGCCACGTACAACCCCGCGACCGGACACTGAGGGAGGGACCACCTTGTCGCAGACCATCGCCCCACGCTTCCGGGCCCTGATGCTGCTGCTCATGGCCGTCGTCGGCGTGCTCCTCGCCGGAGCCGCCCCGGCCTCCGCGCACGCCGCGCTGACCGGCAGCGATCCGCAGCAGGGGGCGGTGGTCGACAAGGCGCCCGCCCAGGTGTCGCTGACCTTCTCCGAGCAGGTCGCCATGAGCGACGACTCGCTGCGCGTCCTGGATCCCAAGGGCAACCGCGTCGACGCCGGGAAGCCCGCCAACGTCAGCGGGACGACGTACGCCGTGCGACTGCGCAGTGGGCTGCCGGACGGCACCTACACCGTCGCCTACCAGGTGGTCTCGGCCGACAGCCACCCCGTCGGCGGTGCCTACACCTTCTCCATCGGCGCCCCCTCCAAGACTTCCGCCGCGGTCGGCGACCAGACGGCGGGCGGCGGGATCGTCGGGGGGCTCTACGGGTTCGGGCGGTACGTGTCGTACGCCGGCTTCGTCGTCCTGGCCGGCGGCGCCGCCTTCGTACTGGCCTGCTGGCAGCGCGGCTCGGGAGTGCGGGCGGTGCAACGGCTCGTCGTCTCCGGCTGGGTCGCGCTCACCGCGTCCACGCTCGCGCTGCTGCTCCTGCGCGGCTCCTACACCACCTCCGGAAAGATCGGGGACGTCTTCGACCTGACGCTCCTCGGGCAGGTGCTCCAGACCAAGACCGGGGCGGCCCTCGTCTCCCGGCTGCTGCTGCTCGCCGCGGCGGCGCTGTTCGTCGCGGTGCTCTTCGGGGAGTACCAAAAGCGCACGGACGACGAGAAGCGCGACCTGACCTTCGGGCTCGCGATCGGCGGCACCGTGGTCGCCGTCGGGCTCGCGGCCAGCTGGGCCATGTCCGAGCACGCCTCGACCGGGCTCCAGCCGGGCATCGCGATGCCGGTCGACGTCGTCCACCTGCTCGCCGTGGCCGCCTGGCTCGGCGGTCTCGTCGCCCTCCTGGTCGCGCTGTACCGGGCACCCGCCGAGACCCCGGTCGAGACAGCGGCCGTACGCCGTTTCTCCCAGGTCGCCTTCGGTTCCGTCCTGGCGCTGGTCGCGACCGGCACCTATCAGTCCTGGCGCCAGGTCGGCTCCTGGTCGGCGCTCACCGACACCCGCTACGGACAGCTGCTCCTAGTCAAGGTCGGTCTGGTGGCGCTGATGGTCGGCGTCGCCTGGACCTCCCGCCGCTGGACGGGCCGACTGGCGCAGACGGCCGCCGCGAAGGCTCCGGCCAAGGCACGCACGAAGGTCGCGGCGACCGCGGGCAGGAATCCCGGCCCGGACGCGAAGGCCGGGGCCGGGAAGACGGGGACCGGGAAGAACGAAACCGGGAAAGCCGGCGGCGGCAAGGCCAAGCCCGGTGGGAAGACGGCGAAGGGCGAGGCCGCCCGGCGGGCCGCCCAGCTCGCCCGGCAGCAGGCCGCCGTGGACACCGCACGGCAGAAGCGGCTGCGGGACGCCGACCCCCACCGCTTCGGGCTGCGCCGGTCCGTCCTGATGGAAGCGGGTGTCGCCGTCGTGCTGCTCGCCGTCACCACCGTGCTGACGCAGACCGAACCGGGGCGCACGGAGACGGAGGCCAGGACCGCCACGTCGTCGCCCGCGTCCTCGTCCTCGTCCTCCGGGGCGGGCGCGGTCACCCTCGACATGCCGTTCGACACCGGCGGCAAGGACGGCAAGGGCGTCGTACGGATCGACATCGACCCCGCGCGCGTCGGCGGCAACGAGTTGCACATCTTTTCCCTCGGGCCGAACGGGCGCCTCCGCGACATCGTCGAGCTCAAGATCGCCTTCACGCTGGCCGCGAAGGACCTCGGACCGCTCCCGGTGAACCCCGACCACGTCACCACCGGACACTGGGTGGCGAGCGGAGTACAGATCCCCATGGCGGGCGACTGGCAGGTCGTCGTGACCGTGCGGACCTCCGACATCGACCAGGTGACCGTCACCAAGAACGCGCAGATCGGCTGAACCGCACCATGACCGACCAGTCCACCCCGGAGGCCACCTCCCCGAACCCCTCGCCCGCCGCGACCGCGTCCGCGCGGGCGGGCACCGCCGCAGGAGCGGGCGTGTCGCGCCGGCGACTGCTCGGCACGGCCGGTGCCACCGGGCTCGTCCTCGGCGCGGCCGGCACGGGCCTCGGCTACACGGCGGCGCCCGTCGGTGCCACCCCGCTCACCTCGCTCGGCGCCGACCGGGCGAGGTTTCACGGGAAACATCAGCCCGGCATCACCGACGCCCTCCAGGCCCGCGGCCATCTCGTCGCCTTCGACCTCGCGCCCGGAGCGGGCCGCAAGGAGGCCGCCGCGCTGCTGCGCCGCTGGTCGGCGACGGCCGAGCGGCTGATGGCGGGTGAACCGGCCGCACACGACGACACCGACGTGGCCCGGGACGCAGGCCCCTCGGCGCTGACGGTCACCTTCGGCTTCGGCCACTCCTTCTTCGACCGGACGGATCTGCGCGGGCAGCGGCCCGGCGCTCTCGACCCGCTGCCCGACTTCTCCTCCGACCGGCTCGACAAGTCCCGCAGCAACGGCGATCTCTGGGTGCAGATCGGCGCGAACGACGCGCTGGTCGCCTTCCACGCCCTGCGCGCCCTCCAGAAGGACGCGGGCGGCGCCGCCCGCGTCCGCTGGCAGATGAACGGCTTCAACCGCTCCCCCGGGGCCACCGCGCATCCCATGACGGCCCGCAACCTGATGGGGCAGATCGACGGCACCCGCAACCCGAAGCCGGCCGACCCCGACTTCGACCAGCGCCTCTTCGTGCCCGCGAACGGCGAGCCGGCCTGGATGGCGAACGGCTCATACGTCGTCGTACGCCGCATCCGGATGCTCCTGGACGACTGGGAGAAGCTGTCGCTCACCCAGCAGGAGGACGTCATCGGGCGCCGCAAGTCCGACGGGGCGCCGCTCGGCGGGGGCACCGAGACGACCGCGATGGACCTGGAGAAGACCGGCAAGGACGGCACCTACGTCGTCCCGGTCAACGCCCACGCCCGGATCACCCGGCCCGACCAGAACGGGGGCGCGGCCATGCTCAGGCGCCCCTTCTCCTACCACGACGGCTTCGACGCCGACGGCACCCCGGACGCGGGACTGCTGTTCATCTGCTGGCAGGCGGACCCGCTGCGCGGCTTCGTACCGGTGCAGCGCAAGCTGGACCGCGGCGACGCGCTGTCGGCGTACATCCGGCACGAGGCGAGCGGTCTGTTCGCGGTCCCGGGCGGGGCGGCGAAGGGCGAGTACGTGGGACAGCGGCTGATGGAGGGCTGAGCACGGCGGGAGCAGGCGCGATCACACCCGTCACACCCGGTTCACCCGGGGGAGGGGCTTCCGTGAGACACGCGAGCCGGGTCCGGCCGAGGCCATTAGGGTGAGGTCATGCCAGCGAGCTATGCGTATCTCGGCCCCGAGGGCACCTTCACCGAAGTCGCCCTGCGCACCCTTCCCGAGACGGCCACGCGGGAACTGGTCCCGTACGTGTCCGTGCAGTCGGCGCTGGACGCCGTCCGGGCCGGCGCGGCCGAGGCCGCTTTCGTGCCGATCGAGAACTCCGTCGAGGGCGGCATCACCACCACGCTCGACGAGCTGGTCGCGGGCCAGCCGCTGATGATCTACCGCGAGGTGCTGCTGTCGATCACCTTCGCGCTGCTGGTCAGGCCCGGTACGACGCTGTCGGACATCAAGACCGTCACCGCCCACCCGGCCGCCCAGCCGCAGGTGCGCAACTGGCTCTCGGCGAACCTCCCGGACGCCGTCTGGGAGTCGGCCGCCTCGAACGCGGACGGCGCCCGCCTGGTCCAGGAGGGCCGCTACGACGCCGCGTTCGCCGGTGAGTTCGCGGCCGCGCGGTACGGGCTCGTGCCCCTGGAGACGGGCATCCACGACGCGGAGAACGCGCAGACACGGTTCGTGCTGGTCGGCCGGCCCGCTCGGCCCGCAGCGCCGAGCGGCACGGACAAGACGTCCGTGGTGCTGTGGCAGCGCGACGACCATCCCGGCGGGCTGCGCGACCTGCTGGGCGAGTTCAGCACCCGCGGTATCAACCTGATGCTGCTGCAGTCCCGCCCGACGGGCGCCGGCATCGGCAACTACTGCTTCTGCATCGACGCCGAGGGCCACATCAACGACCGCCGGATGGCGGAGGCCCTGATGGGCCTCAAGCGGATCTGCCTCCAGGTGCGCTTCCTGGGCTCGTACCCGCGGGCGGACGGCGACACGGCGGACGTACGGCCTCCGCTGGCCGGGACCTCGGACCAGGAGTTCGTGGCGGCGGCGGACTGGGTGGCACGCTGCCAGGACGGCCGTTTCTAGCCGGTTGTGCCGCGTCCGGCCGGTGCCGTCCGCGGATGCTGGTTGTCCACAGAAGTTATCCACACCCCCCTCTCTCGACCTGGGGACAAGTCGACACCCAACGGGGGGTCGGTCGACAAATCGCCCTTCAGCTCCCAAGATCGGTCGAGGCCCCACAGGTCACCCTTCGTCCACTCGTCTCCTTTGGTTCATCTTTTGGGGCGACCCCTTTCCGCCGAAAGTGGGCATCCGGGCACCTCGAGACAGGAATCCCTCCCTCCGCCCAACGCTTCTGGAGTGATCAATTCCGAAATCCACAGATCTTCCACACAGCCTGTGGATAACTCTCCGGAGGGCGTGGATCCCTGTGGACAACCCCGACCTCAAGTCCCCTTCCGCGCAAGGGAATCAGGTCAACCCGGCACCCGCCGCCTGCCTCGTTCCAGGGAAGCGGGGCCTGCCTCATTGACACCGGAAGCAATTCCTCCATAACGGTATGTAAGGCATGGTTCGGAATACTGGGTCGTGGGGTGGAACGTCGCACCGGTAGCCTTGACCGCGTGATTGACCTTCGTCTGCTCCGTGAGGACCCCGACCGTGTGCGCGCCTCGCAGCGTGCCCGTGGAGAGGACGTCGCGCTCGTCGACGCCCTCCTGTCTGCCGACGAGCGGCGCAGGTCGTCCGGCGTCCGCTTCGACGAGCTGCGCGCCGAGCAGAAGGCGCTGGGCAAGCTCATCCCCAAGGCCTCCGGTGACGAGAAGGCCGAGCTGCTGAAGCGTGCGAGCGGGCTCGCCGCCGACGTCAAGACCGCCGACGCCGAGCGCGACGCGGCCGACGCCGAGACCCAGGAGCTGCTTCTCCGGCTCGGCAACCTCATCCACCCGGACGTGCCCGTCGGCGGCGAGGAGGACTTCGTCACGCTGGAGACGCACGGCACGATCCGCGACTTCGCCGCCGAGGGCTTCGAGCCCAAGGACCACCTGGAGCTCGGCCAGCTCCTCGGCGCGATCGACGTGGAGCGCGGCGCGAAGGTCTCCGGCTCGCGCTTCTACTTCCTCACCGGTGTCGGCGCCCTGCTGGAACTGGCCCTGGTGAACGCGGCGATCGCCCAGGCCACCGCGGCCGGCTTCACGCCGATGCTGACCCCCGCGCTGGTCCGCCCCCAGTCGATGGCGGGCACGGGCTTCCTCGGCCAGGCGGCCCAGGACGTCTACCACCTCGACAAGGACGACCTGTACCTGGTCGGCACCTCCGAGGTGCCGCTGGCGGCGTACCACATGGACGAGATCATCGACGCCGACCGCCTGCCGCTGCGGTACGCCGGGTTCTCGCCGTGCTTCCGCCGCGAGGCCGGCTCGCACGGCAAGGACACCAAGGGCATCTTCCGCGTCCACCAGTTCGACAAGGTCGAGATGTTCTCCTACGTCACCCCCGAGGAGTCGCAGGAGGAGCACCGCCGGCTGCTGGAGTGGGAGAAGCAGTGGCTGACCTCGCTGGAGCTGCCGTTCCGCGTGATCGACGTCGCCTCGGCCGACCTGGGCGCCTCGGCCTCGCGCAAGTTCGACTGCGAGGCGTGGGTCCCGACCCAGGGCAAGTACCGCGAGCTGACCTCGACCTCGGACTGCACCGAGTTCCAGTCCCGCCGGCTCCAGATCCGCTTCCGTGACGGCAAGGCGGTCCGCCCGCTGGCGACGCTCAACGGCACGCTGTGCGCCGTCCCCCGCACGATCGTCGCGATCCTGGAGAACCACCAGCAGGCCGACGGCTCCGTGCGGGTGCCGGAAGTGCTGCGTCCCTACCTCGGCGGCCGGGAGGTCCTGGAACCGGTGGCCAAGTGAGACCCGCCGCCGGGCCGTTCCCCTACAAGCTGATCGCGACCGACCTCGACGGGACGCTCCTGCGCTCCGACGGCTCGGTCTCGGAGCGCACCCGTGAGGCGCTCGCCGCGGCCACCGCGGCGGGTGCCGCGCACCTCGTCGTCACCGGCCGCGCGGTGCCCTGGACCCGGCACGTCCTCGACGACCTCGGCTACCGGGGCCTCGCGGTCTGCGGCCAGGGCGCCCAGGTGTACGACGCCGGGGAGCACCGCCTGCTGACCTCGGTGACCCTGGACCGGCAACTGGCGGCGGTGGCCCTGGCCAAGATCGAGGCGGAGGTCGGTCCGCTGTACCTGGCGGCCAGCCGCGACGGTCTGGACGGCGAGGTACTGGTCGGTCCCGGCTACGCGGTCGCGGGCCCGCTTCCGGCGACGCCGTTCACGGACGTCGCGGAGCTGTGGAGCGCGCCCCTCAACAAGATCTACGTCCAGCACCCGGACCTCACGGACGACGAACTGGCCGACGTGGCCCGCCGGACCGCCGGCGGTTTCGTCTCGGTGACCATGGCCGGTGAGGGCATCGTCGAGCTGCTGCCGCTGGGCCTGTCGAAGGCCACGGGGCTCTCGCTGGCCGCGCGGCGGCTGGGCCTGAAGGCGGCGGACGCCATCGCCTTCGGCGACATGCCCAACGACGTCCCGATGTTCTCCTGGGCCTCCCGGGGCGTGGCGATGGCCAACGCCCACGAGGAGCTGAAGGCGGTCGCCGACGAGGTGACGGCCTCGAACGACGAGGACGGCATCGCGGTGCTGCTGGAGAAGCTGGTGGGCTGAGCCCTCGGTCTCTGCGGAGGATGCACGGATCGAACGTGCGCGGGGGTGACCCCGACCGCGGCTTGAACCAAGCCGGTGCCTTGCCACTCGGCCAATCCTCCGGGTGGGCGGCCCACGCGAAGGGATTCGCGTGCTCGAAGCGGCCGCCCCGGGCAGCTCCCCGTGCGAGGCGGGCTCGACGGAGCCGGTAGTTACTCCGGAGCCCGCCGCGGGCTGCCCTGTCGGGAGCTCGGCGTACTGCCGTGCATCGACATCGCCCAGCTCCTCTCCCAGAACGTGGCGCCGATGCGGTCCGGCGCGGTGAACACCACCACTGTGCCGTTACGACGGCTTCGACGCCACCGAATTACCGGGCGCCCCGGGCCTCTTCACCGCCGCCGCCACCGACGCCGGCGGGCCTTGCTGAAGAACCATCCGGCGGGCGGCTCGTCGGAGCGCCACGGCTGGGGCTCGGGCTCCTCGCGCCGCCAGCGCGCGGCGAGCATCCGCGCCCGGCCGGACGGCTCGGCGGTCCCGGCGGCGCGTATGAAGTCGGCGTCCAGGACGACGTCGTCCCACGTGTCCCCGGTCGTCCCCCGGCCCTCGCTCTCCGACACTTCGCCCGCCATCACGCCCTCCTGCCGCTTCATCCGCTTTGCCCAGTGTGCCCGGGTGAAGGTGAAGCCTCCGTCAAGGCCGGGCGGGACCGCCCGGCCTCGATCGGATGCCTCACTCCTCGCCGGCGAGGGTCAGCGATCGCAGTTTCTGCCCGGCGTACCAGGTGGCCAGGACGGTCACCACCACCAGCAGCACCGTCGCCGTCGGCAGCCCGACGTCGGAGGTGACCATGTCCCCGCCGGCGACCTTGTGCGCCACGGCCAGCGCCCACTGCTGGATGCTCAGCGTGCGCGCCCCGGGCACCAGGGAGCCGAACAACGCCTCCCAGACCAGCGCGTAGACGAGCCCGAAGACCACCGCGTGCCGGGAGACCGTGCCCAGCAGGAGGAAGAGGGCCGCGTAGGCGATGGAGGCGACCAGCGCGGCCACGGTGTAGGCAATGGCGATCTGCTGCCCGTTGCCGTTGAGGATCAGCCCGGCGACCAGGGTCGGCACCGCGGAGAAGACCATGGTCACCGCGATCGCCACGATCAGCTTGGTGAAGATGATCGTCGACCGCTTGAGCGGCTTGGACAGCAGGTACACCACCGAGCCGTCGTCGATCTCCGGCCCGATCGCTCCGGTGCCGGCGATGACGCCGATGATCGGCACCATGGTGGCGAGCGCGAACCCGCCCAGGACGTTCACCGCGGTCTGGTCGTCGGCTCCGGCGAGAGCGCGGACGGCCGCGGCGATCACGATGAGCAGCAGCGGCAGCGCGCCGAGGATGAGGGCCCGGCGGCGGCCGAGCAGGGCCCGGTAGGTGAGTCGGGCGACTGTGGGGTCGTACATCTTCGGCCTCCTACGCCGCGACCAGATACGAGAAGACGGACTCGAGGGACTCGTCGGAGGGCGAGACCGTGTGCAGCCGGATGCCGTGGTCCCGGGCCACCCGCGGCAGCAGGGTCGTGAACCGGCCGAAGTCGACGGCCTGGACGCGCAGCGCGCCCTCGGCGAGGTCGACCTCGATGCCGGACGTCGACGGGTCGGCGATCAGCGCGGCCGCCAGGGCGCGGTCGTCGCTGGAGCGCACCAGGTAGCGGTGCGGCCGGTCGGTCATCAGGCGGCGGATCCTGCGGAAGTCGCCGCTGGCGGCGTGCCGTCCGGCGACGACGACCTCGATGTGCCAGGCGAGCTGTTCGACCTCCTCCAGGATGTGGGAGGAGAACAGCACGGTGCGGCCCTCGTCGCCCATGCGCCGCAGCAGGTCCATCAACTGCATGCGCTGGCGCGGGTCCATGCCGTTGAACGGCTCGTCGAGCAGCAGCAGCGAGGGGTCGTGGACCAGCGCGGAAGCCATCTTGACGCGCTGGCGCATGCCCTTGGAGTAGGTGGAGATCTTCCGGTCCTGCGCGTACTCCATCTCGACGGTGGCGAGCGCCTTCTGGGCGGCCTTGGCGCCCAGGCCGTGCAGTTCGGCGTTGGCGACGACGAACTCGCGGCCGGTGAGGAAGTCGTACATCGCCTCCCGCTCGGGGACGATGCCGATGTGCCGGTAGATCTTCTCGTTGCGCCACACCGGCTGCCCGTCGAGGGTGACCGTGCCGGTGGAGGGGGCGAGGAAGCCGGCCATCATGTTGATCAGCGTGGACTTTCCGGCGCCGTTGGGGCCGAGCAGGCCGGTGACGCCGGGGCCGATCGTCATGGTGATGTCGTTGACGGCGACCACGTTGCCGAACCAGCGGGAGACGTGGTCGATGCTGAGGGTCGTCACAGTCCCACCTTCTTGTAGCGGCGCAGCAGGAGGCCGTATGCGGCGGCGATGAGGCCGAGGACGACGAGGACGTAGACGACGCCCTGTCCGCTGCCCGGGCCGGCGGCGCCGGGTGACGAGGAGGTCGCGCCGAGGAAGGCGGTCTGCACGCCGTCGACGAGGGTGACCGGTGAGAACAGGCCGATCCAGGGGATGGCGCCGGAGTTGTTCCGGGCCTCCGCGATGGCCTGGAGGGTGGAGACGGCGCCGTAGGAGATGACCAGTACGGCGATCACGGCGGCGATGCCGAAGCCGCGGCGCGGGGTGACGGCGGCGATGACGAGGCCGATGCCGGCGAAGAGCAGTGAGAGCAGTGCCACGGAGACGACTCCCTGGGCGAATCCCTTGGTCTGGTCGGCGAAGTCCATCTTGGCCAGCAGCGCGCCCACGTAGAGCACGAGCAGCGGGGCGGCGGTCAGGATGAACAGCGCGGAGGCCAGCGCCGCGTACTTGGCGCGCACGTAGTCGGCGGTCTCGATGGGCCGTGAGAAGTACAGCGGCACGGTCTTGAAGCGCAGGTCGCGCGAGACGGACTGGGGTGCCTGCGAGGCGATGTACAGGCTGATGACGCCCTGCATGATGATGGCGTAGCGCGTGTACTCGATGGGCAGGCCCTTGGCCTTGGTGGCGACCGCGACGGCGACGATGATGGCCGCGGGCACGCACATCACCACGAACAGCAGCATCGGCAGCACCTTGGACTTCACCGAGCGGCCGAGGCCGTAGGCGCCGCGCAGGGACTGCGAGTACAGCGAGCGGCGGGCGTAGGCGCGGCCGAGGCGGGGTCCGTCGTAGCTGCGGTAGCCGATGTTGTGGATGCGGGTCTGGTCACCCGTGGGCACTGCCGCGGTGGGTTCAACCGCCATGGCCGACCGCCTCCTTCCCCTGTGCGTCGCTCTGTTCGTCGCTGTCCCGGAAGACCTCCGAGATGTGGTGCCGTCGCTGCTCCATGCGCACCAGGCCGAGACCGAGGTCCGCGATCACGTCCCGCACCAGGTCGTACGTCTCCTCGCCCTGGGCGGTGAGCAGCAGGACGTGTCCCGCGCCCGGCAGGCCGGTGCCGTCCTGGGTCTCCACCCCGCGCGCGTGGAGCGCGTCGCGCACGGCTCGGGTGCCGTCCGGGTGCTCGTCGCTGTCGGTGACCTCGATGGCGAGGGTGGTCGTGGTCTGGGTGAAGTCGGTGGTGGAGCTGGAGCGCAGGAGCTTGCCGCCGTCGATGACGACCACGTGGTCGCAGGTGCGCTCCAGTTCACCCAGCAGGTGGGAGGTGACCAGGACGGAGATGCCGAAGTCGGTGTGGATGCGGCGGATCAGGCCGAGCATGTCGTCACGGCCGACCGGGTCGAGGCCGTTGGTCGGCTCGTCGAGGAAGACCAGCTGTGGATCGTGCACCAGGGCCTGGGCGAGCTTCACGCGCTGCTTCATACCGGTGGAGTAGCCGCCGATGGGGCGGTAGCGCTCCTCGTACAGGCCGACGTGGCGCAGGGTGTCCGCGGTGCGCTCGCGGGCGGCGGTCGGGGGCAGGCCGGACATGCGCGCCATGTGGACGACGAACTCGGTGGCCGAGACGTCGGGCGGCAGGCAGTCGTGCTCCGGCATGTAGCCGACGCGCTCACGGATGGCGGCGCCCTCGGTGGCGACGTCGAGGCCGAGCACCTCGGCGCGGCCCTCGGTGGCGGGGGACAGACCCAGCAGGATCTTGATGAGTGTGGACTTGCCGGCTCCGTTGGCGCCGACGAGTCCGGTCACACCCGGTCCGACGTCCACGGAGAGCCGGTCAAGCGCGGTCACCCGTGGGAACCGCTTGCTCAGGCTTTCGGTCGCGATCACAGTCACGTCTACGACGGTAGTGATCCGGACCACGCCGGTCGTCAGACCCCAGAGCCGTCTTGGAGTCCCCCTCGAGTATTACGGGGACCTTAGGGGTCGGGCCCCTGGGGGCCGGACGGCCTGCGGAGTCCGGATGCCGGAGACCGCACTGTTGACGACTGGTCTAACAACTGTCACAGTCGCCGGCGTCACGGCACAGCCACGTTCGGCAGCCGTATCCGACCTCGGTGGAGGAGAGCGGAGGAGAAGTGACGATGCTGAAGGGCGCGCGGGAACGCCGGGTGCGCACGGGCGGGGTCGAGCTGTGCGTGGCCGAACTGGGCGACGCACAGCGGCCCACGGTCGTCCTGGTGCACGGCTATCCGGACAGCAAGGAGGTCTGGTCGGAGGTCGCCGAGCGCCTCGCCGGCCGCTTCCACGTCGTGCTCTACGACGTCCGCGGCCACGGCCGCTCCACCGCGCCGCGGCCCCTGCGCGGAGGCTTCACCCTCGACAAGCTGACCGACGACTTCCTGGCGGTCGCGGACGCGGTGAGCCCCGGAAGGCCGGTGCACCTGGTGGGGCACGACTGGGGCTCGGTGCAGTCCTGGGAGTTCGTCAGCGTCCGGCGCACCGAGGGCCGGATCGCCTCCTTCACATCGGTGTCCGGGCCGTCCCTCGACCACTTCGGCCACTGGATCGCCGAGCGCGTCAAGCGCCCCACCCCGCGCCGGGTGGGCCGGCTCCTCGGCCAGGGCGCCAAGTCCTGGTACGTGTACCTGCTGCACACGCCCAAGCTGCCCGAGCTGGCCTGGCACGGCCCGCTCGGCAAGCACTGGCCGGGCATTCTGAGGCGTGTCGAGAAGGTGCCCGGCGACGACTACCCGACCTCGTCGCTGCCCCGGGACGCGGCACACGGCGCCTGGCTGTACCGGGACAACGTGCGGACCCGGCTGCGCAGACCACGGGCGGACGCCCACGCGCACGCGCCGGTACAGCTCATCACCCCGCTCGACGACGCCTTCCTCTCGGAGAGCCTGTACGACGACCTGGAGCAGTGGGCTCCCGGCCTGGTGCGCCGCACGCTCCCCGCCGGGCACTGGATCCCGCGCACCCGGCCCGACCAGCTGGCGGCCTGGATCACCCAGTTCGTCACGGCCACCGAGGACGGGCAGCCACGGCCGGCCGCCACCGGGAAGTACACCGACCGCTTCGCCGGGCAGCTCGTGCTGGTCACCGGCGCGGGCAGCGGCATCGGACGGGCCACGGCGTACGCCTTCGCCCAGGCCGGCGCGCGGGTGGTGGCCGTCGACCGGAACGCCGAGGCCGCGGCTCGCACCGCCGAGCAGTCGCGGCGGCTCGGGGCGCCGGCCGCCTGGGCCGAGGCGGTGGACGTCTCCGACGAGCAGGCCATGGAGAAGCTGGCCGAGAAGGTCGACGCCGAGTACGGCGTGGTGGACGTCCTGGTGAACAACGCGGGCATCGGCCTGTCCGGCTCGTTCTTCGACCACACCACCGAGGACTGGAGGAAGGTCCTCGACGTCAATCTGTGGGGAGTGATCCACGGCTGCCGGCTGTTCGGGAAGCGGATGGCCGAGCGGGGACAGGGCGGCCACATCGTCAACACCGCGTCCGCGGCCGCGTACCAGCCCTCGAAGGCCCTGCCCGCCTACAGCACCTCCAAGGCGGCGGTGCTGATGCTGAGCGAGTGCCTGCGCGCGGAGCTGGCCGGGCAGGGGATCGGCGTCACCGCGGTCTGTCCCGGCTTCGTCGACACCGCCATCACGTCCACGGCGCACTTCGCGGGTGTCCCCGCGGAGGAGGAGAAGCGCCGGCGGCGGCGCGCGGCCCGCCTGTACGGACTGCGCGGCTACCCGCCGGAGAAGGTGGCCGACGCGATCCTGCGCGCGGTCGTGCGCGACGAGGCGGTGGTACCGGTGACGCCGGAGGCCCGTCTCCTCCGCGCGATGTCCCGCTTCACCCCGCGGGCGCGGCGCCGGCTCGCACGGGCGAAGCCGCCGCTGGGTACCGCGGATCCGGGCCAACACCCCTGAATCGGAGACCAGTTGTCCACAGCTTCGCGCCTCTTTCCTGTGGACAACATCACTTGGCTGTGGATCAAACCTCCCGGGCGGAATTGACCTGCGTGATCCGCGTCTCTCCCGGCAGGCTGATGGCATGGACGAAAGACGCACCGTGAAGGTGTCGAAGTACCTCGCCAAGCACCTTCGCCACCAGCCCGAGAGGATCGGGCTCACGCTCGACGAGGGTGGCTGGGTCGAGATCGACGCGCTGATCAGGGCGGCGGCCGCGAACGGCTTCCGGTTCAGCCGTGAGGAACTGGACCACGTGGTCGCCACCAACGACAAACGGCGCTTCGCGGTCGAGGGCAGCCGCATTCGCGCCAGTCAGGGACACAGCATCGGCGTCGACCTCGGACTGCCGGCCGCGACACCGCCGCCGTACCTCTACCACGGGACCGTGGCCCGCAACCTGGAGGCGATCCGCAGCGAGGGGCTGCGGCCCATGAACCGGCATGACGTGCATCTCTCGCCCGACCGCGAGACCGCGACCCGGGTCGGCGCCCGCCGTGGTCGCCCGGTCGTCCTCGCGGTGGACGCGGCCGCCATGCACCGCGACGGCCATGTTTTCCATGTCAGTGCCAACGGTGTGTGGCTGACGCAGTCCGTGCCACCCCGGTACCTGCGGTTTTCCGAGGCCCACTGATCCACTTCAGCCCATCGCCGTCGGCCTGCTGGGGTGACCGTTTCACGTGAAACAGCCGCGTGTGTTTAGGCTCGGGGTCATGAGTCTGCGTCTGAGCACCGTGATCCTTCCGTACCGCCGCTGGCACGAGGGCGGCCGTTCGGCATGGACGCGTGCCGAACAGCTCGGCTTCCACGCCGCCTACACCTACGACCACCTGTCCTGGCGCAGCTTCCGGGACGGCCCGTGGTTCGGGGCCGTGCCGACGCTGACCGCCGCCGCGGCCGTGACGGACCGGATGCGGCTGGGAACCCTGGTGACCTCACCGAACTTCCGGCACCCGGTCACCCTCGCCAAGGAGCTGATCTCCCTCGACGACATCTCCGGGGGCCGGATCACCCTCGGCATCGGCGCGGGCGGCACCGGCTTCGACGCCACCGCGCTGGGGCAGGAGCCATGGACGCCGCGGGAGCGGGCCAACCGCTTCGCGGAGTTCGTTCCGCTGCTCGACCGGCTGCTGACCGAGGACGGCAAGGACGGAGTGTCGCACGAGGGCGACTTCTACTCGGCGCACGAGGCGCGCAACATCCCCGGCTGTGTACAGCGGCCCCGGCTGCCGTTCGCCGTGGCCGCGACCGGGCCGCGCGGGCTGCGGCTAGCCGCTCGGTACGGGCAGGCCTGGGTGACCACGGGTGACCCGAAGCTGTACGAGAACGGCACGCCGGAGCAGTCCGTTCAGGCCATTCGCGCCCAGACCGAGAAGCTCGCGAACGCGTGTGCCGCGGCGGGCCGTGACGCCTCCGCGCTCGACAAGGTCCTGCTCACCGGATTCACCCCCGACCGCGGTCGTCCGCTCGAGTCCCTCGACGCGTTCGTCGACTTCGCGGGCCGCCACCAGGAGCTGGGTTTCACCGAGATCGTGATCCACTGGCCGATCCCCGACTCGGACTTCGCCGCGGACCAGAAGGTCTTCGAGCGGATCGCCATGGAAGCGCCCTCCCAGCTGACGTGACCGAGACAACCCCTCAGATGTGCGAACTATCGCACGATCGTGCGGACATATAGACGACAATGACGCGGTGACCTCAGCGACTCGACGGCCCGAGACCCCGGCCTCATCCCAGCTCTCGACCTCGTTCGAGCCGGGGGGCATCCCCGGCGTTCCGCCTCGGCTGATCGCCACCGATCTCGACGGCACCCTGCTGCGCGACGACAAGTCGGTCTCCCCGCGCACGATCGCCGCCTTGGCGGCGGCCGAGGAGGCGGGCATCGAGGTCTTCTTCGTCACCGGCCGCCCGGCCCGCTGGATGGACGTGGTCAGCGACCATGTGCACGGCCACGGTCTGGCGATCTGCGGCAACGGCGCCGCCGTGGTCGACCTGCACGGCGGTCCCGGCGCCCACCGCTTCGTGAAGGTGCGGGAGCTGGCCCGGCAGAACGCGCTGGACGCCGTACGACTGGTGCGCGAGGCGGCACCGGGCACGGTGTACGCGGTCGAGCAGACCTACGGCTTCCATCAGGAGCCGCTCTATCCGAAGCTGCACATGGAGATACCCGACGTCCTCGCGCCGGCCGAGGAACTGCTGGCGCCGGACGGAGTCGGAGCCGGGCAGCCGATCCTGAAGATCCTCGCCTACCACCCCACGCTGGACCCCGACGCCTTCCTCACCGTCGCCCGCCTCGCCGCCGGCGAGCACGTCACCATCACCCGGTCCAGCCCCAGCGCCCTGCTGGAGATCAGCGGTCCGGACGTCTCCAAGGCCAGCACTCTGGCCCTGTGCTGCGCCGAGCGCGGCATCTCGCACGACGAGGTCGTCGCCTTCGGCGACATGCCGAACGACGTCGAGATGCTCACTTGGGCCGGCCGGTCCTACGCCATGGGCAACGCACACCCCGCCGCGATCACCGCGGCGTCCGGACGGACGGTCGCCAACAACGAGGACGGGGTCGCTGTCGTCATCGAGCGGCTGCTGGGGGAGCGGCCGTAGCGGGCGGGCCGCCCGGGAGGACGGCCCGCGAACGGGCCGCTACCGCGCGCCCACCAGCAGCTCCGTCTGCGTCTCCCGTTCGACCATCCGCCGCAGCGGTCCCGGCAGCGCGGCCAGTTCCGTGTACGGTCCCCGCTGGACGACGCGCCCCTCATCGAGGACGATCACCTCGTCCACGGCCGCCAGCCCGGCCAGGCGGTGGGTGATGAGCAGCGTCGTACGGCCCTCGGTGGCGGCCAGCAGATCGGCGGTGAGCGCGTCGGCGGTGGCCAGGTCGAGGTGTTCGGCGGGTTCGTCGAGCACCAGCACCGGGAAGTCGGCGAGCAGGGCGCGGGCCAGGGCCAGCCGCTGACGCTGTCCGCCCGACAGCCGGGCACCGTGCTCGCCGACGAGTGTGTCGAGTCCGTCGGGCAGGGCGTCGACCCAGCCGAGCAGCCGGGCCCGAGCGAGGGCGTCCCGCAGTTCGGCCTCGGTCGCGTCCTTCTTCGCGAGCAGCAGGTTCTCGCGGACCGAGCTGTCGAAGAGATGCGCGTCCTGGGCGCACAGCCCGACCAGCCTCCGTACGTCGTCGCCGTCCACGGCGTGGGCGTCGACGCCGCCGAGGGTGTACGTGCCCGTCTCCGCGTCGAGGAAGCGCAGCAGTACCTGGGCGAGCGTCGTCTTGCCGGAGCCGGACGGCCCGACCACGGCCACCCTGTGGCCCTGCTGGAGCGTCAGGTCGAGTCCGGCGAGCGCCGCCCGGTCCTGCCCCGCGTACCGCGCCGTCAGGTTCCTGACGGCGAGCGGGAACGGCGAGGCGGGCGCCGGCCGGGGCCGCTCCGGTTCACGGACGGGCTCGGGGGCGTCCAGGACCTCGTACACCCGCTCCGCGCTGCGGTGTACCCGGTGCCGGTAGCGCACGGCGAGCGGCATGCCGAGGACGGCTTCGAAGGCGGCCAGCGGCGTGAGGACGACGACCGCCATGGTCACGCCGCCGAGCCGCCCGTCGGCGACCGCCTGGGCGCCGACGAGGGCGGTCGCCGCGACGGTCAGTCCGGAGATCAGCGCGGTGAGCCCGTCGCCGAGCGCGGTGGCGGTGGCGGCACGCGAGGCGATCCGAGTGAGCAGCCGGTCGGCCCGTCGGGTCTCGGTGATACGGGCGGGCAGGGCGCCCGCGACGGTCAGTTCGGCGGTTCCGGTGAGCAGTTCGGTCACGCGGGTGGCGAGGGCGCCGCGCGCGGGGGCGAGCCGGTGCTCGGCACGCCGGGCCACGGCCACGGCGACCAGCGGGACGCCGGCCCCGGCCGCGAGCAGGCCGGCCGCGAGCACCGCCCCGGCCTCCGGAAGCAGCCAGGCCGTGAAGGCGACGGAGGCAGCGGACACGGTCAGGGCCGCGCCGGCGGGCAGCAGCCAGCGCAGCCAGTAGTCCTGGAGTGCGTCCACGTCGGCGACGAGCCGTGTCAGCAGGTCACCGCGGCGCATCCGGCGCAGCCCGGCGGGTGCCAGCCGCTCCAGCCTCCGGTAGACGGCCACCCGGGTGTCGGCGAGCATCCGCAGCACCGCGTCGTGCGAAACCAGCCGCTCCGCGTACCGGAAGACCGCACGCCCGATACCGAAGGCCCTGGTCGCGGTGACGGCCACCATCAGGTAGAGCACGGGTGGCTGCTGGGACGCCCGCGAGATGAGCCACCCGGAGGTCGCCATCAGCCCGACCGCGCTGCCGAGCGCCAGGCTGCCCAGCAGCAGGGCGAGGGCGAGTCGGCCGCGCCGGGGACCGGACATCGCCCGCACCCGGGCGAGGACGCCGCGCGCGACCGTGGTGGCCTCGGTCCCGGGTTCGACCGGAGCCGAGACCGGTCCGGGCTCCACCGTTCGCACGGGGCGTGCCTCGGCGGTGCGGGCCACGGCCGGAGCCGGCCCGGGGGACTCCGTCCCGTCTAGACGCACGACCCGGTCCGCCACGTCCAGCAGTGCGGGCCGGTGCACCACCAGGAGCACCGTCCGGCCCGCGGACAGCCGCCGCACCGCGTCCACGACCTCCGCCTCGGTCGCTCCGTCCAGGGCGGCCGTCGGTTCGTCGAGCAGCAGGACGGGACGGTCGGCGAGGAAGGCCCGGGCGAGCGCGAGCCGCTGCCGCTGCCCGGCGGAGAGCCCGACCCCGTCCTCTCCGAGCCGGGTGTCCAGTCCCTCCGGCAGCGCGTCCACGAACTCCAGCGCACCGGCGTCGGCCAGCGCCCCGCGTACGGCGGCGTCGTCCGCGTCGGGCCGTGCAAGCCGTACGTTCTCGGCGATGGTTCCCGCGTACAGGTGCGGCCGCTGCGGCACCCAGGCGATGCGCGAGCGCCACTGCTCCAGGTCGAATTCGGCGAGATCGGTCTCCGCGACGCGCACCCGGCCCGCACTGGGCTTCACGAACCCCAGCAGAACGTTCAGCAGTGTCGACTTGCCCGCACCGCTCGGCCCGACGAGCGCGACTGTCTCCCCCGGCCGCACCGAGAAGGACACATCCGTCACCGCGTCCGCGGACCGCCCGGGATAGCGGACGCTCACGTCCTCGAAGGCCAGGGCCCCGGCGGGCACGGCCCCGGTGCCGGAGTCCGGCACCGGGGCCTCCAGCACGGCGAAGATCTCCTCGGCGGCCGCCAGTCCCTCTGCCGCCGCGTGGTACTGCGCGCCCACCTGACGCAGCGGGAGGTAGGCCTCGGGCGCGAGCACGAGGATGACCAGCCCGATGTAGAGGTCCATGTCGCCGCTCACAAGCCGCATGCCGATCGTCACGGCGACCAGCGCCACCGACAGCGTGGCGAGCAGCTCCAGGGCGAAGGAGGACAGGAAGGCGATCCGCAGCGTGCGCATGGTCGCCCGCCGGTACTCCCCGGTGATGCGCCGGATCGACTCCGCCTGTGCCTTGGCCCTGCCGAACACCTTCAGGGTCGGCAGTCCCGCGACGACGTCCAGGAAGTGCCCCGACAGCTGGGACAGCAGCCGCCACTGGCGGTCCATGCGGGACTGCGTGGCCCAGCCGATCAGCATCATGAAGACGGGGATGAGGGGCAGGGTGGCGACGATGATGGCCGCCGAGACCCAGTCCTCGGTGACGATCCGGGCGAGCACCGCCACCGGGACGGCCACGGCCAGCCCCAACTGCGGCAGATAGCGCGAGAAGTAGTCGTCCAGGGCGTCGACACCCCGTGTCGCCAGGGCCACGAGCGAGCCCGTGCGCTGCCCGCTCAGCCAGCCGGGGCCGAGCGCCGCCGCACGCTCCAGCAGCCGTCCGCGCAGCTCGGACTTCACCGCCGCGCTCGCCCGGTGTGCGGCCAGCTCGGTCAGCCAGGAGACCAGCGCACGGCCACAGGCGACGACAACCAACAGCAGCAGAGGAGTGCGGAGTTCGGCGACCGGCATCCGGTGCTGGAAGGCGCCCACCACCACCTCGGCGATGAGCATCGCCTGGGCGATGACCAGGCATGCCCCGATGGCACCCAGCCCGACTACGGCCACCAGGAAGAGCCGGATGGCACGGGCGTGACGCAGAAGTCGCGGATCAATCGGTTTCATGGAGAACATGCCCTTCGGCCCCGAGGGTGTGTTTCACGTGAAACACACCCTCACCGGACTCAGTGCGCGGGTTCGGCGATGTGCTGCGTACCGATCCGCTTGCGGAACACCCAGTAGGTCCACCCCTGGTAGAGCAGGATGATCGGCGTGGCGATCCCGGCGCACCAGGTCATGATCTTCAGGGTGTACGGGCTGGACGAGGCGTTGGTCACCGTCAGGCTCCAGTCCGCGTTGAGCGTGGACGGCATGACGTTCGGGAAGAGCGACAGGAACAGCATCGCCACGGCGGCCACGATGGTGACGCCCGACAGCGCGAACGCCCAACCCTCGCGCCCCGCCTGGTTCGCCACGAGCGCGGACACCAGGGTGACCACCGCCACGAGAAGCGCTACCAGGCTCCTGCCGTTGCCCGTGTGGGCCTGGGTCCACAGCAGGAACGCCAACGCCGCCACGGCCGTCACCAGCCCCACGCGCAGAGCCAGCTTCCGTGCCCGCTCGCGAATGTCACCGACGGTCTTCAGAGCCGTGAACACCGTGCCGTGGAAGGTGAACAGCGTCAGGGTGACCAGTCCGCCGAGGAGCGCGTACGGGTTGAGCAGGTCTCCGACACCGCCGACGTACTCGAGGTTCCGGTCGATCTTCACCCCGTGCACGATGTTGCCGAAGGCCACACCCCACAGGAAGGCGGGGATCAGCGAGCTCCAGAAGATCGCGCTCTCCCAGTTGCGCTGCCAGTTCTCCTCCGGCCGCTTGGCCCGGTACTCGAAGGCGACTCCGCGCACGATCAGGCAGACCAGGATGACGAGCAGCGGCAGATAAAAGCCGGAGAAGAGCGTGGCGTACCACTCCGGGAAGGCGGCGAAGGTGGCACCGCCCGCCGTGAGCAGCCAGACCTCGTTGCCGTCCCAGACCGGGCCGATGGTGTTGATCAGCACCCGCTTCTCGGGCCGGTTCCGGGCGAGCAGCTTGGTGAGGATGCCGACCCCGAAGTCGAAGCCCTCCAGGAAGAAGTAGCCGGTCCACAGGACGGCGATGAGGACGAACCAGACGTCGTGCAGTTCCATGGCTGTGCAGCTCCCTCGGCCTAGTACGAGAAGGCCATCGGCTTGTCGGCGTCACGCTCGTCGCCGCCGATCTTCGTGGGCGGGTTGAGGTCGGCTTCCGTGAGCTCGGGCGGGCCGCCCTTCACGTACTTCACCAGCAGCTTGACCTCGATCACGGCGAGGACGGCGTAGAGCAGCGTGAAGACGGTCATCGAGGTGAGGACCTCGCCCTGGGAGACACCGGGGGAGACCGCGTGCCGGGTCTGCAGCACGCCGTAGACGACCCACGGCTGACGGCCCATCTCGGTGAAGATCCAGCCCCAGGAGTTGGCGATCAGTGGGAAGGCCAGCGTCCAGATCGCGATGCGCCAGTACCAGGTGGTCAGCCGCGGGCCGAGCGCCTTGTTCGGCAGCAGCACCAGATGCGGCACCTCGTCGTCGCCGACCCGCAGACGCTGCGGCAGCAGGAACTTCTTGCGGGTCAGCCACAGTCCCGCGAGGCCGATGGCGAAGGACGCCATGCCGAACCCGATCATCCAGCGGAATCCCCAGTAGGCGACGGGGATGTTGGGCCGGTAGTCGCCGGGCCCGAACTTTTCTTGCTCGGCCTTGTTGACGTCGTTGATGCCGGGGACGTAGGAGGTGAAGTCGTCGTTGGCCAGGAAGGACAGCAGACCGGGGACCTCGATGGCCACCGTGTTGTGGCCCTTGTCCACATCGCCGTAGGCGAAGATCGAGAACGGCGCCGGCTCCTGTCCGTCCCACAGCGCCTCGGCCGCGGCCATCTTCATCGGCTGCTGCTTGAACATGACCTTGCCGAGGACGTCACCGCTGACCGCGGTGAGCAGGCCGGCGATGACGACCGTGATCAGGCCGAGCCGCAGCGAGGTCTTCATCTCGCGCACGTGCTTCTTGCGGGCGAGGTGGTAGGCGGCGATGCCGACCATGAAGGCGCCACCGGTCAGGAAGGCGGCGGAGAGCGTGTGGAAGGCCTGGCTGAGCGCCGTGTTCTGGGTCAGCACCGCCCAGAAGTCGGTGAGTTCGGCGCGCCCCTTGGCCTCGTTGATCCGGTAGCCGACGGGGTGCTGCATCCACGAGTTGGCCGCGAGGATGAAGTACGCCGACAGAATCGTGCCGAGCGACACCATCCACATGCAGGCCAGGTGGATCTTCTTGGGCAGCTTGTCCCAGCCGAAGATCCACAGTCCGATGAACGTGGACTCGAAGAAGAACGCGATCAGTGCCTCGAAGGCGAGCGGGGCACCGAAGATGTCACCGACGAAGCGCGAGTAGTCCGACCAGTTCATGCCGAACTGGAATTCCTGCACGATGCCGGTGACCACGCCCATGGCGATGTTGATCAGGAAGAGCTTGCCCCAGAACTTGGTGGCCCTGAGGTACTTCTCCTTCTCCGTGCGCACCCAGGCGGTCTGCAGTCCGGCCGTCAGGGCGGCCAGCGAGATCGTCAGGGGAACGAACAGGAAGTGGTAGACGGTCGTGATGCCGAACTGCCAGCGCGCCAGTGTCTCCGGCGCCAAAGCCAGGTTCACGTCGTCACTCTCCTTACGTCACCGCGATCACGGCTGCGGTTCATCCCGATGTGCCCTGCACAACAGGCAACAATCGGACTCGCTTGTGAACGCGTTCACATTCACAAGCAATTATGGCGCACCTGCTTTCGAACAGCGAAGGGGGGTCCCCCCAAGCTCTGGGGGGACCCCCTCCTCATGAGATGCCGCGGCACCCTCGGCCGACCGAGGGCCGGCTCGGACCCGACCGGATCAGGCCTGCCGGACCAGGCCTGGCCGGCTCGGACCCGACCGGATCAGGCCTCCTTGCGGAACGCCTCCGCCGTCTTCAGGAAGATGTCGTTCGCCTCGGTCTCCCCGACGGTGACCCGCACGCCCTCGCCCGGGAACGGCCGGACCACCACGCCGGCCCGCTCGCAGGCCTCGGCGAAGGAGACCGTCCGCTCCCCCAGCCGCAGCCACACGAAGTTGGCGTGCGTCTCGGGCACCGTCCAGCCCTGGGAGCGCAGCGTGTCGACCACACGGGTGCGCTCGCACACCAGCGAGCCGACCCTGCCCAGCAGCTCGTCCTCGGCGCGCAGCGAGGCGATCGCCGCCTCCTGCGCCAGCTGGCTCACCCCGAAGGGCACGGCCGTCTTGCGCAGCGCCGCCGCCACCGGCTCGTGGGCGATGGCGAAGCCGACGCGCAGCCCGGCGAGGCCGTACGCCTTCGAGAACGTGCGCAGCACGCAGACGTTCGGCCGGTCGCGGTAGAGCGTCACCCCGTCCGGCACCTCGGCATCGCGGATGAACTCGCGGTAGGCCTCGTCCAGGACCACCAGCACATCGGAGGGCACGCGGTCGAGGAACCGTTCCAGCTCGGCCCGCCGCACCACCGTGCCGGTCGGGTTGTTCGGGTTGCAGACGAAGATCAGACGCGTGCGTTCGGTGATCGCGTCCGCCATCGCGTCCAGGTCGTGCACATCGCCCGGCGTCAGCGGGACCCGCACGGAGGCCGCCCCGCTGATCTGCGTGATGATCGGGTACGCCTCGAAGGACCGCCAGGCGTACATGACCTCGTCGCCGGGGCCGCTGGTGGCCTGGATCAGCTGCTGGGCGACACCGACGGAACCGGTGCCCGTGGCCACGTGCGAGGCCGGCACGGCGAACCGCTCGGCCAGCTCGTTGGTCAGGCCCGTGCACGCCATGTCCGGGTAGCGGTTGAAGGAGGAGGCGGCCGCAGTCACCGTCTCCATGACCCCCGGCAGCGGCGGGTAGGGGTTCTCGTTCGAGGACAGCTTGTACGCCACCGGACCGCCGGCCGCGGCGGGCTTCCCCGGCTTGTAGGTGGGGATACCCTCCAGCTCGGCACGCAGCTTCGGGCTTGTCTCGCTCACCGCAGTCCTCCTCGTGACCACCACCGGCATCCAATACTGCACACCTTATGAGGATTGGGCGCCGCTGCGTATGGGTCGGAAGCCATCACTCGTACGCGAGGCCCGACCTCGTCCGTCACACCGACATCCAGGGCGTCTTCATATGAATATGGATGAAATGGGGGGCGCGTCCACATATATCTATGCGCCGGTGGCTTGCGCCGTGGCGCGCATCCCTCGTGAAGGTGAGTTGAGACCTCTTCGAGACATCGAGGGGTCGGCAGGCCCATACGTGCCACCACGTCACGTCCTAACATGGCACCGGGTAACTGCCATGGTTTCAAAGGCACTTGGGCCACAACGACCATGCAGAAACGTGCCTGTCAACGCGTGCATATGCGTCCGCACTACCCCACCGCAAGAGCCCTACTATCGGCTCGCCATGACAGCAGCAGGGAAGCACCAGGTGAGCCGCGCGGAAACCTCACGCCGAGGGAGCCGGCCGGGCCGGGCGGGCATCAGAGACGTGGCCGCCGCCGCCGGAGTGTCCATCACGACCGTCTCCGACGCCCTCAACGGCAAGGGGCGCCTCCCCGACGCCACCCGGCGCCATGTCCGCGAGGTCGCCGACCGGCTGGGGTACCGCCCCTCGGCCGCGGCCCGCACTCTCCGTACCGGCAAGTCGGGCCTCATCGGCCTGACCGTGACGACGTACGGGGATGAACCTTTCACCTTCACCGAGTTCGCGTACTTCGCCGAGATGGCCCGCGCCGCCACCTCGGCCGCGCTCGCCCGCGGCTACGCCCTGGTCATCCTGCCCGCGACCTCGCGCCACGACGTGTGGTCGAACGTCGCCCTGGACGGCACGGTCGTCATCGACCCCTCCGACCAGGACCCGGTCGTCAGCGAGCTGGTGCGGCAGGGCTTACCGGTGGTCAGCGACGGCCGCCCGGCCGGCGCGCTCCCGGTCACCGCCTGGGTCGACAACGACCACGAAGCCGCCGTCCTCGGCATCCTCGACCACCTCGCCGAGGCCGGCGCCCGCCGTATCGGCCTGCTCACCGGCACCACGACGGACACCTACACCCACCTGTCGACGACCGCCTACCTCCAGTGGTGCAAGCGCGTCGGCCAGGACCCGGTGTACGAGGCCTACCCCGCCCACGACCCGTGCGCGGGCGCCGTCGCCGCCGACCGGCTGCTGGCCCGCCCCGACCGGCCCGACGCCGTCTACGGACTCTTCGACCCCAACGGCACCGATCTGCTCGCCGCCGCCCGCCGCTACGGCCTGCGCGTCCCCGACGACCTGCTGCTGGTGTGCTGCAGTGAGTCCACGGTGTACGCGAACACCGAGCCGCCCATCACCACGCTCTCCCTGAAGCCGCGCCGGATCGGCACGGCGGTCGTCCAGCTCCTCATCGACGCCATCGAAGGGGTCGAGTCGGACCAACCGGTCGAGCAGGTCATACCGACCGAGCTGATCGTGCGGACCTCGTCCCAGCGGCGCACCCAGCGCAGGACGATCAGCCCGCCCCGCGCATCGGAGGGCCGTTAGGACAGGTGGCCGCGGGATTACCCGGGACACGGGTGACCGCGGGATTGCCGAAGACTGCCCAATCGGGGCGAAAGCCACGGTGAACCGGAGTCCAGTCCCGATTCACCACCCCTGGGTCATCACATGGCGCGATCCGCGTTCCTATGATGGGCCCACGACACCGCGGGCCGCTGCGACCAGGCAGTCCGAAGCGGTGCACAGGCAGCGCGATGGTGGAGGGGTCGATGACTCAGGGGGCCGGTCAGGGACCCGAGGTGGAGCGGACGGCTACGCTGCGCGACTTCCGGGTTCCCGCGTACGTGAACGAGACCGGTCCGTACGCCCACGGCACGCAGCCCGCCGAAACGGTCCGGCCGCCCGAGGAGGCCCCCGCGGCTCCCGCGGCTCCCGCGGCTCCCGCGGCTCCCGCGGCTCCCAAGGAGGGCTACCCGGCCGCGTACACGCCCACCGAGCGCGACCTGCCGGTCATCAAGCGCGGTGACACGCTTCAGGTGGCGGTCGACCCGGTCTCCGCGCCGACCCGGCAGTCCGTCACCGCCCCGGGTCCCCTCTACGTCGTCGGTGACGTGCACGGCTACCTGGATCAGCTGGTCGCCGCGCTTCAGGAGAAGGGGCTCGTCGACTCCGCCGGCCAGTGGTGCGCGGGCACCGCGCGGCTGTGGTTCCTCGGCGACTTCACCGACCGCGGCCCGGACGGCATCGGCGTCATCGACCTCGTGATGCGGCTGTCCGCGGAGGCGGCCGCGGCCGGCGGCTACTGCAAGGCCCTCATGGGCAACCACGAGCTGCTGCTGCTCGGCGCCAAGCGGTTCGGCGACACCCCCGTCAACTCCGGCGCGGGCACCGCGACCTTCCAGGCGGCCTGGCTGCTCAACGGCGGGCAGAAGTCCGACATGGACCGCCTCCAGGACCACCACCTGCAGTGGATGGCCCGGCTCGACGCCGTCGAGGCGGTCGACGGCTACCTGCTCGTGCACTCCGACACCACCTCCTACCTCGACTACGGTGCCTCGATCGAAGAGGTCAACGACACCGTCCGCGAGACGCTCACCCGCAACGACGCGAACGAAGTCTGGGATCTGTTCCGCAAGTTCACCAAGCGCTTCTCCTTCCGCGACGAGGGCGGCGCCGACGCCGTACGCTCCCTGCTCGATACGTACGGCGGCACCCGCATCGTTCACGGCCACAGCCCCATTCCCTATCTGCTGGGCGAAGTCGGCTCCGAGGACGGCGAGGAGTCCGCGGGTCCGGTCGTGGAGGGGCCGCACGTCTACGCCGACGGACTCGCCATCGCGATGGACGGCGGCGTGACCATGGCTGGAAAGCTGCTGGTCCAGCAACTTCCCCTCAACATCTGACCGTTCACCGGGCAGCCCGCCCGTGGAGACGACCGCGCAGGTCGGCATCCAATTTGTGGAAACCCCCTGTCACCGCGCGCCGTCACGGCTCTACCATCGGCTTATCCGTAGCAGGCTCCCCTCCGTTTCTGCCCGACGGCTCGCCGCCATGCGAGCCCCAAGCCCTACGGAGCATCGGGGGATGCACATGAACAGCGTTCCGCAGCACCTGTTGAGCGAGGACCGCCAGGAATACGAGCGGATCCTCGATGAGGCGCTGCGCTCCGCCCCACACCACCCGGAACTGGCCGCTGCCGGACAGCGGCTCAACTCGGAACAACTGCGCACCATGGCGCTGAGCGCCACCGCTGTCATAACGGCGGCCGCGGCGACCGAGTACCACCACTACGTCAAGGTCCGCGAGGAACTGCGCCGGCCGGCGCCGGCCGTCCCGTCCTCCCTCATCGAAGCCGACTCGGCCGAGCCGGGCGGGCCCCTCCGACCAGCCGCCACCATGGGCGATGTCGCCGAGACTCACGGCGCGGGCGCGGGCGCCGTGGTCGCGGTGCTCGCCCCCGTCCTCGCCGGGACCGCGGCGGCCCTCTTCCTGCTCGTCGGCTACATCCTGAGGATGCTGGACCCGACCCAGGCGTTCGCCCAGTCCATGATCACCACGGGCTGGGTGTTCGGCGCCCTGACTGCGGCCGCGATCCTCGCCGCCGCCGCCGGACTGCTGCTCACCGCGCTGCGCAACCGCCCCTCGCTCGACAGCGGCGCCTACGCCGAACTGGGCGAGGAGGTCGCCCAGGCCAGGGAAGCCTGGCAGGAGGCCCTGCTCGAACGGGGCATCCTGCCGTTCCTGCGCGACGCGCTCGCCGACCCCCGCTCCCCCACACCGGGGCATACGGGCCCGGCGGCACCGACCGGCCGCATGCCACAACTCGGCTATGGCCGACCAGGTTTCAGCAGCCCGGACGACGGAGCTCCGAGCCGCCGCCCGCGCTTCTCCAGTCCCGACTTCAGCAGCCCGGACTTCGGAGGCCCGGAACACCAACCGGAGTAACCAGCGCCCCGCGCCCTCACCCCGACCAGGACCGCACCCTCGCCCCCAGGGCCCGGCGCGCACCTGCCGGGCCGGGGCGCCGGGGATGCCCGCACACGGTGAGCGTCCGAGTGATCACCGGGTCCGGCCAAGCTCTCGCCCAGGGCCAGGAGCGACAGAAGCTGCACGGGACGTCCCGCCGATGCTGCCGCCTCCAGCTTGTGGTGGCCGTCGAGCAGGAAATGCGTCAGTCCCCAAGGGCGCGCAAGAGTCGGTCGAATGGATATCCGCCGCGGGCTGACAAAGATCCAGAGTCGAAACCGCCGGTTTTTCGGGACGAGTCGACCCGCCCTCCTTCGCAGAAGCAGCATGGGTCCATGCGGCCGGCGGCTGGGCAGCCCTTTGGCAGAAGAGCTACCCGGCCACTCCATCAGTCCGCGATGGGCAGGTACACCCGGTTCCCCGCCTGCGCGAACTCCTTCGACTTCTGCGCCATCCCCTCGGCGATCTCGGCCCGGCTGGCACCGTGTTCACGGCGGATGTCCTGCGAGATCTTCATCGAGTAGAGCATTACTGGAACTCCCATATGCGCTACGGTCGTTCCAGCAGCCCAGTCATGGACCGAGGGGGGAACACCGTGGGCAAGCGCGACGAGGTGATCAGCAAGCTGCGAGGCGTGCCGGAAGGACTGCCGTCCGTCGAGGAAGTACGCGCCATGCTGGCCGCCGATCCCAACCTGAAGTGCGTTGTCTGCTATGCACGGATCTCGTTCGACGGCCGGGTGAAGGACGCCCACGGCATCGAGGACCAGCACCGGGACATGACGGAGGCCGCCGGCAGATTCGGATGGCTGGTCGTCTACCGCTACACGGACAACGACAAGAGCGCCAGCAAGGAGAGCGTCGTTCGCGACGACTTCGAGCAGTTGCTCGCCGACCTTGCGGCAGGGGCGACGCCGGAGGGGTACCCGGTCCACGGCGTCATGGCCGTGAACGACGACCGTCTGTACCGGCGCCCGAGCGATTGGGAGCGGTACCTGAAGGCGTTCACCTCACAGGAGGGACGCGTCTACCACGACTCGAACGGCATCCAGGACCTGTACGCCGAGGGGTTCGAGATCAAGGGACTTGTGGGAGTCGCCATGTCCCTCAGCGAGACCAGGAAGAAGCAGCGGAGGAGCCGGAACAGCCACCGCAGCCGAGCGATCCGTGGACAGTCCGTTTCAGCGTGGCGCCCTTTCGGGTGGGAGAACGACAAGATCACGCTGCGCCAGAAGGAGGCCGAAGCGGTCCGGAAGGCCGTGCACGACGTGATCGCCGGGGCGTCGATCTCCGAGATCACCCGTCAGTGGAAGGAGGCCGGATTCATCACGAGCCGGGGAAATCCCTTCCAGTACCAGACCGTCAAGCAGGTCCTGATGAACGCGCGGCTCTGCGGTTACCGCGAGATCAAGGGTGAGCTTGTCCGGGATGGCGACGACCAACCGATCACCGGTGAGTGGGAAACGATCATCACCCCAAAGCAGTGGTTCGCTGTCACGGCCAAGATCAGGGAGCGGGGCGGTGGGACGGGAATGCCGCGCGGTGGCTTGGTTCACAAGTACCTACTGACCGGCATCCTGCGCTGCGGCAACGTACTGGAGGACGGCACGGTCTGCAACAACAAGATGATCGGGATCAAGGCGAACGACTGGCTCAAGTACGAGCACGCCTACATGTGCAAGAAGACCGTGGACGGTGGCTGCAACAAGACCTACAAGCGCGGCGACAAGACAGACGACGCCATCGAGAAACTGGTGATCGCCAAGCTGGAACAGGACGCGGCGACCAAGGCCCAGGACGTACCGGACTGGGACAAGGCCGATGCGCTCGAACGCGCCCTGAAGAGCCGCCGGGAGCTTGAACGCCGCTGGCACGACGACGAAGACACGGACATCGACGACGAGACGTTCTTCCGTAACCTCCCAGTCCTCGAACGTCGTATCAAGGAGTTGCGCGCCGACCAGAAGGCGCACGAGGCTTTGAAGGCGGAGGCCGAAGAGGCTACGGAGGACATCAGGAAGTCTTGGAAGCCGAAGACGCTCACGCAGAAGCGCGAGGCGATCAAGAAGGTCTTGGGTGCGGTGATCGCCGTGCCTGGCGGAAAGGGCAACAAGACCTTCGATCCGAATCTTCTCAAGCCTGTGTGGCGGACCGCCGAGTGAGCTGAAGTCCGAGGATCTCCCCCACGCTCCGAAGTTGATCGTCGGAGAGTGGGGGAGACTCGCGTAGCTGTCTGTCGATCCACGATCGCACTGCCGCCTGCTCGCCGTCCGTGTTGCTCGGTTCCTTCCGTGTCGCGCTCAGGCGCCATCACCGCCAGCCCTGAGAGATTCGGAAGCGGCAGCGCGGTTCTGCGCGATGTCCTCGGCGATTCCGGCGGCGATGAGCGCGGCGCCGGGGGTGTGGCCGGAGCCCACATAACGCCAGTCCCGTTCGGTGACCGCGCCTGAGATGTCGGCATGGCCCAGGTGGTGGGCGCGTTGGGCGCGCAACGCCGCGTAGGTGGTGGAGTAGGCGCGGGATTTGGTGAGGATGTGGCCCCGGTAGCCGAGCGTATGAGTCCAGGCACGCAGGCGGAGGGGGGCGTATTCGGGTAGGCCGCCGAGGCGCCAGCAGGTCCGCATGAGGGTTCGGGTGTGTTCGCTCACGGGTGCCGACTTGATGTCGTCCCAGGTCGAGAGCGGGTGGTCAGTGCCGGCGCCTGTGTCGCTCGCGCCTTTGGTGACGTACTTGGCGACGTACGCGGCAACCGCGTCATCGTCGGGTCCGTCACCGTCGGCGCGCAGGGGCCGGGCGTCGACCTGGGCGCCCCAGCGCAAGGCCAGCTCGCCCACAGCCGGGCTGTAGGAGGTGTGGACCAGGACCCGCCGGGCGGAGGCGCGTACGGCGTCGATGAGGAGTTCGGCCGTGCCCCAGGTCGGGGGTTCGTCTCCGGGGCCGGTCGGGCCGTCGAGGCGGACGACGGCATGGACGTGGACGGCCGCCCGCTTCTGGTACTCGGCGACGCGGGCGAAGGACAGCCGGGCGTGCGCTGCGAATCGGGACTGTACGAGGCCGACGGCGGAGGCGAGGCGCCGCCGGACGTCGATGACGAAGCGGTCCCACAGCTTGGAGGCGTGTGCGTGCCACAGCACGTGGGCGGTGTAGTCGTAGCAGTCCGGGCAGAGAGGTTGGCCGACGGCAGCAGCGTCCGGGGCGTGGACGGTGCCGCAGCCGAGGGACCGTCCGTGTTCGCAGGTGCCTCCGTCGCGGCGAGGGCGGCAGTTTTCCACAGCCCTGTTGACAGGGCCGAAGGACGGGGCGGTCAGGGTGACGAAGAGCCGGGGGCGGTGGCGGACGGTGGCGGGGACGTTCTTGCCGCCGAGGAGGCCTGCGCGGACGAGGTGGTAGGTGTCTCCGGCGTGGAGGTGGGAGCAGGCCGGGCAGATGGTTGCGCGTCGGTTGCGGCAGCGGACGAGGAGGCGTTCGCCGGGTTCGCTGCGGGTGTCGTAGTGGTGGAGGATCTCGCCGGTCGCACCGTCGAGGGTGGTGGTGGAGCCGGAGAGGTGGACGGGGTGGGAGCAGCCGCCGGTTGCGGTGATCTGCTCCAGCAGGCGGGGGAACTTCGGGTCTTGTGCGAGGCGGATGGCGTCGCGGTCTGCTTCGGGGAGCTGACGCAGGCGCGCCGCGCGGTCGAGGGCGGCGCGCCGGTCAGCCGGGGTGTAGTCCGGGGTGATGGTGGTGACCTTCCGGGATGGGCCGCCGTAGCGGCCGGGTGGGTGGTGGGTGGTGCGCTGTGGTTCATGGGGATCGCCTCCGTTGCGTGGTCGGGTCGGATGGGGTGGGGTTAGCGGATGGTTCCGGTGCCCCGGCAGACGCGGCAGCGCCGCTGTCGTCCGGTCCAGGTCTTGCGGGCTCCGTCGCCCTTGCACTGGGGGCACCTCACGCGGGGCATGGGCATGCGGTTGTGTCCTTTCTGCTCAGGGGTGGGAGAAGCCGTTGATCAGCCAGGTGACGAGGCCGTGGATGGTGAAGACCACGGGGGTCTGGCCGAGGTAGAGGCCGAAGAGGCCGACGCAGACCGCTTCCCAGGCGCGGACGTCGCGGGAGCGGACGAGTAGGACGGTGATGATCCCGAAGATCACCGCGAACGTGAACGCCGTACCTTCACCGATCACCTGTCGTCTCCATCCAGTGCCTCAAGGGCGCGTGTCAGGCCGGGCAAATCAGGGGTGAGGGCTGCGTACTTCCGGGCCGCCGCTACGGCTTCTTGCGTGGGGGTGAGGTGGGAGCGGGCGCGGCTCCAGCCGCCGTTCGGGCCGGTGCACACGGCCACGCCGCGTTCCTCCGCTGTGATCGACTGGGCGACGGTCACGGCGTCCTTGTTCAGGTCGCCGAGGGTCATCTCGGCGGTGCCGGGGTCGTTGACGCGGTGGCAGATGCGGCCGCCGAGCTGGGCCCGCAGGGCGGTGACGCCGGGGCCGAGGTCGGAGCCGACGCGTTGGCCGGCGACGACCAGGTGCATCCCCAGCGCGGCCCCGAGCTGGGCCAGCCGGAGCAGGAGCGTGGAGCACTGCTCGGCCTCCGCCTTGCTCTCGCGGGTGCCGTCGGACAGGTACAGCTCTGCGATCTCGTCGACCAGGACCACGACCGGAACGGGGCGGAGCTTGTCCGAGAGCTCCCAGATCGAGCGGACCCCGGCCGACCGGCACGCGCTCATCCGCTCCTGCATGTCGACGACGAGCGCGGAGAGCACGGCGACCGCTTCCCTGCGGCAGGTCGCCAGCCCGCTCAGCCGTGCGGTGAACAGGCCGAGTTCCATGCCGCCCTTGCAGTCGATGCCGACCAGTGCCACCGGTTGTTGGGCGAGCTGGGTGATCAGTCGTGCCAGCAGGGTGGACTTGCCCGAGCGGGTGGCCCCGGCGATGAGCCAGTGCGGGACGAGCCGCAGGTTCATCACCCACGCCCCGCCGGACTCCAGCACGCCTATCAGCGCGGAGAGGAGTTCGGCCGGTGCCGTGGCTAAGCCGGGCCGCTGCAGTGGATCCGTGGCCGTCGCGGTCAGCAGGACGAGCCCGCGTTCCGGCGAGGTGACCCGCACGGCGTGCACCTTCCACGCGTGCACGAACGCGTCCGCCGCCTTCAGGTACGTCGCCGGGGTCTGGCCCGCGTGCAAGCGCACGATCACGGTCAGGCCCATGCGGGTGGCGCGCGGGAAGGAGACCCGCGGAGCCACCGGCCGCAGCGGATCACCCTTCACCACCAGGTCCCCGAGCAGCCCGCGCGGCGGGCGGCGGGACACGGCGAGGTCGTTGAGCATGGCGACCTTGCGCCAGGTGAACACCACCCGGCACGCGGCGGCCGGGTAGCCCACGAGGTACCAGTGCCAGGCCGGACGGTGCTGGCGCACCAGGTCACCGACCACCAGCGCCCAGGCCAGCACGGCCAGGGCGAAGGCGAGGAGGATCGGCCCCATCAGGCGCCACCGCCCTTGGCGTGCGCCGCTGCGCCGGGCACGGGCGTGATGGCGTCGGCGCGGAAGCTGACGCCGTGCCGCTCGCCCATCGACCAGACGAAGGCCGTCAGCCCGGTGACCTTGACGATCTGCCCTTCCTCGATGCCCTTGGGTTCACCGGTCACGGCGATCTCGATGACGGAGATCCGCCGCCGGTCCTGCCGCACGGTGACGGCCACGGTGTAGACCGGGTTGCCGTCCCGGTCCTTCTTCACCTCCTGTGTCTCGGGGTTGCTGATCTTCGCTTCGGGTGCGATGGCGCATCGCAGTACGCCGAGGCGCGTCGTGTCCACGGGAATGGACTGCATTTCTTTGGCCTCCTTGGCCAGTCAAGACGCCAGCGATGTACTGACGTCACTTGTCCTTACGAGTTACGACTATGGAGTCCTGTACGGCGGGGGTGCAACTACTTATGCTGACGAGTGATGTCGCGCGTGCGACGTGCCTACGACCTCACCCGGAGAAGCCGAGATGACCGAGATCCAGCGCCCCGGAGCCCTCTACCAGCAGGTGGCCGCAGCGATCAGGGAAGCGATCCTCACCGGCGAGTTCGCCCCCGACTCCCTGCTTCCGTCCGAGGCCCAGCTCATGGCCCGCTACGGCGTCTCCCGCCCCACGGTCCGCAACGCGATCGCCGCACTGCGCGCTGAAGGGCTGATCGATGTCCGGCACGGCAAGGGCAGCTTCGTACGCTCCGACGGACAGCCGGCCCTCACTCTCGAACGGCGCATCAGCCACACCGCCGAAGGCAAGTTCGTCATGCCCAACGGCGACGCATGGCAAGAGGCCGAGGAGCCGAACACCTACCGCACCCACACGACCAAGGACATCGGCCGACTGCTTCAACTCGACGAGGAAGAAGCGCTGTTCGGCTGCGACCGGCTGCTCACCGACCCCGGCACCGGGACGCGCGCCATGCACCGCACACTGATCCCCTTCGAGATCGCCGAGGCTGTCCCGCTGCTCGGCAAGGAGCCGTGCAAGCCTCCGGCAGCGATCTACTGGGTACTCACCCAGGCCGGACACAAGCTGTCGTGGACCGAGACGGTACGCGCCCGCATGCCGCTGCCCGACGAACGCGCCACGCTCCAGCTCCCCGACGCGACCCCGATCCTGCACATGGCCCGCGTCACGCACGACACCGACGACCGCCCCCTGATCCTCGAAGAGCTGCGCATCGGCGCGGACCGCGCCGAACTCGCCTACCGGATCACCACCGACAAACAGCCCGCCCGACGCGCCCGCGCCTGACCGGCAACCGGCATCGGTCGAAACAGCCTTCACTTCCTCAAGGGCGCGCCTACGGCGCGCCGGGCCGCCCGGCCGCCCCGGCCGGGCGTGCGGCGTGGCCGCCGGTCCCGTCCGGTCGCCGGACGCCCCACGCCGCAGCCAGCCGGAGAAGCCGCAGCGTCGACCGGCCGTCGCAGGTTGGGGTGTGGGTGGCTGGGGATCGCCGGCCTCCGAGACTTTACGCAGCTCCCATGGGGCGAGCCTCGAAGAACAGGGGGCCCATCGGGCACAACCGCGGGCAGGTCCACTACCTGCCCGATTCGCCGGGCCAGCGTAAGGCCCCCTGTTCACTCGCCCCATGGCAGCTACTGCCCAAAGTCTCTCCGGCCGGCGACGTGCCCACGCGCACCGCTCACCAGCGGAAACACCCCTCACCGCGCACCACCGTCGCCATTGGCAAGCGCCTCCAGGAGCCCGGCAAGCCGGTCCACCGCGTTCGGCCAACCCGCCAGCCGCACGACCCCGCGCCCGCCCTCACCCGTCGAGGCGACCGCCCGCACGGCGGACAACTCAAAGCCTGCACCGAGCAGCGCCCGGTTCAACCGGTCGGCAACCTCCCGAGCCTCCCGCCAGCCCGCCACGTAGTCGACCCCCGGCACCCACAAGCCGTGGTCGACACCCATCACGTCATCGAGGCCATCGCTCAGCCAGCTCTCACCCGAGCCAGTCACCTTGCCCACCTCTGCCCTGATCTAGGTAACGGATCATCAACTCTGTTTGGTCCAGGGCGGACGAGCAGCACGACGGCCCCGGTACCATCAGGCACCGGGAACCGCCGTGTTCCCAGCCGGGCCACCCTTCGCTTTCCAGGGCTGATGGGGTGGCCCGGTCTCGGTATGTGGTTGTGAGGCGCGGCCCCCAGCCGAGAGGGGAGCTCCCGCGACCCGAGGGGCCGCGCCCGTGACCGGAGTAGGTCAAGCTCCGATCGGTGTCCGGTCCGCCGCCTGCTCCCGACCACGAAGAGAACCGCAGGCGGCGGATCGGAGATCATCAGCGCGGTCTGTGCTCAGCCCCGCCGTCCAGATCGAAGCGGCACCAGACCGTCTTGCCGCCCCCGTCTCCCGGCGTCCACCACACGGCCGTGGCCAGTCGCTGGGCGATGAGCAGCCCACGCCCGCTGTCCGGCAACACCGCCTCGGACAGTTCCGCCGCCAGGCCCGGTGAGAAGGTCTCGCCCACCGGGAGCAGGGGAGGCGTCGAGTCCTCATCGGCAATGCCGATGAACAGCCACTTCGGCCACACCTTGACAATCACGTCGATGCGCCGACAGCCACCCGGCCGAGCCAGATCCCGATCCGGCACCGCGTGGTTCACCACGTTTCCAACCAGCTCCGAGACGACCAGCCGGGCATCGTCCACCACGTCAGAGGCGCCCGCGCCCCGAAGGAACTCGGCCGTCTGATCCCGCGCGACACGTGCCGTGTTGCCGCACTCGGCGAAGAGCGTCAGCGTCAGGAAGTGTCCAGCGGAGGACGCGTTCGGCGCCACGAACCAGTGGGCGTACGCGTCCAACTCGCTCGCCAGGCGCTTGGCTTTCCCCGCATCCATCACGTCCCCTTCCGACCCTGAGGCGGTCCTCACGACACCGCTTGCTGCACGCAAGCCAGTACACGGCGGAACGTCTCTGACCGGGAGCGTTCACCAAGGGGTTCACGTGAACACCGGCAAACGCAAGGGGGTTCACCAATGAACCCCCCAACAAGAGACTGCTGTGAAACGATGAACACTCGCCGTCATTCTCGGGTTGGCAGGGGAGCATGAGCCGAGAGCCGAACGCGCAGTTGATCGCCGTCATGGACGAGGCCAAGGTCTCGAACAAGGGTCTGGCGAAGCGGATGCAGGACGCCGCCGCACAGCGCGGCGTGAGCCTCGGAACGACACACGTTTCCGTGAAGCGATGGCGCGAGGGTTCAGGCATCCAGCCGCAGGCAGCAGCGATCATGGCTGAGGTCCTGAGCGCCAAACTGGGCCGTCGCATCACGCCGGGCGATCTCGGCTTCTTCGATCTCGCGCGACCGGCCGCCCCTGAGCCAGTCGGCTACCCCAGCACGGTGCCGGAGGCGCTGTCCCTGTTGGGGAGCCTTGCCGACGAGCGCGCCGAAGCCCCGGCCGTCGATCAGCTGACCATCGCGGACGGAGATCTCAGCTCAGCGGTCCTGTCATGGATGATCGCGCGCCCCGACGGCATCCAGGCCGACCGTCCCACACACCAACGAGTCGGCATGCGCGACGTCCGCGCCATCAGAGACGCCGCCAGCATGTTCATGCAACTCGACTTCAAGTACGGCGGAGGCCACGGCCACAAAGCACTACGCCACTACTTCCGCCACGAGGTCCTGCCCCTGCTGAACACCAGCTACAGCGAGAAGGTAGGCACCGCGTTATTCGGGGCCGCCGCGGAGGTCTCGCAGTTGCTCGCATGGACCGCGTATGACACCGGAAATCACCGGCTCGCCCATCGCTACCTGACCTCCACTCTGCGCCTGGCCCAGGTCATCGACGACCGCATGTTCGGCGCCCGCATCCTCGGCAACCTCAGCCACCAAGCCAACTACCTCGGTCGCCACACCCAAGCGATCCAACTGGCCCGCGCCGCAGTGGAGGGCGCCAAGGGGCGGGCCACCCCACGCGCCATGGCGAACTACTCGGCGATGGAGGCCCGTGCCCTGTCCAACGCAGGCGACCGCATCGCGGCAGGCCGCGCGATGAACGAGGCAGAACGCCACTTCGATCACGCCGACACAGCCGAAGACCCCGCATGGCTCGCCTACTTCGACTCCGCGGAACTCATGGGCGAACTCTGCCACTGCTTCCGCGACCTCAAGATGCGCCGCGAAGCAGTCGAGCAAGCGCAGCGCGCCGTGGACAGCACCGATCCGAAGTACGCCCGCACCCTCGGGTTCTGCCGCATGGTGCTTGCGCAGAGCCAGCTACTGAATGGCGAGTTGGAGGCCGCCGTCACCACCGCGAGCCTCGCAGTCGACGGCGGCGACTCCCTCCAGTCCACCCGCTTCCAGCGCTACGTCACCGACTTCCAGGCCGAGGTGAGCGCCCACACGGCGAACCCGATCGTGGCCGCCTTCAACGACCAGGTGCGGGACGCACTTGCCCGCCTGGACGACGACGAGTAGCAGCTACCAGGGCCGCCAGTCCCGAGGCGCATCGTCGTTGCGCAGGCCAGCGATGCGCCGGCGGTACTCAGCCGCCGTCCGCTCATCCTCCTGCACGTTCTGCATGAGCCACGTCGTCATGCCGAACTCTTGCAGCCCCCGCAGCGTCTCGTACCCGGGCCAGTCACACAGGTCACGCCCGTACGCGGTCACGAAGTCGGCGTACTGCTCATCGGTCTGCCACCCAAGGCTGTGATGTTCAACGGCCGTGACCATGAGATCCCACTCGGGGTGATCGAAGCAGAAGGCTTCGAAGTCGATCAGGATGACCTGCCCCTGATCGTCCACCATGAGGTTCTGCACGTGCGCGTCACCGTGCACCGGACCCTTGGGCGTCTCGAAGCGCAGTTCGGCGTACTTGTCCTGGAGTTCGCGCCAACGCTTCCGAAGGAACACCTTGTCGTCTTCCGGGATCACGGCCCGGTCGAGCCGGCGCTGTTGTTTGTCGAAGGGATCGAACGAGGGAAGTTCAAGCCCGTCCGGCACCTTCAACGCGTGGAGATCCCGGAGGGTGGCCCCCAACTCCCCATACGCCGCCTTTCGGTCCCCCTCAGCGATCAGATGCCAGAAGGTCACGGGGTGACCGTCGGCTACGAACGGCTGCTCAAGATCCTCGACGATCCGAGCGGCCGGGAACCCCTCGTCTGCCAACCACCGGGAGACAGCGACCTCTTTGCGAGCTGTGGTGAGCCACTCCCGCCCACGAGCCACGCGCACGATCACCGGCACCGAAGCCAACCGGAACAACGCGTTTTCCCCGAGCCGGATCAGCTCCGCGCCCCTGTCATCGAGCCCCGCAGCCCGGCACGCGGCACTCATCACCCGCGCAGCCCCCGCCGACGTGAACCCCTCTTCCGATCGAGCAGCGTCAACCGCCATGCCCGTACCAGCTCCCCTAGTCGCGCGCGATCAACCGGCGCACGCCTATGGGTGACCAACCCGACGTGCACTGGACACACGACCACGACGGTACCCAGGAGAAGGCCGTCTCAGCGAGAGTAGGAGCCCTCAGCTTGGGAAGCTTAGGGCATCTAGATGAGCGGTTACTTGGCTGACCTGCGCGGAAATAGCGAGGGCGTCTGATCGTCCGCCGAGTTGGTACCCGGTGCTCCCCGCGGTTCCTCGCACATTCCGGCACGCGTCTGTCACGGATCGCTGTGCCCCAAACTCTCGACTGCGCAGTCACTGACGCTTGTTGCGCTGATCGGCCAGCCTATAGATCATCGGTAGGCCGCGACAGCAGCGATGGCTAGGGCTAGACAAGTCCCCGCAGCCCCACCGCCCACGAGGACGGCCTGCGCCAAGCCATTACCAGTTCGGCTCGATACGTACCCAGCAACGAACCCCACGTTCAGGGCGATCGAAAGAGAGAGCAGAGCACTGAGGACCAATGCGACGGACACCATCACTCCTGTAGGCCGACGTCGAGGTGAGACGACAGCGACCCTGGCTGTCCAGTGGCATGCTGCGCACCCGTTCACTCGAAACTGGACATCGTCGAGGCTCTGATCAGTGTTCACAGCATCACCGCTCGTCGTACGCTCAAGGTGTCCAGACAGGTAACTGGACAGCTGGACACGAGTGGTGGGGTGGCACATGGCCTCTGAGGACGGGACGCGCACTGCCGAGACCGACTTTGTCGAAAACCTTCGGTCGCTGGGAGCCCTGTACAGAGACTTGCTGAACCGTCAGCCTTCAACTCGTGTCCTCGCGCGAGCAGCCGGAGTTTCGCCAACGACTATCGGCAAGTGGCTTGAAGGTGCACAGGTCCCCCAAAAGCCGGACTGCCTCATGGTCGCCGTCAACGTTTTGCGCACTGAGGCTGAACGCCGAGGACTTTTGAACGCTGAGTCGATTCGGCTACTCGACAGCGCTGTCTGGGCTGAAGGCCACAAAGCCGTATTACTCGAAAGAGCCGCATTCACGGGTAGGCATATAGAGCGCACTCACGCGACATCCGAGCTTGCTCGGCAAGCCCGTCAAGACCGTATGGCCAGCTTGGTCGACCTACCGCGGCCGGTAACAGATTGGACTCCAGGGCAGCTCGGGGTTCATCCAGCCATCGCTGGTTTGCGTGCCCCCATTTCAGGCTTTGTGCTCCCCAAGTACATCATGAGAAGCCATGATGAGCACCTCCGGGCACAACTGCAATCAGCCAAGAATAGCGGCAGCGTTGAGTTGATAATCCTTCGCGGAGAGTCCTGCACGGGAAAAACGCGCAGCGCATATGAAGCTGTAAACGCTTGTCTTCCCGACTGGCAGCTATTGTTCCCTAAGGACACAGAAAGCCTCATCTCGGCGCTTTCCGCTGGCGCTGTTGAGCCGAATACAGTGCTATGGCTGAACGAAGCGCAAAACTTCCTACATGGAGACAAACGAGAGTCATGTGCCAGAGCCCTTCGCCGACGGCTAGAGGGGGTTGGTCCAGTAGTCGTCATCCTCACCTTGTGGCCCGAATATCACCGCTTGCTACTCTCGGGAAGCCACTCCTTGCCTGAAGGAAGTGCTCAGGTTAAGGCTCTCCTTGCTCAAGGATCCCTCCATGTCGTGCCGAACCGGTTGAATAGTGATGAAATTCAAATTCTGGAGCGTGACGCCAAAAGAGAGCCATCGCTGATTGCCGCTCGCCAAGCTGTCGGTGAAACCGGACGAATAACTCAGATGCTGGCAGCCGGCCCTGATCTCGTCGACCACTATCAGCATCCTTCTGGCACTTACGGCTGTTATGGGCAGGCCTTGATCTCGGCAGCAATAGACGCGCGACGACTTGGACTGCGAGAACCGCTACCCCTGAACTTCCTACTTGCAGCTGTACCGGGCTATTTGACTGATTCCCAGCGTGCAGAAGCCCCTGGCGATTGGGAAGAAAAAGCTGTTGCGTACGCGCATCTTCGAGTAAAGAACGTCACTTCAGCATTTTCCCTGACCCCAAAGAGTAAGGGAATTGGTCACATCCCCGGAGTAGTCGACATCGCAGACTATCTTCATTACTACGGGCGCAGAACCCGAGCACTCCTATGCCCTCCAGAATCTTTCTGGGAAGCCGCAACCTCTCAGATCCCTGATGCCCAAGAGGTCAAGCATCTAGTAGCGGCGGCTACGAGCCGTCTACGGATTGACCATGGGGCCGCTCTGGCTGATAGGGCTGCCGCTTTGGGGGACATGGGAGGTTTGTGGGATTTGGCTTTCCATAATTCAGAGGTCGGGAATTATCAAGAAGCTGAAAGGATCTTTCGTCAACTAGGTACGTCTGGAGATCCCGAGGCATGGCTCTCCCTGGCCTCTATGAAGGAGGATATCGGTCAGGTTGAATCTTCCCGGGAGATTTATGCCAAGGCGGCGGATATGGGTCACGTCGATGGACTGCGACAGTGGGCCGACAATGAATCGATCAATGATAGGGAGGAGACAGCAATATGGATCTACCGTCTCCTAATTTCTAAAGGTGACACTGAGTCCTTCTTCGGCTTGGCCTCCCTCCTCGCACAACGAGGACAGCTTGATGACGCGGAGGAACTTTATAGGGAGGCCGCGGGGAAAGGAGACGTTAGATCCGCTTACGCCCTAGTGCAGTTGCTTGAGGAGAGTGGGCGAAAGAATGAGGTTCAGGATGTGACCCTACCTAGCTCCACGCCAGAAGACCCTTCCGTCCTTTTGGATTTGATGCTGGCGCACGAGTGGAACGGCAAGATGAAAGAAGCGGAAGAGATTTTCTGGAAGCTCATCGAACTAGGGGAGGAGAAGTCGGCGGTATTTCTTCCATGGAGTCGAGCCTCAGGTAACGTTCCCGAAGCAAAGAGGCTTGCAATCGAGGCCGCCAGTCAAGGATTTTTGAAGAGTCTTGAGCATGTCACCGTTGAGTGCATGCGGCATCATAGAGATACAGAGGCTGAATGGCTGATCAATCGGTTGACCGAATTTGGCGGTTCACCAACCTCGCTGTCGGTTGATTACGCTCTCTATCTGGAGCGTAACGGGAAAAGCGAACAAGCTGAGCGCGTTGCAGAGGACGATGAGAGGCTCGGTACCTATACATTGTTGCAGCTTGCCAAACATCGAGCGGAGCGCGGACATGTTGCATCTGCTCGAAAGCTGGCGCTGGGGCTCCTTCAAGAGGGTGAGCAGCTAGCGCTCACATTTCTTGTTGAGCTTGAAGAAATGCAAGGCAATCTTGCAGAAGCTGAGCGGCTGGCTCGTATAGCGGTCGACGCAGGCGAATTCCGTACCCTTAAGAGTTTGGCTGAGAAATATCCACGCAACGAATCGCTCCAATCCCTACTCCGGTGCGGTATATAACCAGTGATAGAGGTCCCTAGCCCAAGATCTAGGGAAGCGTGCATGGAGGCGGCGGAAGCGGCGGGAGCGTACTCACACCCAGCCTCGTAGGCTGAGCGCCCCCGCCGAAGACTCGTTCTGGCCGTGGTTTCCGCAGCCAGCGCAGCAGCCACCTCGTCCTCGTTCGCCCCGGCCAGCGCCTCAATCACCCGATCGAGTGCCTGCTCACCTCAGTGCGCGTGACCACTCGAAGCCGGCGTCGGACCAGTGTTCTTGACCGTCAGAGGCAGCAGCTTCTTGCCGGTCAGGCCGAGTACCTCAACCCCTAATCGCTGGCCAAGTTCACTGTCAGTGGGTGGCGATAGACTTGGGAATTTCGCCTGCCACAGGCTGGAGACACAACATGTAGTGGCAAGCGGAGCTGACATGCCCACAAGTTGTGGTTGAGGCGAGACTTAAGCCAATGGCACGGGGTACGATCTGACGCAGCGTGAAAGACCCCAGCTCGGATGGGCCGAGTTGGGGTCGGCACTGCCTGAGCTGGGGTCTTCATGCGTTTCCTAGGCGCCTGTCGACCCTACATGGGGTCGACTTCCTCATGAAGTACTACGGCTCTTCAGGTCCGTGCCCAGCTCGAAGGGCAGGTGATCAGAAGTGGCTGCAAAGAAGATCAACCCCGGCACCCCCGCTCCGGACTCCGGTCAGTACCGTCCGGTCGGTGGTGGTAGCGAGGTGACTGCCGTTCAGGGGAAGCCTCTGCCGCCTACCCCGAAGCCGGGACAGGGCTGGAAGCTGGTCGACAAGACCAAGCACAAGCCCAAGGGCAAGTAAGTAGCGGAGGGGGCAGGCCCCTGGGTCTGCCCCCTCCGCTACGTCAGTCCGCGATCGGCAGGTACACCCGGTTGCCCGCCTGCGCGAACTCCTTCGACTTCTGCAGCATGCCCTCGGCGATCTCCTCCGCCGTGGCTCCCTCAGCCGCTGCACCGCCGAACCGCTCTGTGATGCTTTGGCTAATCTATGCTTGGATCAGTGCCCACACGCTCCCTACGCCCGGCAGCGAGCAACACATTCAAGGCACGGGTACAAGTTCACCGGGCCGGCCGAACTCCACGGCTCAGGCTGGGCTGAGAGCGCAGGGTCGCCAACCTGCGGTGAGCATCGGGTTCGGCCAAGCTCTCGCCCAGGGCCAGGAGCGACAGAAGCTGCACGGGACGCCCCGCCGATGCTGCCGCCTCCAGCTTGTGATGGCCGTCGAGCAGGAAATGCGTCAGCCCCCAGTGCACGTAAGAGTCGGTCGACTGGATATCCAGTGCGGGCTGACACAGGTCCAGAGTCGAAACCGCCACTGCCGTCGGCACCAGCCCCCGCCCCATCTGCTCGATGTACTCGTCCACCCTTTCCCGTTCGTTCCAGGACGGGGGAACCATCGGCACGACGAACTCATAGAGATGCGCGGCGTCATCGACCGCGGTCTCAAACGTGCGGTAGTACGGCGTGCGCGGGTGCTCCGGAAGTCCCCAGAACTGGTCGATTCCCCACGTGGCCACCTGCTCATTGCTGAAGTAGTCACCCTCCTGGCCCGGAGTGACCAGCCGTGGCTCGACACGAAGCAGCCAAGGGAGGTAGTCGCCTTCCGGCAGCAAGGAGCCGAACGCATCAAGGATGTCGTCGTCCAGGTCGGAGAGCCGACCGGCGAGGCGTTCCTGCATGCTCTCCAACGACAACGTCTGGTTGGCACCCTCAAGTCGCTGGAACAGGAACTGACACGTCCCACACCAGAAGGAGAGCTCGAACGCGGGATCTCCATCGAGTACGAGCAGCCTGCGCCGTGCCCCGGAGCCCGCCTTCTGGGGCTCTGCCTCGAACCGCAGCCTCGCTTCAGGCTCGGGCACTCCGATCCTGCGCGGTTCACCGATCATGTCCATCACGCCGACGACCGTACGAGACTCCACTGCCGCCTACGAACCAGTTTTTCGAGGCGAGTCGACCTGCCCTCCTGCGCAGAAGCAGCATGGTTCCATGCGGCCGGCGGCTGGGTAGCCCCGCTCAGCAGAAGAACTACCCAGCCGCTCCATCAGTCCGCGATGGGCAGGTACACCCGGTTCCCCGCCTCCGCGAACTCCTTCGACTTCTGCAGCATGCCCTCAGCGATCTCCTCCGCCGTGGCCCCCTCAGCCGCTGCACCGCCGAACCGCTCTGTGATGCTTTGGCTAATCTTCATCGAGCAGAACTTCGGGCCGCACATCGAGCAGAAGTGGGCCGTCTTGGCGGGTTCCGCCGGGAGGGTCTCGTCGTGGAACTCCCGTGCCGTGTCCGGGTCGAGGGAGAGATTGAACTGGTCCTCCCACCGGAACTCGAAGCGGGCGTCGGACAGTGCGTCGTCCCACTCCTGCGCGCCCGGGTGCCCCTTGGCGAGGTCGGCCGCGTGGGCGGCGATCTTGTAGGTGATGACGCCGGTCTTGACGTCGTCACGGTTGGGCAGCCCCAGGTGCTCCTTGGGCGTCACGTAGCAGAGCATGGCCGTGCCCCACCAGGCGATCATCGCGGCGCCGATGCCGGAGGTGATGTGGTCGTACGCCGGGGCGACGTCCGTCGTCAGCGGGCCGAGCGTATAGAACGGAGCCTCATCGCAGATCTCCTGCTGAAGGTCGATGTTCTCCTTGATCTTGTGCATCGGGACATGGCCCGGGCCCTCAATCATGGTCTGTACGTCCAAACGCCTGGCGATCCGGCCGAGTTCCCCGAGCGTGCGCAGTTCCGCGAACTGTGCCTCGTCGTTGGCGTCCGCGATCGAGCCGGGCCGGAGTCCGTCGCCCAACGAGTACGTGACGTCGTAGGCGGCGAGGATCTCGCAGAGCTCCTCGAAGTTCTCGTAGAGGAACGACTCCTTGTGGTGCGCCAGGCACCAGGCGGCCATGATCGAGCCGCCGCGCGAGACGATTCCGGTCTTACGGTTCGCGGTCAGCGGCACGTAGGCGAGGCGTACCCCGGCGTGGACGGTCATGTAGTCCACGCCCTGTTCGGCCTGCTCGATGACGGTGTCCTTGTAGATCTCCCAGGTCAGTTCCTCGGCCTTGCCGTCGACCTTCTCCAGGGCCTGGTAGAGCGGGACCGTGCCGATGGGGACGGGGGAGTTGCGCAGCACCCACTCACGGGTGGTGTGGATGTTGCGGCCGGTGGAGAGGTCCATGACCGTGTCGGCGCCCCAGCGGGTCGCCCAGGTCATCTTCTCCACCTCCTCCTCGATGGAGGAGGACACCGCGGAGTTTCCGATATTGGCGTTGACCTTCACCAGGAACCGCTTGCCGATGATCATCGGCTCGATCTCCGGGTGGTTGACGTTGGCCGGCAGCACCGCGCGGCCCGCCGCGATCTCCTCGCGGACGGTCTCGGGAGCAACGTTCTCCCGGATGGCCACGAACTCCATCTCCGGCGTGATCTCCCCGCGGCGCGCGTAGGCGAGCTGCGTCACCGCTCCTCCGTCGCGGCCGCGGCGCGGCTGGCGCGGCCGTCCCGGAAACACCGCGTCGAGGTTGCGCAGACCGCCGCGTGGCGAGGTGTGCTTGATCCCGTCGTCCTCGGGACGGACGGGACGGCCCGCGTACTCCTCGGTGTCGCCGCGGGCCACGATCCAGTTCTCCCGCAACGGCGGCAGGCCCCTGCGGACATCGGTACCGACGAGTGGATCGGTGTACGGGCCGGAGGTGTCGTACAGCGTGACGGACTGCCCGTTGGTGAGGTGCACCTGACGGACCGGCACTCGCAGATCGGGGCGTGAGCCCTCCACGTAGCCCTTGTGCCAGCCGATGGACTTCCCGGCCTCCCCGCCGGAGGCGTCGGAATCGATCCGCTCCGCGTCGCTGGAGATCTGCTTGGAGGCAGGCGTGCGTACGTCCTTGTTGGTCATGAGACCTACTCCCTACGCCGGCATTACCCGGTAACAGGTTCAGCGGTCGACGCAGCGGTGTCCGTCTGCCGGCGTTTCCTGTGAAACATCGCACGTTCCACGTGAAACATCGCAAAGACGGAGGTCAGCGCCCTCTCAGCCCGGTGCTCCGAGCTCCCGCGTGTGCAAAGGTGCCTCCACGCTAGCGTCATTTGTGGCGCGGTGAACAGTGGGCCTGTGCCGTTCTTGCGATGATCGGGCGGTGACCACGACAGAGCAGTTCCCCCATCCGCCGCCCGAGCCCCGACGCGGACAGGACTTCCGGCACGGCCAGGAAGCCACCGCCACGGGCCACGGACACGGACCCGCGACCGGTGGCGGGCACGGGCCGGGGAGCAGTACCGGGCACGGCCCGGGGAACGGCACCGGGCACGGCCCGGGGAACGGCACCGGGCACGGCCCGGGAAGCGGTGGCGGGCACAGTCACAGCCACGGACCGGCCGCACCCGTGTCGAAACACCTCCGCAAGGTGATCGCGGCGATCCTCATCCCGTTCGCCGCACTGGTGGCTGCCGGACTCGCCGTGCTGTGGCCCGGCGGCGCCCCGTCGCACGAGCGCACCGGGGTGGGCTTCGACCGGCAGACGCAGCAGGCCACCGTCGTCGAGGTGCTCCGGGTCAGCTGCCAGTCGGTGAACGCCTCCGGGGGCACACCGACCGGCGACACCTCCACCGCCGAGGGTTCCTCCGCGCAGCAGCAGGCCGGGAACTGCAAGAAGGCCACGATCCGGGTGGACGGCGGCAAGGACAAGGGCCGTACCTTCACCGAGATCGTGCAGCCCGACCAGTCCCGGCAGCTGCACCAGGGCGAGAAGGTCGTGGTCGCCTACGAGCCCTCGGCACCCAAGGACTTGCAGTATTCGGTCACCGACGTCAACCGGCGCTTCCCGATGGCGCTGCTGGCCGGTCTCTTCGCACTCGCCGTCGTGGTCGTCGGGCGGATGCGGGGCGTGATGGCGCTGGTCGCGCTGGCCATCAGCTTCCTGGTGCTGAACCTCTTCATCCTGCCCGCGATCCTGCAGGGCTCGAACCCTCTGGTCGTGGCGGTGGTGGGGGCCAGCGCCATCATGCTGATCGCGCTGTACATGTGTCACGGCCTGTCCGCCCGTACCTCGGTCGCGGTGCTCGGCACGCTGATCTCGCTGATGCTGATCGGCTTCCTGGGCTCGCTGTTCATCGGCTGGGCCGCGCTGACCGGCAACACCGACGACAGCACCGGTCTGATCCACGGCCTGTATCCGTCGATAGACATGAGCGGCCTGCTGCTCGCCGGTGTCATCATCGGCTCGCTCGGCGTCCTGGACGATGTGACGGTGACACAGACCTCGGCGGTCTGGGAGCTGCACGAGGCCAACCCCGCGATGGGCTGGCGCGGGCTGTACCGTGCGGGCATCCGTATCGGACGCGACCACATCGCCTCCGTCGTCAACACCCTCGTCCTCGCGTACGCGGGTGCCGCGCTCCCGCTGCTGCTGCTGTTCTCCATCGCGCAGAGCAGCGTGACGACCGTCGCCACCAGTGAGCTCGTCGCGGAGGAGATCGTGCGCACACTGGTGGGCTCGATCGGCCTGGTCGCCTCCGTTCCGGTCACCACGGCGCTGGCGGCACTCGTGGTCTCGGCCGACCGCACGGGACGGACGCAGGCCGCGGCACAGGCCACCCTGCCCGCTCCGACGCGCGGTGGAAGGGGCAGGCGTCGCAGGCGCTGACTGCGTACGCGGGGGCTGCTTGGACGGCCGACGAAGCGTTCCTGCACCCCCTGAGGCCGTGGCGAAGCGTTACACCACCACCCGCGTCCGCTGCCGTGACGCCTCAGCCCGCGCTCTGCTCCTCCGCCAGGATGCGGTCCAGGGCTTCGTCGAGGTGGGCGTCGAAGTCGGCCAGCGCACCCTCCTGGCCCAGGGGCACCAGCTTGTCCGTACGGTCCAGGAACGCCACCAGCGGCGCCGTCGAGGAGCGGAACAGCGCCCGGTCGCCGCCGACCTGAAGCCGGATCAGGACCTCGCTCAGCGAGTCGCGGCCGGCCGGTGAGATGCGCACGTCACCGTCCCCGCACGGCGTCCCCACCCCGTCGATCAGCAACTCCCGCCCGAACGCCCAGGTCACCGGGGCGTCTCCCGGCAAATGGAAGGTCAGCCGCACGGCATAGGGATCACAGGTCTCGTACCGCAACTCCACCGGGATGCGGAAGGAGAGCTCCTCGGACACGAGAAAGCTCATCATGACCTCTGCCTGTACGGACTCGCGCATCGCTACCCCGTTGTTTGCCGTCGACTGGCCGGGAATCCATCCCGCAACAATGGTGCATCTTGCTGAACGTGCACATCAGATCACAAGGAGTGAGTTTTCAGATACTGATAGAGAGCGCGAGGGAGCCCAGACGCCGCCCCACCTCGTGTTGCAGCCGACGCGCGGCGGGCAGCAGCCGGTCCGCCTGATGGGCCGGCAGGGAGAGGGCCATCGCGGCCGCCGTGGTGCCCACCGTGATGGGAATCGCCGCGCACACCGCCCCCAGCGCGTACTCCTGGCGCTCGGTCACCGGCTCCATCGGCCGGGCCCGTTCCAGGCGGCGCAGCACCGTGTGCTCGTCACGGACCGTGTACGGGGTGAGGGACCGCACGGGGTAGCGGTCGAGATGGTCGCGGCGGCCCCTGTCGTCCAACTGGGACAGCAGGCACTGGCCGATCGCGTGCGCGTGCCCGGTCTCGCGGAAGCCGGCCCATTCCTCGACTGCCGGGATGGCCGCGGTGGCGGAGACGCACATGAGCTCGATCTCGCCCTCGCGGTACATCGCGTAGTACAGCGGCGCACCGATGGAATCCCGCCACTGGGCGAGCGCCTCGACGATCGTGGTGCGACGTTTCTGCGCCGCTCCGCTGCTACTCAGCCGCTCGGCGGCCTCACCCAGGAAGAACAGGCCCCGGTCGCGGCGCAGATAGCCCTCGTGGACGAGGGTGCGCAGCAGGTGGTAGGCGGTGGGCAGGGCCAGACCCGTCTCACGGGCGAGCTGCTTGGCGGGCGCTCCGTGCTCGTGCCGCGCGACGGTCTCCAGCAGGCGCATCGCGCGCTGCACGGATCCGATGAGGGTCGGCGGCTGCTGGGGCCTCGGCTGCTCCGGGACTGTGGCCCTCGGCCGTTCCAAGGGGGCCGACGAACGTGGCTGCGCCGGGAGGGCCGTCGAGCGGGACGGCCCCCGGGGTGCGGGCGGCGCGTGCCGTTCTGCGGGTGCGGTGTCAACCGTGGCCAAGGGGTCACTCCCGTAGCGCGAGGGGGCAGCCGTGCGGGGAACACGAATGGGGGTGTAAGCCGCCCGCGGGGGCCGGCCCCCGCTTCGATCTCCGGACCTTATCCGCCTGTCACCGCACACGGACGGCTTGTCCGGGAAACTTCCCTCCCGCGAGGGAACCGGCGACTCCCGTTAACGGTTCACCGGTACCCCCTGGCACTCACCAGTCGCTGCGTGAGGACGATCCCGCCATGAACTTCCGCACGATGTAGATCAGTCCGCCGACCAGCGCGACGAAGATCAGCACCTTGAACAGCAGCCAGACCACGAAGCCGATCACGCTCGCTATCACGCCGCCGAAGACGACCAGAGCGATGACGGGCACCGCGATCCACTTCACCCACCACGGCAGACTCGCGAAGATCTCTCGCATTGCCCTCGTCCTCATCTCTTCGCCGGCGCTGTGCCGGGCCCTGTCGGCATCCCGCACCCCCCGGTGCGGGGCCCTGTCGATGTTCTGCACTCGATGCTAGAGCCGGGAGGGCGCCCCGCGGAGCCCTCGCACCCCTTGTCCTGCCCTGACCGGTCCCCTAGGGAACCCCGAGACGCCGCCTCAGGCTTCCGGGGGAGAGAACACCACCAGGACCCTCAGATCCTCGCTGATGTGGTGGAACTTGTGGGCGACTCCGGCCGGCACGTACACCACGCTGCCGCGGGCCACCTCGGTCGTCTCCGGACCGACCGTGATCGAGGCGCGGCCGCTCACGACGAAGTACACCTCGTCCTGGTTGTGCGGCTTCTGCGGGTCGTGCTCGCCCGCGTTGAGCGCGTACAGACCGACCGACATGTTCCGCTCGCGCAGAAACTGAAGGTAGGCACCCTCGTTGGCGGCTCGCTCCGCCTCCAGCTCGTCCAGTCGGAATGCCTTCATCGCCCTCGCCCGTACTCGTAGTCGATCTGGTCTGCCACGATCAGACACATGAAGAATTTCGTAGTCAAGACGATCGCCAACGCGGGCGCCCTGGCGGTCGCCGTGTGGCTGCTCGACAAGATCACCCTGACCGGCGACAGCACCGCCAAGAAGGCCGGCACGCTGATCGTCGTCGCTCTGATCTTCGGGCTGGTGAACTTCCTGGTCAAGCCGATCGTGAAGGTACTGACCTTCCCGTTGTTCATCCTGACGCTGGGCCTGATCACCCTGGTGGTCAACGCTCTGATGCTGCTGCTGACGTCGTGGGTGTGCGGCAAGCTCAACCTGAGCTTCCATGTCGAGGGCTTCTGGACGGCCGTCCTGGGCGGCCTGATCGTCTCGGTCGTCTCCTGGGCGCTGAACCTGGTCCTCCCGGACGAGGACTGATCCGAGGGGCCGAGGGAGCGCCCCGAGAGGGAAGTGGGCGGCGGGCCGCGCAGCGCTCGCCGCAGGACGACAGCAAGCGAAGGAAGGCAGAGCGGTATGAACGACTCCGCTGCGGACGACCCGAACGGCACCCGGGAGCAGACCCGTTTCCCCACCGGCGCCGGTGACGGCACGCGTGCGGTGCGGGCCGGGCTGCCCGAGCCGGTCAAGCACGAACCGACGCTTCCGGGACCGGTGTTCGCCGCCCACTTCCATCTGCCGGGCGACCCTACGGGCCCCTACACCTACGGCCGCGACGAGAACCCGACCTGGACGCTGCTGGAGCGCGCCATCGGCGAGCTGGAGGCACCCGGGCAGGACGGCGTCGAGACGCTCGTGTTCGCCTCCGGCATGGCCGCCATCTCGTCGGTGCTCTTCTCCCAGTTGCGCGCCGGGGACGCGGTGGTGCTGCCCAGCGACGGCTACCAGGCGCTGCCCCTGGTGCGTAAGCAGCTTCAGGAGTACGGGATCGAGGTACGCACGGCGCCGACCGGCGGGGACGCCCAGCTCGACGCGCTGGACGGGGCACGGCTGCTGTGGATCGAGTCCCCGTCGAACCCGGGGCTGGACGTGTGCGACATCCGGCGGCTGGTCGAGGCGGCACACGCGCGTGGCGCCCTGGTCGCCGTGGACAACACCCTGGCGACCCCGCTCGGGCAGCGGCCGTTGGCGCTGGGTGCGGACTTCTCCGTGGCCAGCGGCACCAAGCAGCTCAGCGGGCACGGCGACATCCTGCTGGGATACGTCGTCGGCCGCGACGGTGAGGCCATGGCGGCCGTACGCCGCTGGCGCAAGATCGTCGGTGCCATCCCGGGACCGATGGAGGCCTGGCTGGCCCACCGTTCGATCGCCACCCTGCAACTGCGCGTCGACCGGCAGAACGCCTCCGCCCTCGCTCTCGCCGAGGCGCTGCGCGGTCGGCCCGAGGTGACCGGGCTGCGCTACCCCGGGCTGCCCGACGACCCCTCCCACAAGATCGCTTCACGGCAGATGCGGCGCTACGGGTGCGTGGTGTCCTTCACACTGGCCACGCGTGCGCGTGCCGAGCACTTTCTCGACGCGCTGCGGCTCGTGGACCCCGCGACGAGCTTCGGAGGGGTGCGCTCCACGGCCGAGCGGCGAGGACGCTGGGGCGGCGACGCGGTGCCGGAGGGCTTCATCCGGATGTCCGTCGGTGCGGAAGACCCCGAGGACCTGGTGGCGGATGTGCTGCGGGCGCTGGACGAGTCGGCCGAGCCGGCTCGCTGACCGCCTCCCGGACGCCGGCCGGTCCCCACGGGCCCCTGACGGGTCTCCTGCGAGCCTCCCGGCGGTCTCCGTCCGTTTCCGTCCGTGCACAGCGGGCGGTCCGAGCCTCCCCCCTCGTGGCTCGGACCGCCCTCGGTTCCGCGCGCGAAGAACCGCGCAAACAAGGCTAGTTGACTCAGTGTCAGTGTCCAATCACGGTAGCGACAGGGACCTATCGACATATTTATAGTTGGGCGGGGCCGGGGGGTCACACCAAAAGGCACCAAGAGGGGTGGGCGTGCCATGGATCTGGCATTGCTGCGCACGTTCGTGACCGTGCACCGAGCGGGCTCCTTCACCCGCGCCGCGGCGCTCCTCGGTCTCTCCCAGCCGGCCGTCACCTCCCAGATCCGCACGCTGGAACGGCAGCTGGGACGTCCCCTGTTCCTGCGCCAGGCCCGCGGTGTGACGCCCACGACCATCGGCGACGAGCTCGCACACAAGGCCGCGCCGCACCTGGACGCGCTCGTGGAGATCACCGAGACCGGCCTCGACGACGAGTCCTCCCTGCGCACTCTGCATCTGGCCGGGCCGCCGGAGTTCATCGCGGAACGGGCCCTGCCCGCGCTGACCGGGCTGACCGGCGACGACGGGCAGGGCTTCGCGCTGCGCACCTCCTTCGGGACCGCCGAGGAGGCCCTGGACGGCCTGTCCGCCGGACATCACGATCTGGCCATCAGCACGGCCCGGCCCCGCGGCGGACTGCTCACGGCGGCTCCGCTGTGCGACGAGGAGCACGTCCTGGTCGCCGCTCCGCGCTGGGCCGAGCGAATCGATCAGGCGACACCGCGCCGCACGGTCGTGCCCGCCCTGGACACCGTCCCCGTGATCGAGGTCCACGAGTCGCTGCCCTTCGCCTCCCGCTACTGGGGCTCGGTCTTCGACGCCCGGCCCGCGGCCTCCGGCACGGTGATCGTCCCCGATCTGCGCGCGGTCCTGGCCTGCGTGGTGGCGGGCGCGGGGCTCGCGGTGCTGCCCCGGTATCTGTGCACGGCCGCCCTGGGGCGGGGGGAGATCGTGCCGCTGCACGAGCCGGCGGTGCCACCGCTGCGCACCTACTTCCTCGCGGTCCGTACCGGAACGCTGGCGATGCCGCACATCGCGCGGGCCCATGAGTGGCTGCTGCGGGCGGCCACCGCCTGGTGCTGAGCGGAGAAGAAGGGAGGACTAGAAAGGGAGGACTAGAAAGGACAAGGGAGGACAAGGAAAGCCGAGGCAGGAGAAGGGCGCGGCATGAGACCGGGGCGGCGTGCGATGTTTCACGTGGAACCAGCCGGGCCACATTTCTCCCATGACCGTCCGACCCGTGGTCAAGCGCACCGCCCGTGCCGTTCTCCTCGACGGTGACGACCTGATCCTGATCAAGCGCACCAAGCCCGGTGTCGATCCCTACTGGGTCACCCCCGGTGGCGGGGTCGAGCCGGGGGACGCGACCGTCGTGGACGCTCTGCACCGCGAGGTGCACGAGGAACTCGGCGCCAAGATCACCGACGTGGTGCCCTGCTTCGTGGACACCGTGGAGCACATCGGCGAGGACGGCGGCGCGACCGGTGTGAAGGTGCAGCACTTCTTCGTCTGCCGGCTGGAGTCCATGAACCCCTCCCAGCGGCATGGCCCCGAAGTGGACCAGCCCGCCGGCGAGTACGAGATCGTACGGGTGCCGTTCACCCGGGTCGGCATCGCCTCCGTCCATCTGGTGCCGCTGTCCCTGCGCCACTACCTGGACGGAAACATCGAGGGCGTGCGGGCCATGCACGCTCCCGACCTGGGCTGAGGAACGGGTCACCCGGGCGTGGCCAAAAGCACGTACGTCCGGTCCGAAACGGGTGGACGCCGAGGGGGTCCTTCGGACAGCCTGACCTGCGTGTCGACTCCTTCTCCCGCTCACTCCCCCATCCGCCGCCTGACGCTTCGCGATCTCACCGCCTGCGCCGACTTGTCCGAGAACCGGGGGTGGCCGCGGGAGGAGCACAAGTGGAGCTTTCTTCTGACGGCCGGGACGGGCTACGGCATCGACGACCCGGACGGAGGACTCGTCGCCGCGTGTGTCGTGAGCGAGTACGGACCGCAGGGCCGCCCGGATCTCGGCGCCATCGGCATGGTCCTGGTCGCCGAACGACATGCCCGCCAGGGCATCGGACGGCGGCTGATGCGCCACGTGGTCTCGACGATGGACAGCACCCCCCTGACCCTCCACGCGACCCCGCTCGGCCGCCCGCTCTACGAGGAGCTGGGCTTCAAGGTCACCGGCAGGGCGGAGATGGTGGTCGGGCCCTTCACATCGGACGAGTCGCGGACTCCTGTCGCCACGCGCGCGGCCACCGCGGCGGACCTCCCGGGCATCCTGCGGCTCGACGAGGAGGTGTTCGGCATTGACCGAACCCCGGTCATCACGCGACTGCCCGCGTTCGCCGACCAGTTGCGCGTCGCCGAGGAGCACGACCGGATCATCGGGTACGCGGCGGCCTGGCCCAACATGGACACCCATGTCGTGGGTCCCCTGATCGCCCGGGACACGGAAGCGGCCAAGGCCCTGATCGCCTCCCTCGCCGCCCGAACCGACCGCCGGCTGCGCACGGACATCGACGTACGCCACGAAGAGCTGCTGGCCTGGGTGACGGAACGCGGCCTGGCGCCGGTGATGCGCAATGACGTCATGATGTACGGCGTCGCGGAGCCGCCCGGGGACTGGACCCGCCGGTTCGCACCGCTCACCGTGGCGGCGGGCTGAGGCAACCGCTCCGGGCAAGCCGGAAGGGCGCAATAGTTGTGCACGCGCTATACCTTCAAAGGCTGTCTATCGTTGCGCTGCCCTATCCTGGATTCAGCCGCTCCGGGACGGAGGAAACGCCCATGACAGCGACGGACCCCGCGCTGACCGCCCTGGCCCAGGGCTGGTCCGCGCTCGCCCTGCTGCACGACAGGATCGAGGCACACGTCGAGCGCGCCCTTCAGGCCGGGCACGATCTCAGCGTGCGCGAATACTCGCTGCTCGACGTGCTCAGCCGGCAGCACGACGGTGAGGGCGGTCATCTGCAGATGAAGCAGGTCGCGGACGCGGTCGTCCTCAGCCAGAGCGCCACCACACGGCTGGTCACCCGGCTGGAGGACCGCGGTCTGCTCGAGCGCTATCTGTGCCCCACGGACCGCCGCGGCATCTACACCAACGTCACCGAAGCCGGTCTCAAACTCCTGGCCCAGGCCCGGCCGACCAACGATGGCGCCCTGCGCGAGGCACTCGACGAAGCCGCGAAGAACCCCGATCTGGCACCGCTGGTCCGGGCCGTCGAGTCCTTGCACGCGACCGCCCCGGCATAGACCTGCCCCGGCATGGCCCGGTGCGGGCCGGACCAGCCCATAGGGTGCGGGGCATGGAAGATCTCGCCATACGAGCCGCTGTCGCCGCCGACGTCCCCGCCATCGTGGCCATGCTCGCGGACGACCCGCTGGGGGCGCAGCGTGAGTCCCCGGACGACCTCGCGCCCTATCTGACCGCGCTGGAGCGGCTCAGCGCCGATCCCCACCAGCACCTGGTGGTCGCCGTGCGCGAGGACCGCGTCGTCGGCACGCTCCAGCTCACGATCATTCCGGGCCTGTCCCGGCGCGGCTCCACCCGGTCGATCATCGAAGGGGTCCGCATCCACGCGGACGAGCGCGGCAGCGGCCTGGGCACACGGCTCATCGAGTGGGCCGTCGACACATCACGACGCGAAGGCTGCCAGCTGGTCCAGCTGACCTCGGACAGGACACGCGCCGACGCCCACCGCTTCTACGAGCGGCTGGGCTTCGAGGCCTCGCACCTGGGCTTCAAGCTCCACCTGTGAGCACCTCGAACACGCCGAGGGGTGGGCGTTTCACGTGAAACGCCCACCCCTCAGGGCTTCCGGGCGCTATCCGATGCCGCGCCACCCCTCCGGGTCCACGCCGCCAGGCACGGAAGCGTCTACGTCGTACGGCTGACGCGTGAACACGAACGACCCGAGGTCCAGATGGTCCACGGACCCGTCCGGCCGTCGCACCACCCGCAGCACCTCTCCGGCGTAGTAGCCCTCCAGTCCCGTCCAGGTCCCGTCACCGTTCGACCGGAACCGCGAACGCCGGCCGTTGCCGGACAGCGGCTCCAACGAGGCGAATCCGTCGGCCGTCAGCCGCAGGCCGAACCCGTAGGTCCCCCAGTACCACTGCCCCGCCAGTTCCAGCACCGACGGCTCGACCTTCCGCAGCGGCCGCCAGGGCTCCGGGATCCGCGGCTCGGCGTCGGCGACGATCCGCACGAGGTCGGCCCCCACCGTGGCGACCGCCGGCCCGGACGTGCAGTTCGCCAGCACCACCGCGGCCACGTCGTCCTCCACACCGATGGTGAGTGAAGCCAGGAAGCCCGGAAGCGACCCGCTGTGCCCGACGAGGAGGCGCTCGCCCCACCGCCGCGCCTCGAGTCCCAGGCCGTACGCGTACCCGGACGCCACATCCGCCGCCTCGGGCGGAGCTGCCGGAGTCCTCATCTCCCGCAGCGACTCGGCGCTCAGCACCCCGTCGTCCCCCTGGACCAGGAAGACGGCGAAGCGGGCCAAATCACCTGTCGTGGACCACAGTTGCCCGGCCGGAGCCATCCGCCCGAGGTCCTCGGCGGGCTCGGGCATCAGCGCATCGGCCCAGGGATGCACGGCCCAGCCCTGCGCGTGCGGTGCCTCGGGGCGGGCACTCGTGCGGTGCAGAACCAGGGGTTCGAGCACTTCACGCCGCAGAACCTCCTCCCAGGGAGCGCCCCGCAGCTCCTCGACGAGCGCACCCAGCAGGGTGTAGCCGGGATTCGAGTAGTGAAACCGCCGGCCGACCGGATGCCGCAGCGGTTCCTCGCCCAGTACATCGGCCAGTTCGGGACGCAGCGACCCCGGCGATCTCTCCCACCAGGGCGCCGGCGACTCGGCTGCCAGCCCGCCCGTGTGCGCCAGTAGATCGGCTACGGTCGCCTCCCCCACGCCGGTGCCCGGCAGATGCTTCTCCAGCGGGTCCCCGAGGTCGAGCAGGCCCTCGTCGCGCAGCCGCAGAACGAGCACGGCGGTGAAGGTCTTGGTGATCGAGCCAATGCGGTACTGCGTGTTCTGGTCCGGTGCGTGTCCGTCCACCGACGTCCGCGCACCGTGCCAGACCGTCCGCCCGTCCCGCGCAACCGCGGCGACGAGCGACGGCACCCGTCCCTCGGTCTGGGCCACGGCGATCCGGTGCAGCAGCGCCCGGCGGGTACCGGGAAGCAGGTCATCCTGAGATGTCGTCATGCCCCCAGTCCACCCGGAGCGTCCGGCACACGTCGAGCAGATTTCTCCGAACGGCCACGGAGAGCCGTGCTCGGGCGGCCCGCGGGCGTGTAGGGTCTCGCCGCCGATGACATGTCGATCTTCTGTGACCTGCTGGTTCTCTGTTGTCTCACCGCGATGTCACCCAAGATCAGTCTCAGATCGATGCCATTTCCTCGGCGGAACGATGAGTCTGCGGCTGAGCCACCGAGCACGAGGACTACATGTGAGCTCAGATCGCGCACCGATGAGTTTCCCGCGCCGCGCCGGTCTGTACGCGTGAGACCGACTCACGGAAGGCTGGCGCCATGCGGAAACTGATCTACGGCATGAACCTGACCCTGGACGGCTACATCGCCGCGCCCGGCGACGACATCGGCTGGAGCGTGCCGAGCGACGAGCTGTTCCAATTTTGGTCCGACCAGTTGCAGGCGACCGACCTGTCGCTGTACGGGCGCAAGCTGTGGCAGACGATGAGCTCCTACTGGCCGACCGGCGACCAGCAGCCCAACGCCACCCCGGCGGAGAGCGAGTTCGCGCGCCGCTGGCGGGACATGTCGAAGGTGGTGTTCTCCTCGACGATCGACAAGGTCGACTGGAACACCCGCCTGGTCACCGGCGACGCGGTCGCCGAGATCACCCGGCTCAAGGCCGAGGACGGCGGCCCGATGGACATCGGCGGCGCGACGCTCGCCGGGGCGGCCATGCGGGCCGGGCTGATTGACGAGTACGTGCTGGCCACCGCGCCGGTCCTGGTGGGCGGCGGCACGCCGTTCTTCACCGCGCTGGACAACTGGGTGAACCTGAACCTGGTGGAGACGCGGACGTTTCCCGGCGGCGTGGTCCTGACCAGGTACGAGACGAGGCGCTGAGCGCCCGTCCGGGAGTCACGGGCCATATGCTCCGCGGGTGACACCCCCTGGGTGACCCGGACTACCGCCCGAGTCACCCAAACGAGTGAAGCCCCTGAACTGCAAGTCTCATGGCGGTGGCATTTCTGCCATCCATCTGCCAACTGCCCTGAGATTCTGCCAAGGCTTTTGAGACCCTACAGGTCGCCGGATCAGGTCTGTGCCATGTCCACGAACCGCGAGTAGTGGCCCTGGAAGGCGACCGTGATCGTCGCGGTCGGACCGTTTCGGTGCTTGGCGACGATCAGGTCGGCCTCGCCGGCGCGCGGCGACTCCTTCTCGTAGGCGTCCTCGCGGTGCAGCAGGATGACCATGTCGGCGTCCTGCTCAATGGATCCCGACTCACGCAGGTCGGAGACCATCGGCTTCTTGTCGGTGCGCTGCTCGGGGCCACGGTTGAGCTGGGAGAGCGCGATGACCGGGATCTCCAGCTCCTTGGCCAGCAGCTTGAGGTTTCGGGACATGTCCGAGACCTCCTGCTGCCGGCTCTCGGCACGCTTGGAACCGCCGGACTGCATCAGCTGGAGATAGTCGATCACGACCAGCTTGAGGTCGTTGCGCTGCTTCAGGCGCCGGCACTTGGCACGGATCTCCATCATCGACAGGTTCGGGGAGTCGTCGATGTAGAGCGGGGCGGCCGAGACGTCCGGCATCCGGCGGGCCAGCCGCGTCCAGTCCTCGTCGGTCATCGTGCCCGAACGCATGTGGTGCAGGGCGACCCGGGCCTCGGCGGACAGCAGACGCATCGCGATCTCGTTGCGCCCCATCTCCAGCGAGAAGATGACGCTGGGCAGGTTGTTCTTGATCGACGCCGCCCGCGCGAAGTCCAGCGCGAGCGTCGACTTGCCCATCGCGGGACGCGCGGCGATGACGATCATCTGACCCGGGTGCAGACCGTTCGTCAGCGAGTCGAAGTCGGTGAACCCGGTGGGCACACCGGTCATCTCCCCGCTGCGCGAGCCGATCGCCTCGATCTCGTCGAGCGCGCCCTCCATGATGTCGCCCAGCGGCAGGTAGTCCTCGCTGGTGCGCTGCTCGGTGACCGCGTAGACCTCGGCCTGGGCGCGGTTGACGATCTCGTCGACGTCGTCGTCGGCCGCGTATCCCATCTGGGTGATACGCGTACCTGCCTCGACCAGGCGGCGCAGGATCGCCCGCTCGTGGACGATCTCGGCGTAGTACGCGGCGTTCGCCGCCGTCGGCACGGTCTGCACGAGCGAGTGCAGATACGAGGCACCGCCGACCTTGTTGATCTCGCCGCGTCTGGTGAGCTCGGCGGCGATGGTGATGGGGTCGGCCGGCTCGCCCTTGGCATAGACGTCGAGGATCGCCTGGTAGATCGTCTCGTGAGCCGGCTTGTAGAAGTCATGGCCCTTGAGGATCTCCACCACGTCGGCGATGGCGTCCTTCGACAGGAGCATCCCGCCGAGGACCGACTGTTCGGCATCGAGGTCCTGTGGGGGAACGCGTTCGAAGGCGGAGCCCCCGTCGTCCCACGTGCCGTTCTCCCGGCCGCGGTCGTGCTGCTCGCCCCGGCCGCGCTCCGCGTCGGGGCGGCGACGGGAGGCGGGCAGACGATCACCTGGACCGCTGTCGGCCCACGGGTCGTCCAAGGGCTCGGAAATGCTCACCGAGCAGCCTCCTCCCGTCCGCCGAGCGGACCTCGCCGTGCCCCTCTTTTGTACGGGACGGCACTGACAAATGAGAGGCCCAACTCCGCTTCAGGCGCGTCAGGTTTATGACGCTTTGGAAGCCGGCGGACGGAGCGGGCGCCGGACCACGGTAGGGCCCAGAACAGCGTCAGCCAATCTGGTTATCCACAGGCCATGTGGACGAGCGCCCCGATGCTGTGGAGAACTCGGCGAAACCTGTGCACGAGCCGGTGGACAGCCCTGTGAAAAAGCCCTCGGCTCCACCCACAGGACCCCGTTGGCCTGCTGTTTTCCCGTCCACCGGCTGTGCAGAAGAAAAACTTTCCCAGTCGGACCAAGATCGCCTCGAACGGTACGCACAAGCGAACGCCACCAAACCTCAAGTAAGGACTGCAAGGGCTTTGCATCTCTTACCTGTGGACGATTACATTGGTGCTCATGACACAGGCCCCCGCACGCCGCCCGGCCACCCGGCGCCGGCACGACCGAGAGATCGTCGCGCTGGCCGTACCGGCCTTCGGCGCACTCGTCGCCGAGCCCCTGTTCGTGATGGCCGACAGCGCGATCGTCGGCCATCTCGGCACAGCGCAGCTCGCCGGACTCGGTATCGCCTCGGCCCTTCTGACCACCGCCGTCAGCGTCTTCGTCTTCCTCGCCTACGCCACCACGGCGGCCGTCGCCCGCCGCGTCGGCGCGGGCGATATCCGGGCAGCCATCCGCCAGGGCATGGACGGCATCTGGCTGGCACTGCTGCTCGGGGCCGCCGTCATCGCGGTCGTCCTGCCCACCGCGCCCACCCTGGTGGACCTTTTCGGCGCCTCGCACACGGCGGCACCGTATGCGACGACCTATCTGCGCATCTCCTCATTCGGGATTCCGGCCATGCTCATCGTGCTGGCCGCGACCGGAGTCCTTCGTGGGCTCCAGGACACCCGGACGCCGCTGTATGTCGCCGTCGCCGGGTTCGTCGCCAACGCCGCCCTCAATGTCGGGCTCGTCTATGGCGCCGGACTCGGCATCGCGGGCTCGGCCTGGGGCACCGTCATCGCCCAGTTCGGCATGGCGGCGGTCTACCTCTGTGTGGTCGTCCGTGGGGCCCGCCGGCACCACGCCTCCCTGCGGCCCGATCGGGCCGGCATCAGGGCATCCGCACAGGCCGGTGCCCCGCTGCTCGTCCGTACGCTCTCCCTGCGAGCGATCCTGATGATCGCCACGGCCGTGGCGGCCCGCCTCGGTGACGCGGACATCGCCGCCCACCAGATCGTCCTGTCCCTGTGGAGCCTGCTCGCGTTCGCCCTCGACGCCATCGCGATCGCCGGACAGGCCATCATCGGCCGTTATCTCGGCGCTGGCGATCCGGAGGGCGCTCGCGAAGCCTGTCGGCGCATGGTGCAGTGGGGGATAGCCGTCGGATTCGCCCTCGGGCTCCTGGTGATCCTGAGCCGACCGCTCTTCCTGTCGCTGTTCACCAGTGACGCCCTCGTCAAGGACACGGCACTGGCCGCACTGCTCCTGGTGGCGTTCTCCCAGCCGATCTGCGGCGTGGTCTTCGTCTTGGACGGTGTGCTGATGGGCGCGGGGGACGGACCGTATCTCGCCGGCGCCATGCTGGTGACCTTGGCGGTCTTCACGCCTGTGGCGTTGCTCGTTCCCCTTCTGGGCGGCGGGCTCACCGCGCTCTGGGCGGCCATGACGTTGATGATGACCGTGCGGATGCTGACGCTGTGGCTGCGTTCCCGCTCGGGCCGCTGGGTCGTCACGGGAGCGACACGCTGACCGTTTCACGTGAAACACCGCGGGCTGCCACGTTTCACATGAAACGCCGTTCCCGCGCCCCTGACCTCAGCGCCACTGACCCCAAGTCACGCGGAAGGGGGCCGCATCCTCGACGGATGCGGCCCCCTTCCCGACTACTCAAGCCGAGCGGAGTGCCTTACGCGGCGACGACCTCGATGCTGACCTTGGCGGCAACCTCGGGGTGCAGACGCACGGACGTCTCGTGACCGCCCAGGGTCTTGATCGGCGTGCCCAGCTCGATGCGGCGCTTGTCGACCTCGGGACCGCCGGCAGCCTTGATCGCCGAGGCGACGTCGGCCGGGGTGACGGAGCCGAACAGGCGGCCAGAGTCGCCGGAGCGGACGGCCAAGCGGACCTTCACGCCCTCGAGCTGGGCCTTGATCTGGTTGGCCTGCTCGATGGTCTGGATCTCGTGGATCTTGCGAGCACGACGGATCTGCTCGACGTCCTTCTCGCCGCCCTTGGTCCAGCGGATCGCGAACTTCCGCGGGATCAGGTAGTTGCGAGCGTAGCCGTCCTTGACGTCCACGACGTCGCCCGCGGCACCGAGGCCGGAGACCTCGTGGGTGAGGATGATCTTCATGTGTGGCTCACCCTTCCCTTAGCGCGCGGTGGAGGTGTAGGGCAGCAGCGCCATCTCACGGCTGTTCTTGACAGCCGTGGCGACGTCACGCTGGTGCTGCGTGCAGTTGCCGGTCACGCGACGGGCACGGATCTTGCCGCGGTCGGAAATGAACTTCCGCAGCATGTTCGTGTCCTTGTAGTCCACGTACGTGACCTTGTCCTTGCAGAAAGCGCAGACCTTCTTCTTAGGCTTGCGCACAGGCGGCTTCGCCATGGTGTTTCTCCTGTGTGATCAAGAAGTGTGGTACGGCCCGCCTAGAAGGGGGGCTCGTCCGAGTAGCCGCCACCGCCGCCGGAGCTGCCGCCCCAGCCGCCGCCACCCTGGTTGCCACCGGCGGGAGCGCCGGTCGCCCACGGGTCGTCGGCGGGAGCACCGCCGCCCTGCTGGCCGCCGCCGGGGCCACCGCCCCAACCGCCGCCACCCTGGCCGCCACCGCCGCCGCCGTAACCACCCTGACCACCGCGGCCCGAGGTCTTGGTGACCTTGGCCGTGGCGTTGCGCAGGCTGGCACCGACTTCGTCGACGTCCAGCTCGTAGACCGTGCGCTTGACGCCCTCACGGTCCTCGTAGGACCGCTGCTTCAGCCGGCCCTGCACGATGACGCGCATGCCTCGCTGGAGCGACTCGGCGACGTTCTCCGCCGCCTGACGCCAGACCGAGCAGGTGAGGAAGAGGCTCTCGCCGTCCTTCCACTCGTTCGTCTGGCGGTCGAAGGTGCGGGGAGTGGACGCGACGCGGAACTTCGCGACCGCCGCACCGGACGGGGTGAAGCGCAGCTCGGGGTCGTCGACAAGATTGCCGACGACCGTGATGACGGTCTCGCCTGCCATGGGGGAACCTCTCGGCGGGTTTGCTCTGGCTGCTTGCTACTCGAATCCCGAGATCAGCTGAGCGAAGGGCTCAGTGGGTCTCGGGGCGGAGGACCTTGGTCCGGAGGACCGACTCGTTCAGGTTCATCTGGCGGTCGAGCTCCTTGACGACCGCAGGCTCGGCCTGCAGGTCGATGACCGAGTAGATGCCCTCGGGCTTCTTCTTGATCTCGTACGAGAGACGACGACGGCCCCAGGTGTCGACCTTCTCGACCTTTCCGCCACCGTCACGGACGACAGAAAGGAAGTTCTCGATCAGCGGGGAGACAGAACGCTCCTCGAGATCGGGGTCGAGGATGACCATCACCTCGTAGTGACGCATGTGGAACCCACCTCCTCTGGACTCAACGGCCACGGTCGTTCCGTGGCAGGAGGGTTGTTATGCGTACGCAACAGTGCTTGCAGTACATCAGCCGCCACTGACAACGAGGGCCGGCTGACGGACTCTCCAGGTTGGCCGTGGCTCAGCCTGGGCAGACACCGTGCAGAACGTACAGACTACCCGCACACCCGCTTCCGGTTGAAATCGGGGCTCCGGACCCGTCAACCTGGACACCTCGGGTGTGCACCGCGCTAAGATGCGCCGCTTTTCGCTGGAGGTGCTCCATGGCACAGACGATGCGACCGAACACCGCCGCGGGTGGTGGCCTCTTCGCCACCGACGGCAAGTCCCACCCGGTCCAGGACACCCTGCTCGTGGTGACCCTGGTGCTGGGCGTGCTGGCGTTCATCACCGGGCTCCTCTTCCACAGCCTGCACCTGCTGAGCTCCTGGGCCGGTCTGGTGGGGATCCTCACCGGGGCGTACGGACAGTGGATCTCCGTGACGACGCGCGAGCGCTTCGGGCTGATCCTCGGCCTCGGCGCCTCCGCGGTCGGCTTCTATCTCGGCCTGGCGCACGGCGGCCTCTTCGGCGGCCTGTTCAGCTGACAACGGGCACGCCCGGCCGCTCCTTATGGACGGCGTCCGCCGGACACCGCGGACGCCGCCCGTATGACCGCACGCCCGGCGCCACGGCGGTGAACAGGCCGGGGCGAAGGTTGCGTGCGGCCAGTCTGCGCGCTCCCAGGGCGCAGTAGGCTTCGGCGCGAGAGCCGGAGCCCCTGTACCCATGGGGACACGCCAGCCCGAGGAGCGCCCCGAATGAGCCTGACCCTGAGGACCATCAGTCGAGAGCAGCATCTGGCCTACATCCAGAACCTGCCCGCGGCGAGTCACATGCAGGTCCCGGCCTGGGCAGAGGTCAAGGCGGAGTGGCGCTCGGAGAACCTGGGCTGGTTCGACGACCGCACCGGCGAACTGGTCGGCGCGGGTCTCGTCCTGTACCGCCAACTGCCCAAGATCAAGCGGTATCTCGCCTACCTGCCCGAGGGCCCGGTCATCAACTGGTTCGCGCCGAATCTCGACGACTGGATCCAGCCGATGCTGGCGCATCTGAAGCAACAGGGCGCCTTCTCGGTGAAGATGGGCCCGCCGGTGATCATCCGCCGCTGGAACGCCGAGACCATCAAGAAGGGCATCCAGGACTCGGACGTCAAGCGCCTGCGCGACCTGGAGGCCGACTTCATCGAGCCCCGCGCCTTCGAGGTCGCCGACAAGCTGCGCCGTATGGGCTGGCAGCAGGGCGAGGACGGCGGCGCCGGCTTCGGCGACGTGCAGCCCCGTTACATCTTTCAGGTGCCGCTCGCCAACCGGTCCCTGGAAGAGGTGCACAAGAACTTCAACCAGCTGTGGCGCCGCAACATCAAGAAGGCGGAGAAGGCCGGGGTCGAGGTCGTCCAGGGCGGCTACCAGGATCTCGAGGAATGGCAGCGGCTGTACGAGATCACCGCGGTGCGCGACCACTTCCGGCCCCGCCCGCTGTCGTACTTCCAGCGCATGTGGACGGCCCTCAACACCGAGGACCCCAACCGCATGCGGCTGTACTTCGCCCGGCACAACGGCGTGAACCTGGCCGCGGCGACGATGCTGATCGTGGGCGGGCACGTCTGGTACTCCTACGGCGCCTCCGACAACATCGGCCGTGAGGTCCGGCCCTCGAACGCGATGCAGTGGCGGATGCTGCGCGACGCCTACGCGCTCGGCGCCACCGTCTACGACCTGCGCGGCATCTCCGACTCGCTGGACGAGACCGACCACCTCTTCGGTCTGATCCAGTTCAAGGTCGGCACCGGCGGCCAGGCCGCCGAGTACCTCGGGGAGTGGGACTTCCCGCTGAACAAGCTGCTCCACAAGGCGCTCGACATCTACATGTCGCGCCGCTGACCTGACGCTCTTCGCTTCGACCCCGTCGACACCTTCCATACTTCTGATACACCGCACCCCCGAGAAAGGTTCCAGGTCCGGCCATGGCGCTCACGCTCTACGTCGACACCGCGCGCTGGCGGGCGCACCACAAGCACGTGCAGGAGCAGTTCCCCGGGCTGGTCCCGGTCTGCAAGGGCAACGGCTACGGATTCGGGCACGAGCGGCTGGCGGAGGAGGCCACCCGGCTGGGCTCCGACATCCTCGCCGTCGGCACGACGTACGAGGCCGCCCGCATCAAGGACTTCTTCAGCGGTGACCTGCTGGTGCTGACGCCCTACCGCCGCGGCGAGGAGCCGGTACCGCTGCCCGACCGTGTGATCCGCTCGGTGTCATCGGTCGATGGGGTGTACGGCCTCGTCGGGGCCCGTGTCGTCATCGAGGTGATGTCCTCGATGAAGCGGCACGGCATCAGCGAGCAGGACCTGCCGCAGCTGCACGCCGCCATCGAGAACGTCCGGCTGGAGGGCTTCGCCATCCATCTGCCGCTGGACCGCACGGACGGTTCGGACGCCGTGGAGGAGGTCATCGGCTGGATGGACCGGCTGCGCGCGGCCCGCCTGCCGCTGCACACGATGTTCGTCAGCCACCTCAAGGCGGAGGAACTCGTCCGGTTGCAGCAGCAGTTCCCGCAGACGCAGTTCCGTGCCCGTATCGGCACGCGGCTCTGGCTGGGGGACCACGAGGCCACCGAGTACCGCGGCGCGGTCCTGGACGTCACGCGGGTCACCAAGGGCGACCGTTTCGGCTACCGCCAGCAGAAGGCGGCCTCGGACGGCTTCCTGGTGGTCGTGGCGGGCGGTACGTCGCACGGAGTGGGCCTGGAGGCCCCCAAGGCGCTGCACGGCGTCATGCCGCGCGCCAAGGGCGTCGCCCGCGCCGGCCTGGCCACGGTGAACCGCAACCTCTCCCCGTTCGTCTGGAGCGGCAAGCAGCGCTGGTTCGCGGAGCCGCCGCACATGCAGGTGTCGATCCTGTTCGTTCCCTCGGACGCACAAGAGCCCAAGGTCGGTGACGAGTTGGTGGCCCATCTGCGCCACACCACCACGCAGTTCGACCGGCTCATGGATCACTGAGCCGTCCCCCCGAGCACCCGTTCTCGCACGACAGGCCGTACCCGGCAGTGCCGGGTACGGCCTTTCGCATGACCTCCTGAATCCCTGTTCGCTCAGAGCGAACCGCTCTGGGGTGCCGACGTGCCCTGTCCGCCCCACTCCACCTGCGGTCCGCCGAAGTCGGCCTCCCGGTGCGGCGGACGGGCCCGGGTGCCGAGGACGAAGACGTCCTCGGCACCGTCGAGGACACCGCCCGAGGGGTCGTCGTCGCCGGCGCGGCGCACCACGTCCCGTTCCGGCATGAGGATGTCGCGCACGACGACCGCGCTCAGGTACAGCGTGCCCAGCAGGTGCACGGCGATCGCCCAGTGGTAGCCGTCGGTCGGCAGACCCTTGTGGGCGTCTCCGCTGGTCGTGTACGCCAGGTACATCCAGATGCCGAGGAAGTAGGCCACCTCGCAGGCCTGCCAGATCAGGAAGTCCCGCCACTTGGGGCGGGCCAGCGCGGCCAGCGGGACCAGCCACAGGACGTACTGCGGCGAGTAGACCTTGTTGGTGACGATGAAGGCCGCCACGATCAGGAAGGCGAGCTGGGCGAAGCGCGGACGGCGCGGGGCGTACAGCGTCAGCGCCGCGATACCGAGGGCGCACAGCACCACGAGCAGTGTGGCCGTGGTGTTGACGAAGTCGGTACTCGGCGGGCTGCTCGAGTTCTGGGCCCAGATGAGCCAGAAGGAGCCGAAGTCGACACCCCGGTCATGGCTGAACTTGTAGAACTGCCACCAGCCCTCCGAGGCGAAGGCCATCACCGGCACGTTCACCACCAGCCAGGTGACGACGGCGCCCGCCAGGGCCTTGCCGAAGTCCCGCCACTTGCCCGCCCGCCAGCACAGCACGAACAGCGGGCCGAGCAGGAAGACGGGATAGAGCTTGGCGGCCGTGGCGAGACCCAGCAGGACGCCGAAGGCCACCGAGCGCCCGCGAGACCACATCAGCATCGCGGCGGCCGTCAGGGCGACCGCCAGCAGGTCCCAGTTGATGGTGGCGGTCAACGCGAAGGCCGGCGCGAGGGCGACCAGCAGACCGTCCCACGGTCGCCGGGCGTGTGTGCGGGCCACGCAGACGGCGATGACGGCGGCGCACACCATCAGCATCCCGGCGTTGACCATCCAGTACCACTGTTCCTGGTGCTGGATGCTGCCGCTGTGCGGGGTCAGCCAGGAGGCCACCTCCATGAACACCCCGGTCAGTACGGGGTACTCCAGGTACGGCATGTCGCCGGGGAGCTTGTCGAAGTAGGGCACGAGGCCCTCGGCGAAGCCGCGGCCCTGGTAGAGGTGCGGAATGTCCGAGTAGCAGGCCTTCGTGTACTGCGAACTCGCGCCGAAGAACCAGGCACCGTGGTAGCAGGGCACCTTCTGGACCAGGCCGAGGGCGAACATGCCGATCGCGACGAGCGCGACGACCCGTACGGGGGTCCACCAGGACCTCCCGAGCAGGACACGCCGCCCGACGGGGCCGCCGATCAGCTCACTGCCGGCCGCCGCGACCTCGTCCTCCTTGGTGGGCCGCACCGGGTCCGGCTCGTGCACGCTCGCTTGCGTCGATTCAGCACTGGGCATGGGGCACATCCTGCCGTACACGTCCGGGAAAAGGCCTAGGGCCGCCGCACCCGGCAGGTGCGGCGGCCCTCGTTTCACGTGAAACACCCTCGTGGGGCGGCCAGGCGGCTAGTTGCCCGTGCCTCCGAAGAAGCCTCCGTTGCCGTTGCCTCTGTTGCCGCCTCCGTTGCCGTTGCCTGAATCGGTCGGTGACGGCGGCGCGCTGACGCCTCCGTCCGTACCGCCGTCGCCCGTACCACCGCCGTTACCGTTACCGTTGCCGTTGCCGTTGCCGTCGCAGCCGAAGAAGCCGCAGCGCGACGGGGTCGGCGAGGGGGTCGGGCTGGGCTCGACCTCGCTGGGCGTGGGAGACGGTGTCGGGCTGGTCTCCTCGGTCGGGGTGGGCGAGGGCGTCGGCGTGGGGCTGGGCACCGGGTTGACGATCTCGCCGATGGGCTCGGGCTTCGGGAACTTCTCGGCCGGCACGCCCTGGAGCGCCTCCAGCATGTAGTCGTGCCAGATCTCGGACGGGAACGAGGCGCCATGGATCTTGTCCTGGCCACCCGTGCCGTACATCTCCTCGAACTTGCGCGACTTGTTCTTCTCGTTGTCGTCCAGCCGGAACATGCCGATCGCGGTGGACAGCTGCGGGGTGTAGCCGACGAACCAGGCGGACTTGTTCCCGTCCGTGGTACCGGTCTTGCCGGCCACCTCACGCCCGGGCAGCTGGGCGTTGGCGCCCGTACCCTTCTCGACCACGGTCTTGAGGATGTCCGTGACGTTGTCGGCGACGGCCGACGTGAAGGCCCGCGTGGGCTTGCCCTCGTGCTTGTAGACCTGCCCGTCCTTGCTGTTGACCTCCAGGACGGAGAACGGGTCGTTCTGCTCACCACTCTTGGCGAAGGTGGCATAGGCGCCCGCCATGCGGATGGCGCTGGGGTCGGAGATACCGATGGAGAAGGACGGGAAGCCGGTGCCGGTCAGGCTGTTCTCCTTCAGACCGGCATCGAGAGCGGCCTGCTTGACCTTGTCCAGGCCGACGTCCATGCCGAGTTGCACGAAGGCGGAGTTCACCGACCACTGCATCGCCTCGCGCAGGTCGATCATGTAGCTCGGGGGCTTTCCGAGCGACTCGTTACCGTCGTTGGTCTGCAGCCACTCCCCGTCCTTCTCGTCCCTCCAGACGGTCCCGTCGTAATTCTTGATCTTGAGCTTGTTCTTACCGCTGAACCGGCTCTTGGGCGACACCTGGGTGCGTTCGTCCTGTGACTGCGATTCGCCCAGGCTGGGGTCACGGACGCCGTCCCGCATGGCCGCGGCCAGTACGAACGGCTTGAAGGTCGAGCCGACCTGGGCACCGGTCGCGTCGGCGTTGTTGGTGAAGTGTTTGGTCGCGTCCTCACCGCCGTAGATCGCCACGATGGCACCCGTCTTCGAGTCCACCGAGGCCCCGCCGAACTGGACGTGCGTGTCCGTCTTCGGGCGCAGCTTGGGGTTGATGTTGGCCTTCTGGACCTTCTTGACCGCGTTCTCCAGCTTCGCGACCTTCTTCTTGTCGAAGGTCGTCCTGATCGTGTAGCCGCCCAGCCGCAGCTTGTCCGCGGTGATGCCGGTCTCGTCACTGTGGGTGACCAGATAGCTGTTGGCCAGGTCCACGAGGTAGCCGATCTGGCCGCTCAGCTGGGTGCTCGACCGGGGATTCTTCCAGTCGGGGAGCTTGGTGTACTTGGCCCGCTCGGTCGCGCTCAGATGCTGGCCCTGGACCATCTTGTCGAGCGTGTCCTGCATCTGCGTCAGGGCCCGCTGTGTGTTCTTCTCCGCGGTGGCACCGGTGGGGTCGATGGACGTCTGGCCCGCCGGGTCGTAGTACGTCGCGCCCTTGAGCATCGCGGACAGGAAGGCGCACTCGCCCGGGTTCAGGTCGATGGAGTCCTTGTTGAAGTAGGCACGCGCGGCCGCCTGGATCCCGTAGGCACCCCGGCCGTAGTAGGCCGAGTTCAGGTAGCCCGCGAGGATCTCCTTCTTTTTGACGGTGGTGCCGACCTTGACCGAGATGAAGATCTCCTTGAACTTACGGGAGATCGTCTGCGACTGGTCGTCCAGCCTCGCGTTCTTCACGTACTGCTGGGTGATGGTGGAACCACCCTGGGTCTGGCCACCGGTGGCCATGTTGAAGAACGCGCGGGCGATGCCCTTGGGGTCGACGCCGCTGTCGGAGTAGAAGGTCTTGTTCTCCTGGGAGATGACCGCCCACTGCATCGCCTCGGGGATCTGCGACAGGTTGACGATCTGCCGGTTCGTCTCGCCACCCGTCGAGACCATCGGCGTCTTGTCGGACCAGAGGTAGACGTTGTTCTGCGCGGTCGCGGTCGCGGCGACATCGGGCACGCCCACCATGGCGTACCCGATACCGGCGACCGCCACCAGGCTCCCGAGGAAGCCGATGAACAGTCCCGTCACGAGTTTCCAGGACGGCATCCAGCGGTGCCATCCGTCCTTGCCCGCGCGCGGGTAGTCGACGATCCGGTTCTTGGCGGGCGGCGCCGCCCGGCCACGGCCGCGCCCGGGCCCGTTCGGGCCATCGGGCCCGCCGGGCCGGCCACGACGGCCGCCACCTCTCTGTGCCGCCCGCCGAGCGGCGGCACGACCCTCGTACGGGCGCTCCTCACCTCCCGCGCCATACGAACCCGACCCCGGGCCCGGCCCTTGGGAACCGGATCCATAGGAATCGGCTGGAGATCCGCTGGCGCCTCGCGGTGCCGCGCGGCGGCCGGAGGACGAGCCGGACTGGCCACGTCGGGCCGCGGCACGTCCGCCTCCCTGCGGCTGCGGCGGTTTGCGACGGTGCTCGCTCATCGAACGATTACTCCTCGGGCAGGCGCACCCTTGCGCGCCTGGAAACGGCGGCTGGTTTCCGGTCCCCCCGAAGTACGGATGTGGTCGGTCGCGTATTCACCCGTACCGCACCGGGGACGAGGATGTCCCCCGGGCGTCACTTGGTTCCCGGCGGTGTGCATGGCGCACAGACTACGCACTGGCAAAACCCGCTGAGCCTCGAAGTTCACCCCAAATCAGGCAACTTGCCTCCGACCGACTTGCGATGTGATCCCGTTCACCCTGCCTCCTCTTGTCGCATCCGGGGCTGGGATCTATCGTCGTGATGTATCGAGTCGATACATCAGTCCGAGATAAGCATCGCCATGGCACCCGGAACGGCCCCCGCCGCCGCCGGATCGCGGGAGAGAGGAGGCGACGATGGGCCGGCGTTCCGGCATCCTCGAGTTCGCCGTTCTCGGCCTGCTCCGCGAATCTCCGATGCACGGCTACGAGCTGCGCAAACGACTCAATACGTCACTGGGTGTGTTCCGTGCGTTCAGCTACGGGACGCTCTATCCCTGCCTCAAGACGCTGGTCGCCAACGGCTGGTTGATCGAGGAGCCGGGGAACGCTCCTGAGGACGCCGTCTCCGCCGCGCTCGCAGGGCGCCGCGCCAAAATCGTCTACCGGTTGACGGCCGAAGGTAAGGAGCACTTCGAGGAGCTGCTCTCTCAGACGGGCCCCGACACGTACGAGGACGAGCACTTCGCCGCGCGCTTCGCCTTCTTCGGGCAGACGTCGCGCGACGTACGCATGCGCGTGCTGGAGGGCCGCCGCAGCCGGCTGGAGGAGCGTCTGGAGAAGATGCGCACCTCTCTGGCACGCACCCGGGAGCGCCTCGACGACTACACACTCGAGCTCCAGCGCCACGGGATGGAGTCCGTGGAGCGCGAAGTGCGCTGGCTGAACGAGCTCATCGAGAGCGAGCGGGCCGGGCGGGACCTCAAGGGTTCCGCCTCCGGGGGACCCGCGTCGCTGGACACCACCACTGGAACGACGGGCGGCCTGCCCCGGTCCGGGGAGTCTCCCCGGCCGGATACGCCCGACGACACCGCCACGTGAGGTCCCGTCGGGGCTTCACCGAATACACACAGGGAGCAACCGGAATGGGTTCGGTTCGCGTAGCCATCGTCGGCGTGGGCAACTGCGCCGCGTCGCTGGTGCAGGGCGTCGAGTACTACAAGGACGCCGACCCGGCGTCGAAGGTCCCGGGCCTCATGCACGTGCAGTTCGGCGACTACCACGTGCGTGACGTCGAGTTCGTCGCCGCCTTCGACGTCGACGCGAAGAAGGTCGGCCTGGACCTCGCCGACGCCATCGGCGCCTCCGAGAACAACACCATCAAGATCTGCGACGTGCCCAGCACCGGTGTGACGGTTCAGCGCGGCCACACGCTCGACGGTCTCGGCAAGTACTACCGGGAGACCATCGAGGAGTCCGCCGAGGCCCCGGTCGACATCGTCCAGGTCCTCAAGGACAAGCAGATCGACGTCCTGGTCTGCTACCTGCCCGTGGGCTCCGAGGACGCGGCGAAGTTCTACGCCCAGTGCGCCATCGAGGCCAAGGTCGCCTTCGTCAACGCGCTCCCGGTCTTCATCGCCGGCACCAAGGAGTGGGCGGACAAGTTCACCGAGGCAGGCGTCCCGATCGTCGGCGACGACATCAAGTCGCAGGTCGGCGCGACCATCACGCACCGCGTCATGGCGAAGCTGTTCGAGGACCGCGGTGTCATCCTGGACCGCACCATGCAGCTGAACGTCGGCGGCAACATGGACTTCAAGAACATGCTGGAGCGCGACCGCCTGGAGTCCAAGAAGATCTCCAAGACGCAGGCCGTCACCTCCCAGATCCCCGACCGGGACCTCGGCGAGAAGAACGTCCACATCGGCCCGTCCGACTACGTGGCCTGGCTCGACGACCGCAAGTGGGCCTACGTCCGCCTCGAGGGCCGCGCCTTCGGCGACGTCCCGCTGAGCCTGGAGTACAAGCTCGAGGTCTGGGACTCCCCGAACTCCGCCGGTGTCATCATCGACGCCCTGCGCGCCGCGAAGATCGCCAAGGACCGGGGCATCGGCGGCCCGATCCTGTCGGCGTCCTCGTACTTCATGAAGTCCCCGCCGGTGCAGTACTTCGACGACGAGGCCCGCGAGAACGTGGAGAAGTTCATCCGCGGCGAGGTCGAGCGCTAGAGAGCGCTTCGCAAAACCGCTCCTGCCAGGGCTGTTGGGCCCCCGTCCGTGTACGCCGTGCGTGCACCCGGGGGCCCTCCCACATGTGAGGCTGTGCCCCATGGCCGTCGTCCGTGACCTGCGTGTCCTGCTGCGCTTGAGGAACTTCAGACGCCTGCTCGCCGTGCGGGTGCTCTCCCAGAGCGCCGACGGCGTCTACCAGGTCGCGCTCGCCACCTACGTCGTCTTCTCCCCGGAGAAGCAGACCTCGCCCGCCGCGATCGCCTCCGCAATGGCGGTCCTGCTCCTGCCGTACTCCCTGGTCGGCCCCTTCGCGGGCGTCCTGCTGGACCGCTGGCGCCGCCGCCAGGTCTTCCTCTACGGCAACCTGGCGCGTGCCGTGATGGCGACCGCCACGGCCGTGCTGATGGTCGCCGCCGTGCCGGACTGGCTGTTCTACGTCTCCGCGCTGTGCGTCACCGCCGTCAACCGCTTCGTCCTCGCCGGCCTGTCGGCCGCGCTGCCGCGCGTCGTCGACGCCGAGCGGCTGGTGATGGCCAACTCCCTGTCGCCGACCGCCGGCTCCCTGGCCGCGTTCGCGGGTGGCGGTCTCGCCTTCGTCGTACGGCTGGTGGGATCGGACTCCGACGCGGCCGTGGTACTGCTGGGGGCCGCCCTGTATCTGTGCGCGGCCCTGACCTCGCTGCTCATGGCACCAGATCTGCTCGGGCCCGACCGGGGGCCGGAGCGGACACGGCTGGGCACGGCACTGACCGTCACCGCACGCGACCTGGCGGCGGCCGTACGGCACCTCGCCGCGCCGTCCCGGCGGCAGGCCGCCTGGGCACTGGCCTCGATGACGTTGATGCGTTTCTGCTACGGGGCACTGACCGTCATGGTGCTGATGCTGTGCCGCTACGGCCTGACCTCGAACACACGGGAGGGACTGCGTCTGCTCGGGCTGGCGCTGGCCCTCTCCGGCGCCGGGTTCTTCGCGGCGGCCGTGATGACACCGTGGGCGGCCGGCCGGCTCGGGTCGGCCCGCTGGATCGCCGTGTGCGCCGGCTCCGCGGCGGTTCTCGAGCCCGCCCTGGGCCTGCCGTTCGCCACCGGCCCCCTGCTCGTCGCGGCGTTCGTGCTGGGGCTGACCACCCAGGGCGCGAAGATCTCCACGGACACGATGGTGCAGTCCGCAGTCGACGACGGCTTCCGCGGCCGGATCTTTTCCGTGTACGACGTGCTGTTCAACATGGCGTTCGTCGGCGCCGCGGGGGTCGCCGCGCTGATGCTGCCACCGGACGGCCGGTCGGCCCTGCTCGCCGTCATGATCGCCGTGATCTACGGCGCGGTTGCGGCCGCTATGACCCGCTTTGCAGGCCGATAAGTGTCACATCAACGCCACAGAGTCCCACCGGGCTACAGCAGTGTCAGTCATGGCCTGTAACTTACGTGCGTCTTATTTCGACAGCATGTTCCTGCCATCATGCCCAAGTTCCAGGGGGACCCCCAAGTGACCACTCCGCCGCCGCCCCAGGGCCAGAACCCGTACGCCCAGGCGCCCAACGCTCCCATGGGGCAGCAGCCCGGTCAGCCCGGATCCCCGCAGCAGCCTTACCCGCCGCAGGCTCCGTACGCCCCCTTCCCGCAGCAGCAGGGTGCACCGGTCCCGCCGCCCGTTCCGCCGAAGTCCGGGGCCAAGAAGGCGCTGGGCATCATCGGTGCGGTCGTCTTCGCCATCGCCATCCTCCTCGTCAAGTTCGGCATCGGCTGGTGGTTCAGCCAGAACGACGCCGAGACGACCTCGGTGGGTTCCTGCCTGCACAACAAGGGAACGGACTCCAGCCCCGACCTCAAGGAGGTCGATTGCTCGTCCAGCGACGCGGAGTTCAAGGTGGTCCAGAAGTTCGACGGCTCCTCCGACGAGGACAAGTGCGAAGGCGTCAAGGGGTGGACCATCTCCTACATCCAGTCCGGAGGCGGGCACGACGTGGTGCTGTGCCTGAAGGAAACGCAGTAACACCCGCATGACCCATGACTGAGGGGCGATGTTTCACGTGAAACATCGCCCCTCGGTGTTTCCCGGGCCTGTGTTTCACGTGAAACACAGGCCCTTTTCACACGACCTCAGCCCTGCTCCTCCTGCTCGACCCACCACTCCTTGAGGGCCGCCACCGCCGCATCGTGCTCCATCGGGCCGTTCTCGAGGCGGAGCTCCAGCAGGTACTTGTACGCCTTGCCGACGGCCGGACCAGGCTTGACGCCCAGGATCTCCATGATCTGGTTGCCGTCGAGGTCCGGGCGGATCGCGTCGAGCTCCTCCCGCTCCTGGAGCTGGGCGATGCGCTCCTCCAGACCGTCGTACGCCCGGGACAGAGCGGCCGCCTTGCGCTTGTTGCGGGTGGTGCAGTCCGAGCGGGTCAGCTTGTGAAGACGGTCGAGCAGCGGACCGGCGTCGCGGACGTAGCGGCGGACAGCCGAGTCCGTCCACTCGCCGGTGCCATAGCCGTGGAAACGCAGGTGGAGTTCGACCAGCCGCGAAACGTCCTTCACCAGTTCGTTGGAGTACTTCAGCGCGGTCATGCGCTTCTTGGTCATCTTCGCGCCGACCACCTCGTGATGGTGGAAGGAGACCCGGCCGTCCTTCTCGAAGCGGCGCGTGCGCGGCTTGCCGATGTCGTGCAGTAGAGCGGCAAGGCGGAGGGCCAGGTCGGGTTCCTCCTCCAGCGCCATTGCCTGCTCCAGCACGATCAGCGTGTGGTCGTAGACATCCTTGTGCCGGTGGTGCTCGTCGCTCTCCAGACGCAGGGCGGGCAGCTCGGGCAGGACATGACCGGCGAGACCGGTGTCGACGAGCAGGGTCAGGCCCTTGCGCGGGTGAGCCGACAGGATCAGCTTGTTCAGCTCGTCCCGGACCCGCTCGGCCGAGACGATCTCGATGCGCCCCGCCATGTCCTTGATCGCCGTGACGACCTCGGGGGCGACGTCGAAGTCGAGCTGGGCGGCGAAGCGCGCCGCCCGCATCATGCGCAGCGGGTCGTCGGAGAAGGACTCCTCGGGTGTGCCCGGGGTGCGCAGCACACGCGCCTCGAGGTCGCCGATCCCGCCGTGCGGGTCGATGAACGTCTTCTCCGGCAGCGCCACGGCCATGGCGTTGACCGTGAAGTCACGGCGGACGAGGTCCTCCTCGATGGAGTCGCCGTACGACACCTCAGGCTTGCGCGAGGAGCGGTCGTAGGCCTCGGACCGGTAGGTGGTCACCTCGATCTGGAAGCACCGGTCGACGTCCCCGACGCGGGCCTGCTTCTGCGCCCCGACCGTGCCGAAGGCGATCCCGACCTCCCAAACGGCATCCGCCCATGGCCGCACGATCTTCAGTACGTCCTCGGGGCGGGCGTCGGTCGTGAAGTCCAGGTCGTTGCCGAGCCGGCCGAGCAGTGCGTCCCGGACCGAGCCTCCGACCAGGGCGAGAGAGAACCCGGCCTCCTGGAAACGGCGCGCGAGGTCGTCGGCGACGGGGGCCACCCGCAGCAGCTCGCTCACCGCGCGCTGCTGCACCTGGTTCAGGGCAGGGGAAGTGTCTTCGTTGGCGTTCGGCACAACAGAAAAGGGTACGTGGCCCGGGCACTCGACCGCGCCGTCATTGTTCGGGCACCGGGCTCGGCCGGTCCGTCGGAACGACACCACCGGAGGTACCGCGGCAGACCCCTTTATTACCTACTCAAACCCTGCCTTTGTGACGTAATGAACAGCATCCCCGGATACCGGCATATCCAGGGCGTCCACCCTCGTCCAACGATCTTGAGACCGCCTCCGTGGCACTTCCCCTCGGCGCGCATCGTTACCATGCGTGGACGCACATCCGACGACCACTGACGACGAGGGACGGGCGAGCGCGTGGCCGAGGCGGCAGAATTCCAGGGGACCAGTCCCTCACCTGCCCGCCGCCGGTTGCGGCGTGCCGGGGCGCTGCTCGCCGGAGCGCCGCTGCTGGCCGCTCTGCTCCAGCTGCCCGCCATGCCGTCCGCACACGCCGCCGGGCAGGAGTCCCAGCAGGCCGCGTCGGGCTCGCGCACGGTGGCCGTCTCCCTCGACTCGCTCAGCCCCAGCGCCCCCTCGGACGGGGACACGCTGACCGTCTCCGGCACGGTGACGAACAAGGGCAAGCAGGCCGTCACCGACGCCCACGTGGGCCTGCGCGTGGGCCCGGAGCTGGACACCCGCTCGGCGATCGACAGCGTGGCCCAGCGCACCCGGTTCGACCCGGCCGCCGACGGCCCCGAAGTCGGCGACAAGTACGTCCAGAAGTTCACCCGGCTCGCTCCGGGCGTCGCCCAGCACTTCAGCCTCTCCGTGCCGATCGACAAGCTGAACCTCGGCACGAACGGGGTCTACGAGCTCTCCGTCTCGCTGTCCGGCCAGACCTCCGCCCAGCCCTGGGAGCAGGTCCTGGGCATCCAGCGCACGTTCCTGCCGTGGCAGCCGAACGACGCGGGCACGAAGACGAAGACGACCTATCTGTGGCCACTCGTGTCCGACGTCCACATGACGGCCGAGACGGGCCCCGGAGCACAACAGACGCCGGTCTTCCTCGACGACGACCTCGCCAAGGACATCGCTCCCGGCGGACGCCTGGAGCAGATGCTGTCGCTGGGCAAGGATCTCGACGTCACCTGGGTGATCGACCCCGACCTGCTGGCGTCCGTCGACGCCATGACCCGCAACTACCGCATCCAGACCGGCGACGGCACACCCGTGCCGGGCACCCATCAGGACGTCGCCAAGAAGTGGCTCGCCGAGCTCCAGCAGGCGGTGGCGGGCAAGGACGTCGTGGCACTGCCCTTCGCAGACCCGGACCTGGCCTCCCTCGCTCACAACGGCACGAGCGTCACCGGCTCACTGAGTCAGCTCAAGGACGCCACCGACGTCGCCGCCAGCACGGTGGAGACAGTGCTCCACGTGAAGCCGGGCACGGACTTCGCCTGGCCCGTGGACGGCGCCATCGACCGGTCGATCGTCAAGGTCGCCACGTCCGCGGGCGCCGACAAGGTCATCACACGCAGCGACAGCCTCCAGGAAACCGGCGGGCTCACCTACACGCCCTCCGCCGCCCGTCCGATCGGCGGCGGCACCACGGCGATCGTCGCGGACGCCCGTCTGTCGACGGCGTTCGAGGGCGATATGACGCAGGCCGACGCCACCACGCTCGCCGTGCAGCAGTTCCTCGCCCAGAGCCTGGAGCTCGGCAGCCAGACGAGCCAGCAGCGCAGCATCGTCGTGGCCCCGCAGCGCATGCCCACCGCCCCCCAGGCCCAGGCCATGGCGCAGGCGCTGACGGCGCTCCAGCAGAGCACCTGGTCCCAGTCGCAGGACCTGAACGCGGCCGCCGCGGCCAAGCCGGACCCCGACGCCACCACGAAGATCCCGTCCACCGCGGACTACCCCTCCTCGCTGCGCAAGAAGGAACTCAGGCGAGCCGCGTTCTGGGCGATCGCCAGGACGCAGGACAAGGTCGACAACTTCCAGGTCGTCCTCACCGACCCGTCCCGGGTCGTCACGCCCTTCGGACGGGCCATGAACCGAGAGATGGCCACGTCGTGGCGTGGCCGGACCGGTGAGGCGTCCAGCTTCCGGGACGGCGTGGAGGCGTACCTCGACGACCTCTCCGAGCAGGTCAAGCTGATCGACAAATCGGAGACGAAGCTCTCCGGCCGCAGCGCCACGATCCCGGTGACGGTGCAGAACAACCTGGTGCAGGGCGTCGACCATCTGATGCTGCGCCTCACCTCGACCAACCCCACCCGCCTCAAGATCCGCGGCAAGGCGTACGCGGAGCAGCCCGTCGCGGTCTCGGGCGGGCACAGCCAGTCCGTGAAGTTCCCCACGTCGGCCAACGCCAACGGCCCCGTGACGGTGGTCGCCCAGCTCTACACGCAGGACGGCCGGGAATACGGCGCGCCCGTCACCTTCGACGTGAAAGTCACCGAGATCACGGCCACGGTGATGCTGGTCATCGGCGGCGGCGTCCTGCTGCTCGTCCTCGCCGGCTTCCGCATGTACACCCAGCGCAAGCGCGCGGCGGCCAAGGAGGCCGCTCAGGACCCGCGGGACACCGACAGCGCCGAGGAAGCGCACAGCGGTGAGGACGGCGCCGGAGAAGCCGGTGACAGCACGGACGAGACGGAAGGCCGCGAGCCGGAGAACCTCGAAGGCACCGCCGGTCGTCTCACAGAAGAGTCCGGCACCCGGTCCCGGGCAGACGACCCGGAGCAGCCGAGTGACCCGACACCGGACACCGCAGCGGAAAGCGCAGACCCGTCCGGCACGGGTGAGAAAGTGGACCGTTGAGGATGTCGTGGCCCGGAGGGCCCGGGACGATGAGGTGGGGTAAGCATGAACGCGCCGTACGACGGTGACCGCGACCAGGCCGTGGGCGGCTCGGGTCACCCCGACGCGCCGCCGCCCGGACACGGCCAGACGCCGCCGCAGCCTCCCGCGGACATGTACCTCCAGGACGCCTACGACGAGGACCCCTACCGGGCACAGGACCTCACCGCCCAGGACCCGGTCGGCGAGGCGCTGTACGACCGCGCCGCGCACCCTCCGCCTGCCCCGGGCACGAACGGGCCGCAGCAGCCTCTGTACGGCCGTCCCACGCAGTCTCCGTACGCCCCCGACCCGCGGGTGTGGGCGCAGACCCCGCCGCCGGAGCCGTCGGGCCCCACCCAGTACCTGCCGCACGGCGAGGATCCCCGCACCACGCAGTTCGTCGGCGTCGACGACCTGGTCAGCCACTCCGGCGAGGAGCACCACGAGCCGGACGCCTTCGCCCACCTCTTCCGTGACCAGCAGCAGGGCGGCCGTCCGGACATGCGCCAGGGCGGCTACGGTCACCAGGGCCCGGGACAGCACGGCTACCAGCCACCGCAGGACATGGGCGGACGCCCTCAGATGGCTGTCCCCTCGGTTCCCGGCCCCGCCCCGGCCCCGGCCGCCGGTCAGGGACCGATGGGACCGTACGCCGCCGCACCGGCCGTCGCCCAGGCCCCTGCACCGGCGACCGAGCCCGCCCCCGCCCCGGCGGCGAAGAAGGGCGGGAAGGCCGCGGGACTGCTGAAGTCCAGCGCCGTCATGGCGGCGGGCACGATGGTCTCCCGGCTCACCGGGTTCATCCGCTCGGCGATGATCGTGGCCGCACTGGGCACGGCCCTGCTGGGCGACACCTTCCAGGTGGCCTACCAGCTGCCGACGATGATCTACATCCTGACCGTCGGCGGCGGCCTGAACTCCGTGTTCGTCCCGCAGCTCGTCCGCGCCATGAAGGAGGACGACGACGGCGGCGAGGCGTTCGCCAACCGGCTGCTCACCCTGGTGATGGTCGCACTCGGCGCACTCACCGCCGTCACGATGCTCGCGGCACCGCTACTGGTCCGGATGCTCTCCAACTCGGTCGCCAGCAACCCGGCGGCCAACGAGGTCGGCATCACCTTCACCCGGTACTTCCTGCCCTCGATCTTCTTCATGGGCGTCCACGTGGTGATGGGGCAGATCCTCAACGCCCGGGGCAAGTTCGGCGCGATGATGTGGACACCGGTCCTGAACAACATCGTCATCATCTTCACGCTCGGCACGTTCCTGTGGGTCTACGGCACGGCCGCGAACTCCCACATGACCGTCACGAACATCCCGCCGGAGGGCCAGCGGCTGCTCGGTGTCGGCGTGCTCCTCGGCCTCGTCGTGCAGGCACTCGCGATGATCCCGTACCTGCGCGAGACCGGGTTCAAGCTCCGTCTGCGCTTCGACTGGAAGGGGCACGGCCTCGGCAAGGCCGCCATGCTGGCCAAGTGGACGGTCCTCTTCGTCCTCGCCAACCAGGCAGGTGCCCTGGTGGTCACCCAGCTGGCCACCTCCGCGGTCGCCCGCACGCACATCGACGGCACCGGCTTCAGCGCCTACGCCAACGCCCAGCTGATCTGGGGACTGCCCCAGGCCATCATCACGGTCTCGCTGATGGCGGCCCTGCTGCCCCGTATCTCGCGCTCGGCCGCCGAGAACGACGCCGGCGCGGTCCGGGACGACATCTCGCAGGGTCTGCGGACGACGGCGGTCGCCATCGTGCCGATCTCCTTCGGGTTCCTCGCGCTCGGCATCCCCATGTGCACGCTGATCTTCGGCTCCCAGGGCACCACGGCCGCCACCAACATGGGCTACATGCTGATGGCCTTCGGACTCGGCCTGATCCCGTACTCCGTGCAGTACGTCGTCCTGCGCGCGTTCTACGCCTACGAGGACACCCGCACGCCCTTCTACAACACGGTCATCGTGGCCGCGGTCAACGCGGGTGCCTCACTCCTGTGTTACTTCCTGCTTCCGGCCCGCTGGTCCGTGGCCGGCATGGCGGCCGTGTACGGTCTCGCGTACGCGATCGGCGTCGGGGTCGCCTGGCGCCGGCTGCGCCAGCGGCTGGGCGGCGACCTCGACGGCTCCCGTGTGCTGCGGACGTACGCGCGGTTGTGCATCGCCTCGGTGCCGGCGGCACTGCTCAGCGGCGCGGCCTGCTACGGCATCGGCCACTCGCTGGGCCAGGGCGTCTTCGGGTCGTTCGTCGCGCTGCTGGCCGGTGGCGCACTCCTGCTCGGGGTCTTCTTCGTCGCCGCCCGCAGGATGCGCATCGAGGAAATCAACGGTCTCGTGGGCATGGTCCGCGGGCGCCTGGGGCGTTGAGTCGGGGGTAGGCGCACAACCATCGTCCGCGGCCGTGTGTCGTGCATAGCGGCGAACTGTGGGCACAATTGGATTCGGCGTCGGACAGCGCGCGAATGGATGGGGAGGCAGGAGCGACGGTGGCGGAACGGATCACGGCTGCCGTCGACGTGGCAGACAACAGCGGCGAGCAGTCGCTGACCGCCGAGGCGGACCAGTCCACGTCCGACGGGGTGGCCCAGAATCGGGATCGGGGCACGGACAACGACGAGGCACAGGGGAGCGACGGGACGGAGAGTTCCGGGAAGAAGGCCTCACCGACCGAACTTCACAGCGGCCACAAACTGGCCGGACGCTACCGCCTTGAGGAGTGCGTCACCCGTCTGGACGGCTTCAGCAGTTGGCGAGCGGTGGACGAGAAGCTCCGTCGCGCCGTCGGGGTGCACATCCTGCCCGCGGACCATACGCGAGCCCGGTCCGTGCTGGCCGCGGCACGCTCCTCCGCGCTGCTCGGCGATCCCCGCTTCGTGCAGGTGCTCGACGCCGTCGAGGAGAACGACCTCGTCTACGTCGTCCACGAATGGCTGCCCGACGCGACGGAACTGACCACGCTTCTGGCCTCGGGCCCTCTGGAGCCGCACGACGCCTACCAGTTGGTCAGCCAGATCGCCTCCGCCATGGCCGCCGCGCACCGCGAGGGCCTCGCCCATCTGCGTCTGAACCCCAATGCCGTGCTGCGCACCTCCACCGGTCAGTGGCGGGTCCGCGGCCTCGCCGTGAACGCCGCGCTGCGCGGCATCAGTTCCGACACCCCGCAGCGCACCGACACCGAGGCGATCGGCGCCCTGCTGTACGCGGCGCTCACCCAGCGCTGGCCGTACGAGAGCGACGCCTACGGCCTGTCCGGACTGCCCAAGGACATCGGCCTCATCGCCCCCGACCAGGTGCGCGCGGGCGTCCACCGCGGCCTGTCCGAACTCGCCATGCGCGCCCTCGTCAACGACGGCGCCACCGCCTCCCGCCACGAGTCGGCGTGCACCACCCCGGAGGAACTGGTCAAGGCGATCGGTGAGATGCCGCGCGTCCGGCCGCCGGAGCCGACGTTCACCGCGCCGCCGGAGTACCAGGGCACCTCCTACCAGCAGGGCTCGTACGGCCGTCCGGCACCGCACCCCGGCGTCACCCAGCCGGTCCCGGCCCCGCCGCCTCCGCTGCAGAGCCGCACCGGCAAGGCGCTGAAGTGGGCCGTCTCGGCCCTCCTCATCGCCGCCCTGGGCCTGGGCAGCTGGCAGCTCGCGGACGCCCTGCTGGAACAGGGCGGCAAGTCCGACGACACCCAGACGCAGACCCAGGACGGCAGCGACAACGACGAGAAGCAGCCGAAGCCGGTCTCGCCGCTCAAGATCTACGGTGCGCAGGAGTACGTCGCGAAGGGTGATGCCCAGCACCCCGCCGATGTCGTCAAGACATACGACGGGGACAGCTCGACGTACTGGCGCACCGCCAGCTACAAGGAGGGGCCGGACATGAACCCGGCCTTCAAGCCCGGCGTCGGCATCGTCTATGACCTCGGTTCGGCACAGGAGGTCTCCTCCGCGTCCATAGGGCTCCTGTTCGGCGGAGACCACACGACTGTCACGTTGTACGGCACGGACTCGATGAGCTCGTCGGTGCCGATCACCTCGATGACGAAGCTGGGGTCCGTGACGACGGCCGGCACGACCGCGGAGGTGAAGGTGGCCAAGCCGGTGAAGTCCCAGTACGTGCTGGTGTGGTTCACCGCTCTGCCGTACGCGCAAGGTGACGCGTACAGCGACTCGGGATACAAGCAGGCTGTGACGGACCTCAAGTTCACCGGCTGAGCGCGGACGCGAGGGGGGAGGGGCCTGTGGCGGACGGCACCGCTTTTGGCGACGTCAGCGATCAGGACCTCTTGACCCGTCACGTGGAGGGCGACCCCGAAGCCTTCGGTGAGCTGGTGCGCCGTCACCGTGACCGGCTCTGGGCGGTCGCCCTGCGCACGCTGGGCGACCGTGAGGAGGCCGCTGACGCCGTGCAGGACGCGTTCGTCTCCGCCTACCGGGCCGCGGGCACCTTCCGCGGCCAGTCGGCCGTCACGACCTGGCTGCACCGGATCACGGTGAACGCCTGCCTGGACCGGGTCCGCAAGGCCGCCTCCCGCAAGACCTCGCCCACGAATGACACCGAGCGCCTGGAGCAGCTGCTGGAGCCGCACGAGTCGGCCTCGGCACCCGCCGAGAGGAACGACGTGCAGCGGCAGCTCATCGAGGCGCTGGGCACCCTGCCGCCCGACCAGCGGGCCGCCCTGGTGCTCGTGGACATGCAGGGCTACCCGGTCGCCGAGGCCGCCCGCATCCTCGATGTGCCGACCGGAACGGTGAAGAGCCGTTGCGCCCGGGGCAGAGCCAGGCTCCTGCCGCTGCTCACCCATCTGCGACCGGGACGCGCCGGCGACGAGAAGGAATCGGGCGCGGGGCGGAACCGGGCGCAGGGGACATCCGTCCCACCGGCGACAGGTCCTGAAGGCACGGGTCCCAAGGGCACGGGTCTTGAGGGCACGGGTCCTGAGGCCACGCACACGCAGGACACGGGATCAAGCGATTCAGCTGCTGTGAAGGGCGGAGGTGGGCAAGCGTGACATCCACGACAGACGCGGCCGGGCACCCGGACGTCATGGAGATCTCCGACCTCATCGAAGGCCTCCTCGGCCCCGCCCGGGCCGCAGAGCTAGAGCGGCATCTGGACGAGTGCGAGCCGTGCGCCGACGTCCACGCGTCGCTGACAGAGATCCGTGGCCTGCTCGTCGCCCTGCCGGATGTGCCCGCCATGCCGGCCGACGTGGCGGACCGTATCGATGCGGCTCTCGCCGCCGAGGCCCCTGTCGCGGTCGGCGTGCGTGTTTCACGTGAAACATCGGCCGCGGATCGCCCCTCCGGTCACCCTCGCGCCTCCAGCACCGGACCGGGTCGCAAGACAGGCACCCGGCGGGGACGTCGCAGGGTCGCCGTTCTGGGGTCCGTCGTCGCCCTCGCCGCCCTGGGCGTGACGTCCGTGGTCCTGGCGACGCTCCACGACAACAAGGGATCCAACACCGCGGCGCACGACCGTCCGATCACGTCCGCGGACACCTTTTCCGCGAGCACTCTCAAGAACGAGGTCGCCGACCTCCTCGACCAGGAGCAGCAGCCGCAAAGCGACACCCATGCCCCGCACAGCTTCGGCGTGGACTCCGCTCCCGGTACCGGCAAGCCGAAGCTGCTGAAGAGCCGGCCGCCGACGGTCCCCTCGTGCGTACGGCAGGGCATCAACGACAGCGGCACTCCGCTCGCCGCCCGGGTGGGCACCTATGACGGCAAGGAGGCCTATCTCGTCGTGCTGCCCGACGCCTCCGGCGACAGCACCCGCGTCACGGCCTACCTGGTCGACGCGACCTGCGTCCGCCACCCGGACGTCACGGCCAAGGTGCTGCTGTCGCACTCCTACGCGCGTTCCTGAACCCGCACGCTCGGTCCTCGCGCTGCATGGCATCCCGTGCGCTGTCGCGCCTCCGTGTGCCCCGGCACACCGGGAATGCACGCCCCTTAGGATCCGTTGGGTGGGGTGAGAGCTGTGAGAGAGGCTCCCACCGGCCGTACGACACAGTCCAGAGACGAGGAATCAAGCCGTGAGCGATGTCCGTAACGTGATCATCATCGGCTCCGGGCCCGCCGGCTACACGGCGGCGCTCTACACCGCGCGCGCGTCGCTGAAGCCGCTGGTTTTCGAGGGTGCGGTCACCGCGGGTGGTGCGCTGATGAACACCACCGACGTGGAGAACTTCCCCGGCTTCCGCGACGGCATCATGGGCCCCGAGCTCATGGACAGCATGCGTGCGCAGGCCGAGCGTTTCGGCGCCGAGCTCATCCCGGACGACGTGGTCTCCGTCGACCTGAGCGGTGAGATCAAGACCGTCACGGACACCGCGGGCACGGTGCACCAGGCGAAGGCCGTCATCGTCACCACCGGCTCGCAGCACCGCAAGCTCGGTCTGCCGAACGAGGACACGCTCTCCGGCCGGGGGGTCTCCTGGTGCGCCACCTGTGACGGCTTCTTCTTCCGGGAGCAGGACATCGCCGTGATCGGTGGCGGTGACACCGCCATGGAGGAGGCCACCTTCCTCTCCCGGTTCGCCAAGTCCGTCACCGTCGTCCACCGCCGGGACACCCTGCGTGCCTCCAAGGCGATGCAGGAGCGCGCCTTCGCCGACCCGAAGATCAAGTTCGTCTGGGACAGCGAGGTCGCGGAGATCCAGGGCGATCAGAAGCTCTCCGGCCTGAAGCTGCGCAACGTCAAGACCGGCGAGCTGTCGGACCTGCCGGTGACGGGCCTGTTCATCGCGATCGGCCACGACCCGCGCACGGAGCTCTTCAAGGGCCAGCTGGACCTGGACGAGGAGGGTTACCTGAAGGTCGACTCGCCGTCCACCCGCACCAACCTGACCGGTGTCTTCGCCGCCGGCGACGTGGTCGACCACACCTACCGCCAGGCGATCACCGCGGCCGGTACCGGCTGCTCCGCCGCCCTCGACGCCGAGCGCTTCCTCTCGGCCCTCGCGGACAACGAGCAGAAGGCCGAGCCCGAGAAGTCCACCGTCTGAGACCCCCAACCACCCCACCGCACGACCAGTTAAGGAGCCCGCTGTGGCCGGCACCCTGAAGAACGTGACCGACGACTCCTTCGAGCAGGACGTCCTGAAGAGCGACAAGCCCGTCCTGGTGGACTTCTGGGCCGCTTGGTGCGGTCCCTGCCGCCAGATCGCTCCGTCCCTCGAGGCGATCGCCGCCGAGTACGGCGACAAGATCGAGGTCGTCAAGCTCAACATCGACGAGAACCCGAACACCGCCGCCAAGTACGGGGTCATGTCCATCCCGACCCTGAACGTCTACCAGAACGGCGAGGTCGCCAAGACCATCGTGGGGGCGAAGCCGAAGGCAGCGATCGTTCGCGACCTCGAGGACTTCGTCGCCGAGTAACCACAGCAGGGCCGCCGAGCCGGCGGCGATGTTTCACGTGAAACACGAATGGGCCAACCCTTCAGGGTTGGCCCATTCGTATGTGGCTGCTCGCTTACAGCGGCCTCAGCGCCGGTTCCTTCTGCACGGCGCCCAGCAGCCGGTCGATCGCCATCTCCACGTCTTCCTTCCAGGACAGCGTCGTCCGCAGTTCCAGCCGGAGCCGCGGGTGGGCCGGGTGGTGCCGGACGGTCTTGAACCCCACGGCCAGCAGATGGTCGGCGGGGAGCATGCAGGCGGGTTCCTTCCATCGGGCGTCCCCGAATGCCTCGATGGCCTTGAAGTCCCGCCGCAGCAGGTCCTTCGCGACCGTCTGGACCATCACACGACCCAGCCCCTGCCCTTGGTAACCCGGCATGATGAAGCCGGTCATCAGCTGCACCGCGTCCGGAGAGACGGGGCTCGTGGGGAACGCCATGGAGCGAGGGACATAGGCGGGGGGAGCATAAAGCACGAAGCCCACGGGCGCGTCATCGACGTAGACGACACGGCCGCAGGAGCCCCAGTCCAGCAGGACGGCGGAGATCCACGCTTCCTTTTCCGCCGCGGACGTGCCGGCCTTCAGCGCTGCTTCACTACTGACGGGGTCCAGCTCCCAGAAGACGCACGCACGGCAGCGCCGGGGAAGGTCTTGAAGGTTGTCCAGCGTGAGCGGTACGAGCCTACGGCCCATGAAGGCTGTTCCTCGCTTCCTTCGCCCGCGGCGCCACGCGCGGCTGTCAGAGCGCTGCGTTCCTTGAGCAGGCTACCGACGAATCCTCCGACCGCGCCCAGCCCCAAGACCGCGCCGAGCATTCCGTTGCGGCTCACCGTTCGCATGCCCCTGCCTCCCTCTAGAGGTACCGCCGGGTGAATGCGCCATACCCGAACGCATCGTATCGACGATGCGATTGCATCGATACCGCCTGAAAGCAAAGAGCAGGCCGTGTTCCGGTACACACCGGACACGACCCGCCCGTGCTGATCGATCGAGACCAAACCGTCCCTCGGACGGGCTCAGCCCTCCATCTCCTCCTCCGGCTCTTCGCCGTCCAGAAGGCTCTTCTGCATGACCGGGCCCTCGCCCGGAGCCAGTGTGCCGAGGATGCGCTCCAGGTCCTCCATGGAAGCGAACTCGACGGTGATCTTGCCCTTCTTCTGTCCCAGGTCGACCTTCACCCGCGTCTCGAAGCGGTCGGACAGACGCGTCGCAAGATCGGACAGCGCCGGAGAGACCCGCCCACCGGCACGCGGGCCCTTGGAGCGAGGAGCCATCGTCGGCCGCGACGCCATCAAGGTCACGATCTCCTCGACCGCCCGCACCGACAGGCCCTCGGCGACGATCCGATGGGCCAGCCGGTCCTGCTCCTCCGAGTCCTCGACGGAGAGCAACGCCCGGGCATGTCCGGCCGAGAGAACTCCGGCGGCGACCCGTCGCTGCACGGCCGGGGAGAGCTTCAGCAGACGCAGGGTGTTGGAGACCTGCGGGCGGGAACGGCCGATCCGGTCCGCCAGCTGGTCGTGCGTGCAGTTGAAGTCCTTCAGCAGCTGGTCGTAGGCGGCCGCCTCTTCCAGCGGGTTCAGCTGGGCCCGGTGCAGGTTCTCCAGCAGGGCGTCCAGGAGAAGCTTCTCGTCATCCGTGGCCCGCACGATCGCCGGGATGGCCGCGAGCCCCGCCTCACGGCAGGCCCTCCAGCGCCGCTCACCCATGATGAGCTCATAGCGCCCGGAACCGAGCTGGCGGACGACGACGGGCTGGAGGAGTCCGACCTCCTTGATGGAGGTGACAAGCTCGGCCAGCGCGTCCTCGTCGAAGACCTCACGCGGCTGGCGCGGGTTCGGCGTGATGGAGTCGAGGGGGATCTCGGCGAAGTGGGCGCCCATCACCGACGCGCTCATCTCAGTCGGGCTACTCGCCGGTGGCAGCGACGTTTCACGTGAAACAGGCGGCAGTGTGGTCACCTTTGCCGCCGCCACCCCCCGGTCACCGCGGTCACCGGTCAGCACCGGGACAGCCGTGGACGACGCGGAGCTCGCGCCCCCCGCCGTCGCCGGAGCCTGCGGTTTCTCCCCAGTCGGGGCAGCGGGGATCAGCGCGCCGAGCCCGCGACCCAACCCCCTCCGTCGCTCACTCACTGAATCCCCTCCACCATGTTCGGATCACCCTGTGCGCCGAGGTGGGCGTGCGTGGCGTCGTAGCTGACACCGACGCCCCTCAGCGCGATTTCTCGTGCCGCCTCAAGATAGGAGAGGGCACCGCTTGACCCTGGATCGTAAGTCAGCACCGTCTGCCCATAGCTCGGTGCCTCGGAGATGCGGACGGAGCGGGGAATGCTCGTCCGCAGCACCTCGTCACCGAAGTGGCTGCGCACCTCTTCCGCGACCTGGGACGCAAGGCGCGTCCGGCCGTCGTACATGGTGAGCAGGATGGTCGACACATGCAGGGCGGGGTTGAGGTGCCCCCGTACCAGGTCGACATTGCGGAGCAACTGGCCCAGGCCTTCCAGCGCGTAGTACTCGCACTGGATCGGGATGAGGACCTCCCGGCCGGCGACGAGCGCATTGACCGTCAGCAGGCCAAGTGAGGGCGGACAGTCGATGAGGATGTAGTCCAGCGGCTGCTCGTAGGCCTGGATCGCTCGCTGCAACCTGCTCTCCCGCGCCACCAGGGACACCAGCTCGATCTCCGCACCGGCGAGATCGATCGTGGCGGGAGCGCAGAAGAGACCCTCGACATCAGGGACGGGCTGGACGACCTCGGCCAGCGGCCTGCTCTCCACCAGGACGTCGTAGATAGAGGGGACTTCCGCGTGATGGTCGATGCCCAGCGCAGTGGAGGCATTGCCCTGCGGGTCCAGGTCGATCACCAGGACGCGGGCACCGTGCAGAGCCAGCGAAGCGGCAAGGTTGACGGTCGTCGTCGTCTTGCCCACGCCACCCTTCTGATTGGCGACCACCATGACGCGGGTCTGTTCAGGCTGGGGCAGACCCTCGCCGGCACGGCCCAGAGCCTCGACCGCCAGTTGGGCAGCACGACCGATGGGAGTGTCGTCCATCGGGGGTGGCGTTTCACGTGAAACATCCTCCCCCATCGATTCGGTACGGGGACCGGGGACCGGATCGGTCATCGGTCCCGCAATGTTGGCGTCGGACCGCAAGGATTCACTCTCCTCGACTTCAGGCTCGCAATGAACAGAGCCTCCCATGCCTTCGGGGTTGCGAACCAGTGAGGCCTGACGTTCTGTGGAGAAATCCACCTCTGTGGACAACTCCGTTCCCTGTCCGAGTGAGCTGAGAGGCTTGCGGTCGCGGGGTTGGGCCGCAGCGCGGCCACGGTTGATGATGCCGTGCAGCAGTGAGCGACGTTTCACGTGAAACACGATGCACAGCGGCCGTGGCCGGACTGTCGCGACACTCCGGCATGCGGAGGTTTGGCAGCTTGTGTGGAGTAGGGGCGACTATCGGCGCCGTCGCGTCCGCCCCGTCCGCGCCGCCTTCGCCCGCTTGGCCGCGAAGCGTACGCCGCCCGGGCTTTCCCCGACCTCGACCCGAACGACGGTGGAGGACGGATCCACGATGCCCTCACCCACATGCAGGATGGAGGTCTCCACCGCGCCGAGCTTGCTCAGGGCGGCGGCCGCGCTCTTCAGCTCTTCCTCGGCGGTGTCCCCCTTGAGGGCGAGCATCTCCCCGTAGGGACGCAGCAACGGAATGCCCCACGTGGCCAGGCGGTCCAGCGGCGCGACCGCGCGGGCGGTCACCACATGCACTGGCGGGATCTTGCCCATCACTTCCTCGGCACGCCCCCGGACGACGGTGACGTGGTCGAGCCCCAGCAGTTCCACGACCTCGGTGAGGAAGTTGGTGCGCCGCAGCAGCGGCTCCAACAGCGTGATCTTCAGGTCCTCCCGGACCAGGGCCAGGGGGATGCCCGGCAGGCCGGCGCCCGAGCCGACGTCGCACACCGTCACCCCCTCGGGAACCACCTCCGAGAGCACCGCACAGTTCAGCAGATGCCGCTCCCACAGACGGGGCACCTCACGCGGGCCGATGAGCCCTCGCTGCACTCCTGCCTCGGCCAGCAGCTCGGCGTACCGGACCGCATCCGTGAAGCGATCACCAAATACGTCACGTGCCTGCTCGGGCGCAGGGGGGAGTTCCGCTTCCGCCGTCACGGGGACCGTCCTTCCGTACCACATCGGCGCTCTCGACGCCGACCATCAGAACTACCAGGCTGACAAAGTACGGCCCCGCCTGCGCAACAGACGGGGCCGGTGGAACGTGGGACCGCTCAGGCGGGAAGCACGACGACGAAGCGCTGTGGCTCCTCGCCCTCCGACTCACTGCGCAGGCCGGCGGCCTTGACCGCGTCGTGCACGACCTTGCGCTCGAACGGAGTCATCGGCTTCAGCTTCACGGGCTCGCCGCTGCTCTTGGCCTCGGCGGCGGCCTTCGCTCCCAGCTCGGACAGCTCGGTCCGCTTCTTGGCGCGGTAGCCCGCGATGTCCAGCATCAGACGGCTGCGGTCGCCGGTCTCCCGGTGCACGGCCAGGCGTGTGAGCTCCTGCAGTGCCTCCAGCACCTCACCGTCACGGCCGACCAGCTTCTGCAGGTCGCGACCGCCGGTGTCACTGATGATCGAGACAGAGGCGCGGTCGGCCTCGACATCCATGTCGATGTCACCGTCGAGGTCGGCGATGTCCAGTAGACCCTCGAGGTAGTCCGCCGCGATCTCGCCCTCCTGCTCCAGGCGGGTCAGGGCGTCCGCGCCCTCGGCAGCGGCGGAGGTGGTGCCTTCCGTCACGGGATGGGCTCCTTCTTACTTCTTGGACGGGGACTTGGGCCGCTGCGGACCCTTGCGCTGTCCGGACTGGGCCTTGCTGCGAGCGCCGTTGCCGGGCTTCGAGGCGGGTTTCTTGCCGGCTGCGGCCGGAGCGTCCTCCGGCTCGTCGGACTTGGTCAGCGACGGAGACTCCGTCGCCTCACCGGCCGGCTTCGTGCCGCCCGACTGACGCTGCGACTTGGACTGCCGCTTGGGCTGCTGGCGCCGGGGAGCAGTGGCGGTGGCGGTGGTGGTGGTCGTACCGTCCTCGGCCTGCGCGACGGCGGCGCTGTCGCTCTTCACCACGGAACCGTCGGACTGGGCCGCGAGACCCGTCTTGTTCAGACCGTTGATGAACTTGCGCTCGAACTCGTTGCGGTCCCGGCCCTTGACGACGATCGCCTTGACGATGGCCTTCTCACGCCGGTTGCGGGTCTTGCCGTGGCGCGTGACGTGCTTGAAGAGCCGCTCCAGGTAGGCGGCCTGGGCCTTGGAACCCGGGGTCGGGTTGTTGTGGATGACGTACATCTGCTGGCCCATGGTCCACACGTTGGTGGTCAGCCAGTAGACAAGGACACCGACCGGGAAGTTGATGCCGAAGATGGCGAACATGACCGGGAAGACGTACATCAGCATCTTCTGCTGCTGCATGAACGGCGTCTTCACCGTCGTGTCGACGTTCTTCGTCATCAGCTGGCGCTGCGTGTAGAACTGCGACGCCGACATCAGGATGATCATGACCGCGGTCACCACGCGGACGTCGGCCAGCGTGGCGCCGAGCGCGGTGACCTTGTCGGTGCTGTCCATGAACTTCGCGGCGAGCGGCGCCCCCACGATGTGTGCCTTACGGGCACTGGCCAGCAGCTGATCGTCGATGACGCCGATCGTCTTGCCCGTCGCGATGCCGTTGAGCACGTGGTACAGGGCGAAGAAGAACGGCGACTGCGCCAGGATGGGAAGGCACGAGGAGAGCGGGTTGGTACCCGACTCCTTGTACAGCTTCATCATCTCTTCGGACTGACGCTGCTTGTCGTTCTTGTAGCGCTCCTGGATCTTCTTCATCTCGGGCTGGAGCGTCTGCATGGCCCGGGTCGCCTTGATCTGCTTCACGAAGAGCGGAATCAGGCAGATGCGGATCAGGATCACCAAGGACACGATGGACAGGCCCCAGGCCCACCCGGTGTCAGGGCCGAAGATCGTGCCGTACACCGTGTGGAACTGGACGATGACCCAGGAAACGGGTGTCGTGATGAAGCTGAAGAGGCTGGCAATCGTGTCCACTAATCATGCTCCTTGGGCATGGGACGAGGTCTCTGCGGCCGGGACCGCCGGCATCTTCCCGTCGGTGGCCGTTTCGGCGGCGGAGGACCCGCCCCTGCGCGCACGCCAGGCGTCACGCAGCATTTCGTGCCACCGCGGACGCTTGCGCGGCGGAACATGGTCCACACCGCCGAGCGACCACGGATTGCACCGCAGGATGCGCCACGCGGTGAGCGCGGTTCCCTTGATCGCACCGTGCCGGTCGATGGCCGTGTAGCCGTAGTGGGAACACGACGGGTAGTACTTGCACACCGGCCCGAGCAACGGGCTGATGGTCCACTGGTACAGCTTGATCAGAGCCAGCAGCGGGTACTTCATCGCGTGCCCCCTCCCAGCAGCCGTCGAAGGGCGGCATCCAGGTCTCGGGCCAGCTGTGCGTGATCGGCGTCGCCCGCACCGGGCAGCGCTCGTACGACTACCAGGCTACCGGGGGGCAGCAAGGCGACTCGGTCGCGCATCAGATGGCGAAGTCTGCGCTTCACCGCGTTGCGGACGACCGCGCCGCCCACCGCCTTGCTCACGACGAAACCCGCACGCGACGGGGGAGCGCTCTCCCCTGGCGCGTGCGGGTCCGTGGCACCGCTGCGTAGATGGACGACGAGAAGCGGGCGTCCGGCTCGACGCCCTCGTCGTACCGCGGTCGCGAAGTCCTCGCGCCGCCTCAGCCGGTTCTCGGTGGGCAGCACGACGTCATGACCTGACCGGAATCAGGCGGACAGACGGGCGCGACCCTTGCTACGGCGAGACGCGAGAATCGCGCGGCCGGCACGGGTGCGCATACGCAGCCGGAAGCCGTGGGTCTTCGCGCGACGACGGTTGTTCGGCTGGAAGGTGCGCTTGCTCACTCGGGGGCTCCAGAAAGAATCAGTAGTGGCGGGGTGCCGTCCTGGCTGTCACCGTGCGCCCACGATCAGCTCGCAGTAACGCCCGAGTGCACCGCTTTCCGATCACCCTATGACGCGATCTGTGCCCTTCGGAGGCAGGCGGCAGCAGCCATCGACAACTCGACCTGGTTACGGTACGCGCGGCTACGCCATTCGGTCAAACCAGCCGCCTCCGAGAGACACTGTCCACAGCCTGGGGACAACGACTTGAACCGCACCCGTGGCGCTGACTACCTTGACTGGACTCCGATTCGTTCCCATGTCCCCCGCCCCACCCGTTTTAGATACCGACCCGTCCCGCACCACACGTTCGCGGGACCTGCGAGAGAGCGTGCCCTGTGGCTGACGTACCTGCCGATCTTGCCGCAGTGTGGCCACGAGTTCTGGAGCAGCTTCTCGGCGAGGGACGCGGACAGGGCGTCGAGACGAAGGACGAACACTGGATCCGGCGCTGCCAGCCCCTCGCGCTGGTCGCGGACACCGCGCTGCTCGCCGTACCGAACGAGTTCGCCAAGGGCGTACTCGAAGGGCGCCTCGCCCCCGTCGTCAGCGAGACGCTGAGCCGTGAGTGCGGTCGCCCGATCCGGATCGCGATCACCGTCGACAGCTCCGTCGGCGAGCCCCAGGCCCCCGCGCCCGCACCGGCGCCGCGCTACGAGGACCAGGAACTGCCCGCGGGCCAGGGCGGCGGCTACGAGGGCTACGGCCGGCGCCGGGCGGACGTCCACCGTCCCGCCCGCCCCGACCAGTTCCCGGGCGCCCAGAGCGACCATCTGCCGCCCCCGCGCACGGGCCCGCAGCCGGCGGACGGCGGCGACCAGCTCCCGACCGCCCGCCCGGCCTATCCGTCGGAGTACGCCGAGTACCAGCGTCCCGAGCCCGGCGCCTGGCCGCGTCACCACCAGGACGACTACGGGTGGCAGCAGCAGCGGCTCGGCTTCCCGGAGCGGGACCCCTACGCCTCGCCGTCCCAGGACCCCTACGGCCCGCAGGACACCGGGTACGGCCGCCAGGACGCGTATCCGCCGGCCAAGGACTCCTACGCGCAGGACTACCGGTCCCCGTCGATGGAGCGCCCGCCGTACGACCAGCCGCGCTCCGACTACGACCCGTCCCGCGGCGAGTACGACGCCCGCGACTACGACCAGCGCGACGCCGGCCACCGCGAGCCACCGGAGCCGCCGGTCGGCTCCGGCCAGGTGCACCGCGGCGGCCCGGTGGGCCCGAACCCGCCCTCCAGCGGCGCCCCCGGCCCGCTGGCCGCGCAGCCCGCACCGGCGGCCGGCCCCGGCGAGCCGACGGCGCGCCTGAACCCCAAGTACCTCTTCGACACGTTCGTCATCGGCGCGTCCAACCGCTTCGCGCACGCGGCCGCGGTCGCCGTCGCCGAGGCACCCGCCAAGGCGTACAACCCCCTGTTCATCTACGGGGAGTCCGGACTCGGCAAGACCCACCTGCTGCACGCGATCGGCCACTACGCGCGCAGCCTGTACCCGGGCACGCGCGTGCGCTACGTGAGCTCCGAGGAGTTCACCAACGAGTTCATCAACTCCATCCGCGACGGCAAGGGCGACAGCTTCCGCAAGCGCTACCGCGAGATGGACATCCTGCTCGTCGACGACATCCAGTTCCTCGCGGACAAGGAGTCGACGCAGGAGGAGTTCTTCCACACCTTCAACACCCTCCACAACGCCAACAAGCAGATCGTGCTCTCCAGCGACCGGCCGCCCAAGCAGCTGGTGACCCTGGAGGACCGGCTGCGCAACCGGTTCGAGTGGGGACTGATCACCGACGTCCAGCCGCCCGAGCTGGAGACCCGTATCGCGATCCTGCGCAAGAAGGCGGTGCAGGAGCAGCTGAACGCCCCGCCGGAGGTGCTGGAGTTCATCGCCTCCCGGATCTCGCGCAACATCCGCGAGCTGGAGGGCGCGCTGATCCGGGTGACGGCGTTCGCCTCGCTCAACCGGCAGCCGGTGGACCTGGGCCTGACGGAGATCGTCCTGAAGGACCTGATCCCCGGTGGCGAGGACACGGCCCCGGAGATCACGGCGCCGGCCATCATGGCGGCCACGGCCGACTACTTCGGCCTCACCGTCGAGGACCTGTGCGGCACCTCGCGCGGCCGGGCCCTGGTCACCGCCCGCCAGATCGCCATGTACCTGTGCCGTGAGCTGACCGATCTATCGCTGCCGAAGATCGGCGCCCAGTTCGGCGGCCGCGACCACACGACCGTCATGCACGCCGACCGGAAGATCCGCGCGCTGATGGCCGAGCGGCGCTCCATCTACAACCAGGTCACGGAGCTGACCAACCGCATCAAGAACGGCTGAGAACACGCAGAGCGGCGCTCAGGGCGCCTCCGGGAGCGGATCCCGGGGGCGCCCTGAGTCGTTGTGGCGTCCGCCGCTGTTCGAATCCGCACCGGGTTACGGCCGTCCTCCACAGATTCGGCGACTTTCTTCCGTCCACATCCTGGGGACTGGGAAGTTGTCCAGATCGCTTCCACAGGCTGTGTGGTGGAAACACCATCACACCAGCTCAGGGGCCTGTGGAATCGTGGACGAGCACTCTCCACAGACTGTGGACGAAGCGATGATCCACAGGCCGCGGCCAAAGTTGTCCACCGGCAACCCACAGGCTGGAGACCGTTGTCCCCAGTGATCGGCTGCTTCTCCACACCCCTGTCCACTGTTCGGCAACGCGACGCCGCCGGTCACCGCGTCGAGTGAAAGCCGTCACACCAAGGTGCGCGATTGGCGTGTGGGAAACGTGGGTAAACCTGGGGACGCAGCTGGGGAGAACTGCCCTCGGGCTGTGGGCAGGGTGTGCAGAACTTCCCGTTCTCCACAGAGACGCCCGGTTGTCCACCGGTCCCACCCACAGGGGCAGTGGACAAAATTTCCGCGCTGAGCTGGGCAAACGTGGTTATCCACGGTATCCACAGGGCCTACTACTACTCCCAACTGGAGAGAGTGCGGAATCCGTTTCGAAGCGGGGCCTGTGCACAACTCGAGCTCTCGAGCCCGACCGCCCCTCGGAGCGACTTGACCCCGACAGGCGCCTACTGTCAGTGCCGTGCGTCAGACTGGTCCCCGGTGTCCTTCCCGTCCCAGTGGGCGGTGACACCGAGTCGGAGGACTCAGTAGCAACAGCAGGAGGCGGCTTACGGTGAAGATCCGGGTGGAACGCGACGTACTCGCGGAGGCAGTGGCCTGGGCGGCACGCAGCCTCCCGGCCCGTCCGCCGGCGCCTGTTCTCGCCGGCCTGCTGCTCAAGGCGGAGGACGGCCAGCTGAGCCTGTCCAGCTTCGACTACGAGGTCTCCGCGCGGGTGTCCGTGGAGGCCGAGGTCGACGAGGAGGGCACGGTCCTCGTCTCCGGTCGCCTGCTCGCCGACATCTCGCGCGCCCTGCCCAACCGCCCGGTGGAGATCTCCACAGACGGTGTACGGGCGACGGTGGTCTGCGGCTCCTCGCGCTTCACCCTCCACACCCTGCCTGTGGAGGAGTACCCGGCGCTCCCGCAGATGCCGAACGCGACGGGCACGGTCCCCGGCGAGGTCTTCGCCTCCGCCGTGCAGCAGGTGGCGATCGCGGCCGGCCGCGACGACACGCTGCCCGTGCTGACCGGTGTCCGCATCGAGATCGAGGGCGACACCGTCACGCTGGCCTCCACCGACCGCTACCGCTTCGCGGTCCGCGAGTTCCTGTGGAAGCCGGAGAACCCGGACGCCTCCGCGGTCGCCCTGGTGCCCGCCAAGACCCTGCTGGACACCGCCAAGGCGCTGACCAGCGGCGACAGCGTGATCCTGGCGCTGTCCGGCTCGGGTGCCGGTGAGGGCCTGATCGGCTTCGAGGGTGCCGGGCGGCGCACGACCACGCGTCTGCTGGAGGGCGACCTCCCGAAGTACCGCACCCTGTTCCCGACGGAGTTCAACTCCGTGGCCGTCATCGAGACCGCCCCCTTCGTGGAGGCCGTCAAGCGCGTGGCGCTGGTCGCCGAGCGCAACACCCCGGTGCGTCTGAGCTTCGAGCAGGGCGTGCTGATCCTGGAGGCCGGCTCCAGCGACGACGCACAGGCTGTGGAGAGGGTCGACGCGCAGCTGGAGGGCGACGACATCTCGATCGCCTTCAACCCGACGTTCCTGCTGGACGGCCTCAGCGCGATCGACTCCCCGGTGGCCCAGCTGTCCTTCACGACGTCCACCAAGCCGGCGCTGCTCAGCGGCAAGCCCGCGGTGGACGCCGAGGCGGACGAGGCCTACAAGTACCTGATCATGCCGGTACGGCTGAGCGGCTGAGCCGGCTGACGGCCGGGCGCGTTTCCGCAGGTGGCGACCCCAGGTCCGGGCATACGTATGAGCGCTTATGCCCACGGATGTGCGCGAGCGTCCGGGTCTAGGCTCGGACGCAGGTACGAAAGTGCCGGAACGTCACGTCGTGAAACCTAAGGAACGCAACTGATGGAGCTCGGTCTCGTCGGCCTCGGCAAGATGGGTGGCAACATGCGCGAGCGGATCCGCCGCGCAGGCCACACCGTCATCGGATACGACCGCAACCCGGACCTCGCCGATGTCCACAGCCTGGAAGAGCTTGTGGGCAAGCTGCACGGCCGGCGCGTGGTCTGGGTGATGGTCCCGGCCGGCGAGCCCACCCAGGGCACGATCGACGCCCTCGCCGAGCTGCTGGAGCCCGGCGACGTGGTCGTGGACGGCGGGAACTCCCGCTGGACGGACGACGAGAGGCATGCGGAGGAGCTGGCCGCCAAGGGCATCGGCTTCGTCGACTGCGGCGTCTCCGGCGGCGTGTGGGGCCTGGAGAACGGCTATGCGCTGATGTACGGCGGCGACGCGGAGAACGTCGCCCAGGTGCAGCCGGTCTTCGACGCGCTCAAGCCGGAGGGCGACCTCGGCGCGGTGCACGCCGGCAAGGTCGGGGCGGGCCACTTCGCCAAGATGGTCCACAACGGCATCGAGTACGCGATGATGCAGGCCTACGCCGAGGGCTGGGAGCTGCTGGAGAAGGTCGACTCCGTGGAGAACGTCCGCGAGGTCTTCCGCTCCTGGCAGGAGGGCACCGTCATCCGCTCCTGGCTGCTGGACCTGGCGGTGAACTCCCTCGACGAGGACGAGCACCTGGAGCAGCTGAGGGGTTACGCGCAGGACTCCGGCGAGGGCCGGTGGACGGTGGAGGCCGCCATCGACAACGCCGTGCCGCTGCCCGCGATAACGGCCTCGCTGTTCGCGCGGTTCTCCTCGCGCCAGGAGGACTCGCCGCAGATGAAGATGATCGCCGCGCTGCGCAACCAGTTCGGCGGTCACGCCGTGGAGAAGAAGTAGTCCACCGGACCGCCTCGGCGGTCCGCAACGCCGGGGGAGGTCGGCGAACGACCATGCACGTCACGCATCTGTCGCTGGCCGACTTCCGCTCGTACGGCCGGGCCGAGGTTCCGCTCGACCGGGGTGTCACGGCGTTCGTCGGCCCCAACGGCCAGGGCAAGACGAACCTCGTCGAGGCGATCGGCTACCTGGCCACGCTCGGCAGCCACCGGGTCACCTCCGACGCCCCGCTGGTCCGCATGGGCGCCGAGCGTGCGGTGATCCGGGCGCAGGTGCGGCAGGGAGAGCGGCAGCAGCTGGTCGAGCTGGAGCTGAACCCCGGCCGGGCCAACCGCGCCCGTATCAACCGGTCCTCGCAGGTCAGGCCGCGGGATGTGCTGGGCATCGTCCGCACCGTGCTGTTCGCGCCCGAGGACCTGGCCCTGGTCAAGGGCGATCCCGGGGAGCGGCGGCGTTTCCTCGACGAGCTGGTGACGGCGCGTTCTCCACGCATGGCCGGGGTGCGCTCCGACTACGAGCGGGTGCTCAAGCAGCGCAACACGCTGCTGAAGTCGGCCGCGCTGGCGCGTCGGCACGGTGGCCGTTCGATGGACCTGTCCACGCTGGACGTGTGGGACCAGCATCTGGCGCGGGCGGGCGCCGAAGTGCTCGCCCAGCGCCTGGACCTGGTCGGCGCGCTGGAGCCGCTGGCGGACAAGGCGTACGAGCAGCTGGCTCCCGGCGGCGGTCCGGTCGTGCTGGAGTACAAGCCGTCGGCGCCCGGCGAGGCACACACGCGTGAGGATCTCTTCGCGCAGCTGATGGCCGCGCTCGCGGACGTCCGCAAGCAGGAGATCGAGCGGGGCGTGACGCTGGTGGGGCCGCACCGGGACGACGTGGTGCTCAGACTCGGTCAGCTGCCGGCGAAGGGATACGCCTCCCACGGGGAGTCCTGGTCGTTCGCGCTGGCGCTGCGGCTGGCGTCGTACGACCTGCTGCGCGCGGAGGGCAATGAGCCGGTGCTGATCCTCGACGACGTCTTCGCGGAGCTGGACACCCGTCGCCGTGAGCGGCTGGCGGAGCTGGTGGCGCCCGGTGAACAGGTCCTGGTGACCGCCGCGGTCGACGACGACGTGCCGCACGTGCTGACGGGTACGCGGTTCGCCGTGTCGGACGGAACGGTGGAGCGCGTATGAGCGGCGAGCGGGACCCGGGCCGGGGGAAGGTGCCCGAGCCGTCGGGCGTCGACCTCGCGCGGGTGGCGCTGCGCGCGGCGAAGGAGGCGGCACGCGCGCGTGGGGACGCGGCGCAGCAGCGCAGGCAGGCGCGGCGTGGTGGTCTGCGTTCCGGCGCGCGGGCCGACGGCCGTGATCCCATGGCTCTGGGCGCCGCGATCAACCGGCTGATCACCGAGCGCGGCTGGGAGGCGCCGGCCGCGGTGGGCGGCGTGATGGGGCGCTGGCCGCAGATCGTCGGGGCGGATGTGGCCAAGCACTGCGTGCCGGACCGGTACGACGAGGACGAGCGAGTGCTGACGGTGCGCTGCGACTCGACGGCGTGGGCGACGAACCTGCGTCTGCTCGCTCCGACGCTGGTGGCCCGGCTCAACGAGGACCTGGGGCACGGCGCGGTGCGGACGATCAAGGTCTTCGGGCCGGGCGGCGGCGGCCGCAGGTACGGTCCGCTGCGGGTGCCGGGCAGCACGGGCCCCGGCGACACCTATGGGTGACAGACGTCACACAACGGGTTTGTGGCGGTCATCTCCGGGCGCCTGACGGCCGTCCTTCGTACAACCGCACGCTCTTGCGAATCCAGACCTGACCCGGGAGTAGCGAAGTGTTGACGTCCGGAAGCGCTGAGTGCCGCTGTGAGCCTCTTGGAGCCCCCTTGTGCATATCGGGACCCGGCCAAGACCGGTTGAGGGCGCCACATGCGTACTCAGGTACCGGCAAACCCCCATCACTGTCAGCGCTACCGGTAGACTGGAAGGCAATCCCGCCCCAATCGTGGGGACCGTCCGGGAAAAGCTGAGCAACGCTGAGCAAGGCTTACCAACGCAACATGCCGCAGCCGCTCCGGCAACCCGCCGACGAGCCCGGCTCGTGCTGTGCCAGAAAGGGCGCTTCGTGGCCGATTCCGGCAACCCCAACGAGAACATCCCGTCCACCGAAGCCGGCGTGAACGGGGCCGCATCCTCGAACGGTGAGGTCGCGGCCTCTTACGACGCCAGCGCGATCACCGTGCTCGAGGGCCTGGACGCGGTCCGCAAGCGACCCGGCATGTACATCGGTTCCACCGGTGAGCGTGGCCTGCACCACCTCGTGTACGAGGTGGTCGACAACTCCGTCGACGAGGCGCTGGCCGGGCACGCGGACACCATCGACGTGACGATCCTGGCCGACGGCGGCGTGCGTGTGGTCGACAACGGCCGTGGCATTCCGGTGGGCATCGTCCCCTCCGAGAACAAGCCGGCCCTGGAGGTCGTACTGACCGTTCTGCACGCGGGCGGCAAGTTCGGCGGCGGCGGTTACGCGGTCTCCGGTGGTCTGCACGGCGTCGGCGTCTCCGTGGTGAACGCCCTGTCCTCGAAGGTCTCCGTCGAGGTCAAGACCGACGGCCACCGCTGGACCCAGGACTACAAGATGGGCGTCCCGACGGCGCCGCTGGCCCAGCACGAGGCGATCGAGGAGACGGGCACCTCGGTCACCTTCTGGGCCGACCCGGACATCTTCGAGACCACCGACTACTCCTTCGAGACGCTGTCGCGGCGTTTCCAGGAGATGGCGTTCCTCAACAAGGGCTTGACGATCAAGCTCACCGACGAGCGCGAGTCCGCGAAGGCCACCTCCGGCGCGGACGAGGCGGGCGCGGACGAGAAGGACGAGGTCAAGGCCGTCGTCTACCGCTACGACGGCGGCATCGTCGACTTCGTGAAGTACCTCAACTCCCGCAAGGGGGAGGTGGTGCACCCCACGGTCATCGACCTGGAGGCCGAGGACAAGGACAAGAGCCTGTCCCTCGAGGTCGCCATGCAGTGGAACGGCGGCTACAGCGAGGGTGTGTACTCCTTCGCGAACATCATCCACACGCACGAGGGCGGTACGCACGAGGAGGGCTTCCGCGCGGCCCTCACCAGCCTGATCAACAAGTACGCGCGCGACAAGAAGCTGCTGCGCGACAAGGACGACAACCTCACGGGCGACGACATCCGCGAGGGTCTGACCGCGATCATCTCGGTCAAGCTGAGCGAGCCGCAGTTCGAGGGCCAGACCAAGACCAAGCTGGGCAACACGGAGGCGAAGACCTTCGTCCAGAAGGCCGTCTACGAACACCTGAACGACTGGCTGGACCGCAACCCGGTCGAGGCGGCGGACATCATCCGCAAGGGCATCCAGGCGGCCACCGCGCGCGTGGCGGCCCGCAAGGCCCGCGACCTCACCCGCCGCAAGGGCCTGCTGGAGTCCGCCTCCCTGCCGGGCAAGCTCTCCGACTGCCAGTCGAACGACCCCACCAAGTGCGAGATCTTCATCGTCGAGGGTGACTCCGCCGGCGGCTCGGCCAAGTCCGGCCGCAACCCGGAGTACCAGGCGATCCTGCCGATCCGCGGCAAGATCCTCAACGTCGAGAAGGCGCGGATCGACAAGATCCTCCAGAACCAGGAGATCCAGGCGCTGATCTCCGCGTTCGGCACAGGTGTGCACGAGGACTTCGACATCGAGAAGCTCCGCTATCACAAGATCATCCTGATGGCGGACGCCGACGTCGACGGCCAGCACATCAACACCCTGCTGCTGACCTTCCTGTTCCGCTTCATGCGGCCCCTGGTCGAGGCCGGGCACGTGTTCCTGTCCCGCCCCCCGCTGTACAAGATCAAGTGGGGCCGGGAGGACGTCGAGTACGCGTACTCCGACCGCGAGCGCGACGCGCTCCTGGAGCTGGGCCGCCAGCGCGGCAAGCGGGTGCGGGAGGACTCGATCCAGCGCTTCAAGGGCCTCGGCGAGATGAACGCCGAGGAGCTGCGTGTGACCACCATGGACCAGGAGCACCGCGTACTCGGCCAGGTCACCCTCGACGACGCCGCCCAGGCCGACGACCTGTTCTCGGTCCTGATGGGCGAGGACGTCGAGGCCCGCCGCCAGTTCATCCAGCGCAACGCCAAGGACGTCCGCTTCCTCGACATCTGAGTCGGTCTCAGCTGACCGAACCAGGAAGGATCCTCACCAGCAATGGCCGACGAGAACACTCCAGTCACCCCTGAAGAGGGCGGCGACCTCGCCATGCGCGTCGAGCCCGTCGGGCTCGAGACGGAGATGCAGCGCTCCTACCTCGACTACGCGATGTCCGTCATCGTCTCGCGTGCGCTGCCCGACGTCCGGGACGGTCTCAAGCCCGTCCACCGCCGCGTCCTGTACGCCATGTACGACGGCGGCTACCGCCCCGAGCGCGGCTTCTACAAGTGCGCCCGCGTCGTCGGCGACGTCATGGGCAACTACCACCCGCACGGCGACTCCTCGATCTACGACGCGCTGGTCCGCCTGGCGCAGCCGTGGGCGATGCGGATGCCGCTGGTGGACTCCAACGGCAACTTCGGTTCGCCGGGCAACGACCCGGCGGCGGCCATGCGCTACACCGAGTGCAAGATGGCGCCGCTGTCGATGGAGATGGTCCGCGACATCGACGAGGAGACCGTCGACTTCACGGACAACTACGACGGCCGCTCCCAGGAGCCGACCGTCCTGCCGTCCCGCTTCCCGAACCTGCTGATCAACGGCTCGGCCGGTATCGCGGTGGGCATGGCGACCAACATCCCGCCGCACAACCTGCGCGAGGTCGCCTCCGGTGCCCAGTGGTACCTGGAGAACCCGGAGGCCTCCCACGAGGAGCTCCTCGACGCGCTGATCGAGCGGATCAAGGGCCCGGACTTCCCCACCGGAGCGCTCGTCGTCGGCCGCAAGGGCATCGAGGAGGCGTACCGCACCGGCCGCGGCTCGATCACCATGCGCGCCGTGGTCGAGGTCGAGGAGATCCAGAACCGCCAGTGCCTGGTGGTCACGGAGCTGCCGTACCAGGTCAACCCGGACAACCTCGCGCAGAAGATCGCCGACCTGGTGAAGGACGGCAAGATCGGCGGCATCGCGGACGTCCGCGACGAGACCAGCTCGCGCACCGGTCAGCGCCTTGTGATCGTCCTCAAGCGGGACGCGGTCGCCAAGGTCGTCCTGAACAACCTGTACAAGCACACCGACCTCCAGACCAACTTCGGCGCCAACATGCTGGCGCTGGTCGACGGCGTGCCGCGCACCCTGTCGCTGGACGCGTTCATCCGCCACTGGGTGACGCACCAGATCGAGGTCATCGTCCGCCGGACCCGCTTCCGGCTGCGCAAGGCCGAGGAGCGCGCCCACATCCTGCGCGGCCTGCTCAAGGCCCTGGACGCCATCGACGAGGTCATCGCGCTGATCCGGCGCAGCGCGACCGTCGAGGTCGCGCGCGAGGGCCTGATGGGCCTGCTGGAGATCGACGAGATCCAGGCCAACGCCATCCTCGAGATGCAGCTGCGTCGTCTGGCCGCCCTGGAGCGCCAGAAGATCGTCCAGGAGCACGACGAGCTCCAGGCGAAGATCACCGAGTACAACGAGATCCTCGCCTCACCGGTCCGCCAGCGCGGGATCGTCAGCGCGGAGCTGGCCGCGATCGTCGAGAAGTTCGGCGACGACCGCAAGACGAAGCTGATCCCCTACGAGGGCGACATGTCCATCGAGGACCTGATCGCCGAAGAGGACATTGTCGTCACGGTCAGCCGCGGCGGCTACATCAAGCGGACCAAGACCGACGACTACCGCGCCCAGAAGCGCGGCGGCAAGGGCGTGCGCGGCACGAAGCTGAAGGAAGACGACATCGTCGACCACTTCTTCGTCTCCACCACGCACCACTGGCTGCTGTTCTTCACCAACAAGGGCCGGGTGTACCGGGCGAAGGCGTACGAGCTGCCGGACGCCGGCCGGGACGCGCGCGGCCAGCACGTGGCGAACCTGCTGGCCTTCCAGCCGGACGAGGCGATCGCCCAGATCCTCGCGATCCGCGACTACGAGGCGGCGCCGTACCTGGTGCTCGGCACCAAGGCCGGCCTGGTCAAGAAGACGCCTCTGAAGGATTACGATTCGCCTCGCTCCGGCGGTGTCATCGCGATCAACCTGCGCGAGCAGGAGGACGGTTCCGATGACGAACTGATCGGGGCCGAGCTGGTCTCCGCCGATGACGATCTGCTTCTGATCAGCAAGAAGGCGCAATCGATCAGGTTCACCGCCTCCGACGACACTCTGCGTCCGATGGGCCGTGCCACCTCGGGTGTCAAGGGCATGAGTTTCCGCGGGGGCGACGAACTGCTCTCGATGAATGTTGTTCGACCCGGTACGTTCGTGTTCACTGCCACCGATGGCGGGTACGCCAAGCGGACCCGAGTCGACGAGTACCGCGTCCAGGGTCGCGGCGGCCTCGGCATCAAGGCCGCCAAGATCGTGGAGGACCGCGGTTCGCTCGTGGGGGCGCTGATTGTCGAGGAGACCGACGAGATCCTCGCCATCACGCTCTCGGGCGGTGTGATTCGTACGCGAGTCAACGAGGTCAGGGAGACGGGCCGTGACACCATGGGCGTCCAACTGATCAACCTGGGGAAGCGCGATGCCGTCGTCGGTATCGCACGTAACGCCGAGGCGGGGCGCGAGGCGGAGGAAGTCGACGGCGACGTGGCCGTGGACGAGACCGTCGAGGGGGCCGCGACCAGCGGCACGGACGAGGGCGAGGTGCCCTCGGCCGAGTAGCACGAGGAGAGAGTCATCGTGAGCGGAGCCACGGGCGCCGGATCGGCCGGTACCTCCACGGGTACAGGAGCGGACGGCGGCGGCCGTGGCTCCGCCGCGCCTGCGACGGACACGCATACGACCAATCTGCAAGCGATCAAGTCGCCCGCGACCGATGCGCACACGCCCCACACTCACGGATCCCAGGGGGGAACGGTGACGGACACCCGAGGTCCGCAGGCCCAGCAGGCGAACGCCGCGGCCGGTCAGCAGGCGGCGGGCTCTCCGCTGCCGGGGGAGCGGCAGCCGCAGCAGCCCTCCGGGCCGTACCACCCGCCGCAGGCCTACCAGTCGGCCGAGCCCGCCTCCCAGGCGGTGCGCCGGCCGCGCACGGGCGTGCGTACCACACCGCGCACCCGCAAGGCCCGGCTGCGCGTGGCCAAGGCCGACCCGTGGTCGGTGATGAAGGTCAGCTTCCTGCTCTCCATCGCCCTGGGCATCTGCACGATCGTGGCGTCCGCCGTGCTGTGGATGGTCATGAACGCGATGGGCGTGTTCACCACGGTCGGCGGGACGATCTCGGAGGCCACCGGCTCCAACGAGTCGAACGGCTTCGACCTCCAGTCCTTCCTGTCCCTTCCCCACGTGCTGATGTTCACGTCGATCATCGCCGTGATCGACGTGGTGCTGGCGACGGCCCTCGCGACCCTCGGAGCGTTCATCTACAACCTCTCCGCGGGCTTCGTCGGCGGCGTCGAGCTGACGCTGGCCGAGGACGAGTAGACGGACCGACCGCGCCCGCGCCGGTGTGGTGGAACGTCCGCTGACGGTCCTCCGACAACCGATTTTGGGACTGCCCCCCTCGTGCGCTAATCTTCAGGAGTCAGCGCGCGGGACACACACCGCAGAGCGCGGCGGGGCTATAGCTCAGTTGGTTAGAGCGCATCCCTGATAAGGATGAGGCCACAGGTTCAAATCCTGTTAGCCCCACCAGCGAGACCCCCAACCGATCATGGTTGGGGGTCTTTGGCATCACTGGCTGACATCATCAGCCATTGGCTCCAGGGCACAGCAGCGCTCAGCGCTCACCTGGGCGGGGAAGTGTGCGGCGCAGGGGCGAAAGACAGGCTGGCTGCGGCCTGGAGCGTCCTGACTCCCCTGACTCCGAAGTCGCGGTCATGCCGCGGCAGACTGCGCCGTTGCCTCCGTGGGCAGGCGGCGGATCGTCCACTGGCTGGGCACGGCAAACAGAACGATCGAGGCCAGGAAGATGAGGACGGCACTCGTCAGGAGGACGGGAGCCGTGCCGGTGGAGGTAGCGGTCAGGCCAACGATGACGTATCCGAGGGGAACAGCCATGAGTTCTCCGATGGAACTGAAAGACGTGACTCGGCCCAATACGTCTGTGGGGAGTTGTTACTGCAGTGCGGTGTTCCAATACGCGATTGACAGGTCGAGTCCGATTCCGGCCACGGCTGCTGACGCTGCCAGAGCGACAAGGTGAGGTCCGGTCGCGAGTATCACGAGTGGCAATGCCAGGGGAAGGCCGGTGGCCACACACGCGATCATGAGCTGGTCGGGCTTCCAGCGAAGGGCGATGAGGCCACCGAGAACGAGCCCGACAGCGAGACTGCCCTGCACTGTTCCCCAGGCTGCGGCACCCAGGTCGGTACGGTCCAGGACGACAGGGCCCAGTAGCTGGTAGCTGCCGAGCCACAGGGCTACGACGACGGTGCCCGAGAGGGTGTAGGACCAGAGTCGGGAACGCTGCGCGAACTCCCGCCAGCCGGTGCGGAAATCGTGCAGCACGGAGGTGCCCGGGCCGGGTTTCGCTGTCCCGGCGATGGTCAAGAACGCGCACAGTAGAGCCGCGAGGGCGAAACTGGCGGCGTCCCAACCGAGGATCCATTGCGGGCCGATCATCCTGGTGCTTTCCCCAGCGGCGTACGCGTGTTCTATGAGCGTCTCGGCTTCGTCCCTGCCGAGGTTGTCGGCCCGGGACCGGAAGAGGGCTCCCGGCAGGTCTTTCGCCTGGCCGTCTCCGGACTGTCCGAGACGAACGGGTGTTGACCGATGACGACAGCCGGGCCGTCTCCGGGCCGTCCGTGCCGAACCGGCGTCGACGGGTGACGACGGCCGGCTCAGGTATCCACGCAGGCGAAGCTCCCCGATCGTGATGACCGGGGAGCTTCGCGTCTGCGGCAGTGCTGTACGCGAATCGCCGTTACGTCATGGGTGCTGGTGGTGGCACCGGCCGGGCCGGTGCGGCACTGTCAGCGCTGGAGGGGGATGGTCGGGCGGGCCGGCGGTTCGGCCGGGAGGCATCGGGGTTCGGCGGCGAGGGAGAAGGCATCGGTCGGCGGGCGGTGGCGGCAGCCGGGGGTCCTTCCGTGGGCCTCGGCGCGGATGCGCTGTTTCATCGTGGGAGGCAGGGACCGGGTGGGGGGACTGGACAAGGACGTCGTCGCCTGTGCCGGCACCGGTGCGGTGCTCTTGGGCGCCGTCTCGGGCTGCGGTGCGGCCGCGGCCGCGGAGGCGGTCGTGGTGATGAGTCCGAGCGCCGTGCAGAGCGCGAGGAAGGCGGTGACGATGGCGGTCCACAGCTTCATGATCTTGTGCTGGTCCATGGCCCCTCACTTTCGGGTTGGTCGATTTGCGTACTTTGCTCATCATGTGTATGAGCGTCGCGAAGTGGTGGACCGACGCCCGTGGCGCAGCGATCTTCGGATGAACACCACTCGGATGGGCGCATGAGTGGTGAAAAGGTGCGAAGCCGGGAGGAGGCTGGCCAAAGTCACCGTCCGTGCGGATGTGGTCACCCTCAGATCGGAGCGGTTTCGACCTCATCTATTGCGCTCACGCGCACGGCAGTTGACAGCCGACGCAGGTCACCGATCGGTATCGGCCGGTGTGTATAGTCGGGCGCCAGAGGTCCCCTACGTCAAGGAAAGACGAGGTCGCGCGGTGAAGAAGCTTCTCCTGGTCGCACTGGCCGCCATCGGCGGGCTCCTCGTGTACCGCCAGATCCAGGCGGATCGCGCCGAGCAGGATCTGTGGACGGAGGCGACTGACTCCGTGCCCACGGGTTCGTGAGCACTGATTCCCGAACTGAGCAGGCCCCGACCGCCGTAGCGGTCGGGGTTTTGTGTTGTGGTCCCCCGAACCGGCTGGGTCGGGCCGGGTCCCGTGTTGCGCGGTCGCGGAGGGTGGGGTAGGCGTCGCTCCTGAGGCCGCTGTTGCGCACGCGCCTGGGGAAAGCGCGGATGGCGTAGCGGCCCTCGGGGCAGGATGGGCGACGTCCGGAGCGACGGAACGCGAGGGGTGGCGCGGCATGGTACGGCGTGGGGCGGGACGGCAGGCGAGGACAGGGCGCCTCCGACGTGACCGGCGCGGCCGGCATCCCTCGCACAAGCCGGCCGGGCGCCTGGGCGCGGCCGCGGCGGCGCTGTGCCTCGCGGCGGCCGTACCCGGCCCGAGCGCGTTCGCGGCCGGTGAACCGGACCCGTACGCCTTCACCGACGGCGCCCGGTCCGTCACCGGAGCCGCGAGCACCACGGACGCCGCACGCCTCGAGCCCGGCAACACCTACAGGAGTTCCCTGCCGGGCAGCGGCAAGCTCTACTACCGCCTCGACCTGGACGCCACCTCCACCGCCTACGTCTCCGTCACGGCGGTGCCCGGAGCCGGCACCACGGTCGCCGCCACCGACGGCCTCAGGATCTCGGTGCAGAGTGCCCAGGGCATCCCCTGTTCCTCGCAGGCCGCTCGCTTCGGCCCGAGCCGCAGTCCGCACCCCATCGCCGCGTGGGGAGCGCGCGAGGCCTCCTCCGGGCGCAGCCTGTGCCAGGGCGCCGGTGCGTACTACGTGCTCGTCGAACGCGTCGGCGCCAAGGGATCCTCGTCCGACGCCTGGCCCCTGGAACTCGCCGCCGTCTCGGAACCGCCGCTGAAACGCACCGGGGCCACCGGCGCGCCCGAGGCCTGGAACTCAGCCTCGCCCGAACCGGTCACCAGCCAGGCGGTCGAACGGGCCGGCGGCGCCGGGTTCGCCGCGGCGAGCACGGTCGGGCAAGGCGTCTGGCGGACCCGGATCAGGCCCGGCCAGACGCTCTTCTACAAGGTCCCGGTCGACTGGGGACAGCAGCCGAACGCCATCGTCGAGCTGGGCAGTTCCAGCGGCGGCAGCGGCTACGTGAGCGGAGCGCTGACCCTGTCGCTCTACAACCCGGTACGCGGATACGTCGAGGAGGCGTACGCCGGATACACCGGCCGGCAGACGTCCGCCACCCTCGCTCCTCTGCCGCCCGTCGCCCACGCCAACCGCCACGGCTTCGCCGACCAGGTCAAGGGGATGCGGTTCGCCGGCCTCCACTACCTGGTCGTGCACCTCGCCGCTCAGACCGCCGACTCCTTCGGCGAGGGGCCCTACGGACTGATCCTGCGTGTGCGGGTGGACGGCGCGGCACAGCCGGGACCGGACTACGCGGGTCGGTCCGAGCCCGGCCGGCTCTTCGAGGTCACCGCTCACGACCGGGCCGCGGCGACTCCGGCCGGGGCGGACGGCTCTTCGGCACTCCGGGCGCTCGCCGTCGGCGGGATCGGCGCGGGAACGGTCCTGCTGGCCGTCCTCGGAGTGTGGACCGTGCTTGCCCGGCGCAGGGCCGAAGCCCGGTAGGGCGGCGGGAGGGGATAGGGGGACCGGGACCCGGCCGGGATCGGCCCCGGCGGGCCTCACAGACGGCTCAGTGCCCAGAAACCGACGGCGTAGCAGGCCAGCGCGAGGAGCAGGAGCGGGACCGCCACCGCCGCGGGTGGGCCGGGGCGGCGCGGGCGCCCGGCACGGTGGCGTGAGATTCCCCGCGCCGGAACGGGAACCTGCGGGGACTGGGCGGTGTACGAAGCAGTAGAGACATCAGCACGCTGCCGTGGATCGGGGGAGGACAGCACATGGGTGGGGTCGTGAGGGGAGACGTGGACCATGGGCTGGGCCGCGGGCTGGACCGAGGGTTGGACCGGGGGTTGGGTCGCGGGCTGGACCACGGGTTCGAGCGGCACGCCGCCGGAGGGCGGGGCGGCCGGTGCCGGGGGGACGGCTTGCGGAGGCGTGGCGGGGGGTGGCACAGCCTGCGGGGGAGCGGCCTGGTGCCGTGGGACTTCCCGCTCCGGGGCGGCGGTCCGGGGCGGCGGCAGGTGGAAGCTGCCTGTGTCGGACATGGTGGAGGGCTGGGGCGGTCCGGTCGACAAGCCGCTGCCGTCCGCTCTCGGAGCCGACCCGCTCCCCTCCCGTGGATCGAGACGCGGGTCCGGCACACCCCCGGTACCGGAAGCGGTACGAGAACCGGAAGTCGCGAAGCCGGTACCGGAAGACACGGAGCCGGTATTGGAAGCGGCGGTACCGGTACTGGCACCGGGAACCACAGACCCGGTGGCCGAACCGGCGGAGGCGGACGCGGCCGTACGCCCGACCGTCACCCCAGGGCTCCGGGTGAGCGGTCCCTCGTGTCCGAACCCCGGTGGCAGCGGGCCGAGTTGGTCGAAGATCTCGATCAGCTCGTCGTCGGGGCCCGGCTCCGGCAGCAGCTCGGCGCACGCGACGAGGGCCTTGCGCGCACCCGTCGCGGTACGGAACCTGGCCTGCGGATCGGGTTGCAGCAAGGTGGCCACGACCTGCCACAGCGGCTCGGGAACACCCTTGGGCGCACCGGGAGTTCCATGCTCCGCGAAGTACTCCACGAGTGCCCTGGCGTCCGGCTTGGCGCCCTGGAGCAGATAGAGGGCGACCAGACCGGTGGCGAACAGGTCGGCGGGGAAGTCCGGTTCGGCTCCCATCATCTGCTCGGGAGCGAGGTACCCCGGTGTTCCTACCACCAGGTTGGTCTCCGTCAGCCGCGGTTCGCCCAACCGCATCGCGATACCGAAGTCCGACAGCCGCAGCCTGGGCCGGCTGGTCCCGGTGGCCTCCAGCAGGATGTTCGCGGGCTTGATGTCGCGGTGCACGACACCTTCCGCGTGCACCGCGGCGAGGCCGGACAGCAACTGGTCGAGCAGGGTGCAGACGAACGCCGGGGGCAGCGGGCCGTAGTCCCCGACCAGGTGGACGAGCGAGCCGCCGGCCACCAGGTCCATCGTGAACAGGACCTTGTCGTCGTCAGCGGCCCAGCTGGCCGGTGCGAGCACATGGGGGTGATCGATCCTCAGCGCTTGCTCACGCACGAAGCGCAGCAGGGAGTGCGCGTCGCGCTGCTGAAGGACCTTGGCGGCCACGTACCGGCGGCGGCGGTGGTCCCAGGCCCGCCAGACGGCGCCGACTCCCCCGCGTCCGACCGGGTCGGCCAGCTCGTACCGGCCGGCGAAGACCTCACCCATGGCTGTGCGTCGCTCCTCCCCCTGCGGTTGTCCCCCTCGCACTCCCCTCGACGCGCGATACGACCCCCGCGGCGTCAGTTCTGGTGGGACTGGTAGTGCGCGACCGCGTCCGAGGTGCGGCCGGCGCCGTACACCCGGAGGAATTCCGCCAGTTCGGGGTGGGTCGGGGCGAGGGTGTTCGCGGCCTCGATGATGTCACCGGCCGCCGCGACCGAGCGGAGCAGCGACTGGATCTCGCGGACCACCCGCTTGACCGTCGGCGCCCCTGAAGTGCTCGTCGTCTGCGTGGTGTTGCTGAGCACCGAGCCGCCCTGCGACCGCTTGATCTCCTCCATGCGCCCGGTCGCCTCGGCCGCGCTGACGCTGCCGTCCGCCACCTGGCCCGCCAGGTCCTGGAGCAGCTGCACCCGCTGGACCACCGCGGGGTTGCCGATCTTCGCGCGCTGGCCGCTCATCAGCTGCGACAGCATCGGGGCGGACAGTCCCAGTACCCCTGCCAGCCGGGCCTGGTTGAGCCCGAGGTCGTCTATGAGCTTGCGGAAGAGCGCCCCCAACGGCTCCCCGTACCAGTTCCGCTGCAGTTCCCGCGCTCTTGCGGTGGCTTCCTGCTGTGCGGCGTCCATTGCGTCTCCCCATCGCTTCCCCAAGTACCGCGGTTCGCTGTAGCGAACCACGCGGAGCATCTTACGGAGAGTGGTCGGCCGCGGGGAGCCCCAATCTTTTTGCGAGATCCGGGGGGTGACCCGGTACTCTGGTCTGCGGCACCGACCGGTGAGCGGATCTTCCGGCCGGATGCTCTCGTCCGGGGCCTTAGCTCAGTTGGTAGAGCGCTGTCTTTGCATGGCAGATGTCAGGGGTTCGACTCCCCTAGGCTCCACCGGTGAAATGCCCTCTGACCTGTGGAAACGCGGTGTCGGGGGGCGTTTTTCGTGCGCATGCGGTACGCCCGGGCAGGCCGTCGGCGTGTGTGCGCTTGTCCGTCCGCCTCCGGAACGCGCCCCGATGGATGCTTCCGAGGAGGGGTCCCTCGGCTACGCCGGGAGTTCTTCTACGTAGCGCTTCGCGAGGAAGAGCGGGACGTACGGGTAGGTCTGACGTACCACCTTGATGGCGACGACGTCGCCCTGTTCCCTGCGCACCCGCTGGATCTTCTCCTCGTCGACCTGGCCCCGGAACCCTTCGAAGGATCCATAGCGCTCCCAGTAAGCCTTCTTGCGCTTTCTCGGGGCACGGTCGCCGGCGACTGCTGACGCCACTGTGACGCCGATGGCAACGGTTGCCGTGATTCCATCGAGCATGGTCCCCCTTCACCCCTTGTTGGTGCCCCAGGGAACCTCAACCCACCCGCTCGCGGTCCGGGAACCACGTGCACGCGCAAAAGCCCGCCTGACCTGTGGAAACATCGGTCGGGCGGGCTCTTTTGCCGCTGGCGGTCAGCCCTGTTCGTCGCGGTCCGCCGCCTCCTCGGCCTCCTTCGCCCGGACCTCGGGGTCCAGCACGGACTGGCCGGTGCCGTCCACGGACGTCAGCCGGCCCGAATCGGGTACATCGGTCGCGGCCGGCGGTTCCACCAGCCAGTCGGGGTTGGCCTGCTTGTCCCACCACTTCCAGGCGGCGAAGGCACCGCCGGCGAGCGCGCCCGCCAGCGTGAGCAGTTTCACGACGCGCCCGGCCCGCGCCCGCCGCTGCTGTGTGCGGGCCAGCTTCTGGATCTTCCGGGCCGGGACCTGACCGCGCAGCGCCACCAGCGCGGCGGCACCGCGCGCGGCGGCCTCGTCCGCGACCGGCCCCGCCGCGGCCATCGCCTGCTCGATCCGCGGCCGGGAGTACTCGGCGGCCTGCCGCGCGGCCCGGCGCGTCCGCTCGACGGCCTCCTGGGCGGCCTGGTCGACCTTGGGCGGCACATGGGCCATGGCCTGCGTACGGGCTTGCTCCAGCCGGGGTGCGACATAGGCGCCGTACTGGACGCGGGCCTGGTCGGCGGCCAGCGTCACCTTCGGCGCGAGCCGTACGCGTGCCTCGTGTGCGTAGTGCGCGGCCCTGTCCCTGGCCGTGTCGGCGTAGGGCGCCACCACTTCCGCGGCGTGCAGCACGCTGTCCCTCGCCGAGCCGGTCGCGGCGCGCACGCTGTCGATGCGGGTCACGGGTTCCTCCTCCTCGGTGGCGTACGGTAATTCGACTTTCCACCCTTTTACGGATCATGCCTGCCAACGGGCCCGGCGGCATGTGCGAACGGGCATCCGGGTCACGGGTGACGACCGCGGTCACCGCGGTGGCCCTGCCGATCGGGAGTCCGCCGGGAGACGATCACGTGCGATAGGGGATGAATACGGAGCAACATGAGCTTGTCGTCGACAATGCCACGGATCGCCGTGCCGCGCTCCCGTCCGGGAGGACTCGCCCGGTTTTCCGCAACCGAATCCGGCGGATCTCCCCTGGGAAGCGACCGCTGGGCGACGCACGGCGCGGGCCGTGCGAGGATCGGGGAGTCACAGGAAGACAACGGAAGGCAGATCGTGGCTGAGCAGCTCTACGCCACCCTGAAGACCAACCACGGCGACATCGAGGTCCGGCTCCTGCCGAACCACGCTCCCGAGACGGTCCGGAACTTTGTCGAACTCGCCAAGGGCGAGCGCGAGTGGACCCACCCCGCCACCGGCGAGAAGTCCTCGGCGAAGCTCTACGACGGCACGGTCTTCCACCGGGTGATCAGCGGTTTCATGATCCAGGGCGGTGACCCGCTGGGCAACGGCACCGGCGGTCCCGGCTACCAGTTCAAGGACGAGTTCCACCCGGACCTCTCCTTCGACAAGCCCTACCTGCTGGCGATGGCCAACGCGGGCCCGGGCACCAATGGCTCGCAGTTCTTCATCACCGTCGCCCCGACGTCCTGGCTGAACCGCAAGCACACCATCTTCGGCGAGGTCACCGACGCGGCCAGCCAGAAGGTCGTGGACTCCATCGCGACCGCGCAGACCAACCCGCGCACCGACCGCCCGGTCAACGACGTCGTCATCGAGTCGGTCGTCGTCGAGACCCGCGAAGGCTGAGTGAAGGGCCCGTCCCGACACCTCCCCCAGGGAACCAAACGCCCCGCTTGTCCGTAAGGATGGGCGGGGCGGTGCATTGCCCACGAGCAGCCGCAGCCGTGCTCCGCGCAGGACGAATCGAGGGGAACCCCATGGACCAGGCACCAGGCAGCCCGCAGGGCCCGGCGGGCCAGGACCCGGCGGACCACGGCCCGCCGGACGCCCACCGCCTGCCCACCTGCTACCGCCATCCGGGCCGCGAGACCGGTATCCGCTGCGCCCGCTGCGACCGGGCGATCTGTCCCGAGTGCATGGTCGACGCCTCCGTGGGCTTCCAGTGCCCGGACTGCGTCCGCGGCGGCTCCGGCACCGGCCACCCGCCCGCCGCGTCGCGGCCCCGCACGCTGGCCGGCGGCACCATGACCGCCGACCCCCGCCTGCTCACCAAGATCCTCATCGGGATCAACATCGCGGTGTTCATCGCGGTCAGCGTCGACTCCTCACTCCTCGGGGACCTGTTCCTGATCGGCGCCTGGCCGCCGGCTCCCTTCACCCCCACCGCGGGTGTCGCGGACGGCGAGTGGTACCGCCTGGTGACCTCGATGTTCACGCACCAGGAGATCTGGCACATCGGCTTCAACATGCTGAGCCTGTGGTGGCTGGGCGGCCCCCTGGAGGCGGCCCTGGGCCGGCTGCGCTATCTGTCGCTGTACTTCGTCTCCGGGCTCGCGGGCGGAGCGCTGACGTACCTGCTCGCCTCGCCCAGCCAGGCCACGCTCGGCGCCTCGGGCGCCATCTTCGGACTGTTCGGCGCCACCGCGGTGCTGATGCGCCGGCTCAACTACGACATGCGGCCGATCATCGTCCTGCTGGTGATCAACCTGATCTTCACCTTCTCCCCGGGCTTCCACATCGCCTGGCAGGCGCACATCGGCGGTCTGGTGGCCGGTGTGGTGGTGGGGTACGCGATGGTGCACGCCCCACGTGAGCGGCGGGACCTGGTGCAGTACGGCACCTGTGCGCTGGTGCTGGTGGTCGTCGTCGTGTTGACGCTGCTCAGAACGGTTCAGCTCACCTGAGAGCGCCTGTTGTCCACAGCTGGTGTCCGATCTTGTGCATAGCGTGCGGGAACACGTGTGCCCCCTGCCGTCGACCTGCGTTGTCGCAGGTCAGGCAGGGGGCGTACGCACTCTGGATGAGCGGTGTGACAGTCGCACCGGTGTCAATGGCGCGCTGGTTATCCACAGATCATCAGCGTTTTCCCCAGGCCGCATGTGGAAATTCCTCCGGCCTGTGGATAACTCAGCGGATACCCGTGGGCAGAGCTGTGTTCACCGGGAGGACGAGGTCACTTCCACTGCGTGGAGACGGCGAATCCGGCCGCGATGAAGCCGAAGCCCACGACGATGTTCGCGTTGCCCAGGGCGTCGATGGGCAGGGAGCCGTCGGTCACATAGAAGACGACGATCCAGGCCAGGCCGATGAGGAAGAGCGCCAGCATGACGGGCGCCACCCAGCCGCGGCCCTCGAGCTTGATACTCGCGGCCTGCTTGGCGGGCGGCGGCGTGTAGTCGGCCTTCTTGCGGATACGTGACTTCGGCACGAGGGTCTCTCCTGTCGATGCGCTGGTGGCCGCGCAGGGAACTGGGCTGGCTCCGGGGCAGCGTACAAGGGCACACTGAGCACTCCCCCGGACGTCCGTTAGCGTAGTGCTTCCGCGGCGCCGAAGGAGATAAGGGTACGTTGAGCAATTCTGCCGACTTCCCGGGGACGGGTGCCGGCCCGGACCGCACGCGCCGCCCGAGGCCCGTGCGGATCATGACCGTGGCCGTCTTCGCCCTCGCCGGGTTGATCTTCTTCACCAGTTTCAACACGGCCAAGGGCACCAACATCCGCACGGACACGTCCCTTCTGAAGCTGTCCGACCTCATCCAGGAGCGCAGCCGGAAGAACAAGGAGCTGGACGAGTCCAACGCCGCCCTGCGCGACGACATCGAGTCCCTCGCCGCGCGCGACGACGGCGGCAAACCCCAGGACGGCAGGCTGACCGGCCTGGAGAAGAGCGCGGGCACCCAGAAGCTCACGGGCAAGGCGATCACGGTCACGCTCAACGACGCCCCGCCCGACGCCACCGCGAAGCTCCCCGGCTACCCCGAGCCGCAGCCCGACTACCTGGTGATCCACCAGCAGGATCTCCAGGCCGTGGTCAACGCGCTGTGGAAGGGCGGTGCCCAGGGCATCAAGGTGATGGACCAGCGGCTGATCTCCACCAGCGCGGTGCGCTGCGTGGGCAACACGCTGATCCTCCAGGGCCGCGTCTACTCGCCGCCGTACAAGATCACGGCGGTCGGTGATCCGGGCAAGCTCCAGAAGGCGCTCGCGGACTCCCCGGCGATCCAGAACTACATGGTGTACGTCAACGTCTACGGCCTCGGCTGGAAGGTCACCGACGACGGAACGGTGACGCTGCCCGGCTACTCCGGCACGGTGGACCTGCAGCACGCGCAGCCCGCGCAGTAGGCACGGACGCCAGGACGCCGGCACCCCGGTGCGGGCGCCCTGGCGCCGTACTGGTGAACGGAACGGCCTGGTTCGCGTATCGGATCGACAAAGGGCCGTACAAAACCGTGTCCGCGATCGTTGAGGTGATCGACGCTGTGCCACGTACGTCCGGTCGCACGCGGTTTTCGCACAGCTCGCGGAGGCCGGGAAACCTCGGGCGCCGCGCCGTTAGTCTGGTGGCGCACGGCGTGAGTCTGGTGCCGTGGGAGACGGAAGGGACGGCATGTACGGCTGGATCTGGCGGCATCTGCCGGGGAACGCGTGGGTGAAGGCGCTGATCTCACTGGTGCTGGTCCTGGCCGTGGTCTACGCCCTGTTCCAGTACGTCTTCCCGTGGGCCGAACCGCTGCTTCCCTTCAACGATGTGACGGTGGACAACCAGTGAGTGCGCGGATTCTCGTCGTCGACAACTACGACAGCTTCGTCTTCAACCTGGTCCAGTACCTGTACCAGCTGGGGGCCGAGTGCGAGGTGCTGCGCAACGACGAGGTGTCGACGGCGCACGCACAGGACGGCTTCGACGGCGTGCTGCTCTCGCCGGGACCGGGCACGCCCGAGCAGGCCGGCATCTGCGTGGAGATGGTCCGGCACTGCGCCGCGACCGGTGTTCCCGTGTTCGGTGTGTGCCTGGGCATGCAGTCGATGCAGGTGGCCTACGGCGGTGTGGTGGACCGCGCGCCCGAGCTGCTGCACGGCAAGACCTCGCTGGTGGAGCACGAGGGCACGGGCGTCTTCGCGGGCCTGCCCTCCCCCTTCACGGCGACCCGCTACCACTCCCTGGCCGCCGAGCCGGCGACCGTGCCCGACGAGCTGGTGGTCACGGCACGCACGCACGACGGCATCATCATGGGCCTGCGGCACCGTGAACTTCCCGTCGAGGGCGTGCAGTTCCATCCCGAGTCGGTGCTGACCGAGCACGGGCACCGGATGCTGGCCAACTGGCTGGCGGAGTGCGGCGACAAGGAGGCCGTGGCGAGGTCGGCGGGGCTCGCCCCGGTGGTGGGCAGGGCCACGGCGTGACCGCGCTGCGCCCCGAGCGCGACACGGACACCTCGTACGGGCCGCAGTCGTACGGGGGGCCGGACGCGTTCGAGGAGTGGTACGGCGGCGGGGCGCAGGGCACGCCCCAGGACCCCTACGCGGCGTCCTACGGCTCTCCTGGGGCGGCGCCTCAGCAGAACGCCACCCAGCAGCACGCGGCGCCTCAGCAGAGCGCGGCGGGGGTGCCGTACGGGCCCGCGGGTGACGCGACGGCGTATCTGCCTCCCGTCGACGACGAGACGATGGCGCTGCGGATCCCGGATCCGCCGCCTGGCGCGTCTTCCGCCGAGCGGGCCCCCGCACCCCCACCGGGTGGACGCGCGGCCCGCAGAAAGGCCGCCAGGCGCCGTCACGGCCGTGGTGGGGCCGCGGCGGGCGTGCCGTCGGAGGAGGACAGCCCGGCCGACCGGGTGTCCGCGCCGCTGTCCCGCGTGGAGGCGCGCCGGCAGGCGCGGGCACGCAGGGCGAGCCCGGCCGTGATCGCCAGCCGGGTCATCGGCGAGATGTTCATCACCACCGGTGTGGTGATGCTGCTCTTCGTCACCTACCAGTTGTGGTGGACGAACGTCCGGGCGCACGCGCAGGCGGGCAGTGAGGCAAACCAGTTGCAGGACGACTGGGCGACCGGCAAGCGCAATCCCGGGACGTTCGAGCCGGGGCAGGGATTCGCCCTCCTGCACATCCCGAAGCTGGACGTGGTGGTGCCCATCGCGGAGGGCATCAGCAAGCCGAAGGTGCTGGACAAGGGCATGGTCGGGCACTACGGGCAGGGCGACCTCAACACGGCCATGCCGGACGCGAAGACGGGCAACTTCGGGCTCGCGGGCCACCGCAACACGCACGGTGAGCCGTTCCGGTACATCAACAAGCTCTCGCCGGGCGACGCCATCGTCGTGGAGACGCAGGACACCTACTTCGTCTACAAGATGGCGTCGATACTGCCGGTGACCTCGCCGGCCAACATCAGTGTCCTCGATCCCGTCCCGAAGGGATCGGGCTTCACCGGGCCCGGCCGCTACATCACGCTGACCACCTGCACACCGGAGTTCACCAGCAAGTACCGGATGATCGTCTGGGGCAAGATGGTCGAGGAACGGCCGCGCAGCAAGGGCAAGCCGGATGCGCTCGTCAGTTAAAGGGCGGATGAACAGTGGCAGCGACCACGGACGACACGGCAGGGCACACCGACGGCCGCGAAGGGCACGGTGACGCGTCGGGCCCCGGCCGGGCGCGGCGCCGCCGGGGCACCGGCCCGCTGGCCCTCGCCGTCAGCGTCTTCGGCGAACTCCTCATCACGGCGGGTCTGGTCCTCGGCCTGTTCGTCGCCTACTCCCTGTGGTGGACGAACGTCCTGGCGGACCGCAAGGCCGGCCAGGAGGGCGGCAAGGTCCGCGACGAGTGGGCCCAGTCCGTGGCCGACGCCCCCGGAGCGCTGGACACCAAGGACGGCATCGGCTTCCTGCACGTGCCGTCCATGCACAACGGCGAGGTCCTGATCAAGAAGGGCACGTCGGCCGAGGTGCTGAACGACGGCGTGGCCGGCTACTACGTGGATCCCGCCAAGGCGACCCTGCCGACGTCCGGCAAGTCCGGCAACTTCACCCTCGCCGCCCACCGGGACGGTCACGGCGCGAAGTTCCACAACATCGACAAGGTGCGGGTGGGCGATCCGGTCGTCTTCGAGACCAAGGACAAGTGGTACGTCTACAAGGTCTACGACATCCTCCCCGAGACGTCGAAGTACAACGTCCAGGTCCTGTCCTCGGTCCCCAAGGAGTCGGGCGTCACGAAGGCCGGCCACTACATCACCCTGACGACCTGCACACCGGTGTACACCTCGCGCTACCGCTACGTGGTCTGGGGCGAACTGGTCCGCACGGAGAAGGTGGACGCCAAGCGCACACCGCCGAAGGAACTGACCGGTTGACGGACACCCTCCGGAGGGACGTGCGGTACGACGGAGCCCCGGTTCCCCTCCTGCGAGGGGAACCGGGGCTCTGAGTGTCAGGGGTCGGGGGTCAGCCTCCGAAGAAGCCGCCGTTGTTCCCGTTGCCGTTGTTGCCGCCGCCGCCGAAGGTCGTCAGCGTGATCGGCGTGTTGGGGTCGTCGACCTCTTGGCCCTCGTTCGGTTCCTGCTTGAAGACGAACGCGTTGTCGTCCTGGCTGCTTCCCTCGGCGAACTGGATGTTGGTGAAGCCGTTCTGCGCCAGAACCTGCTTGGCCTCCCCCAGACGCATGCCTTGGACCTTCGGCACCCGCTTCTTCTCCTGCTGCTGCAGCTTGCCGACCTGGATGTCGACGCTGGAGCCCTTGTCGACCTGCTGGTTGGCTTGCGGAACGGTCTGGACGACCTTGCCGTCCTGGTTGGGGTCGTTGGTGGGCACCTCCCTGCAGGTGCCCTTGAGGTTGCTGCCCTGAAGCTGCTGCTGGGCCTCTTCGCAGGTCGCGCCGACGACATTGGGGACAGTCGCCCTCTCGGCCGGCTTGGCGACCGTGAGGGTGATGGTGGAGCCCTTCTCCAGCTCCGTGTCGCCCTCGGGGTCCTGGCTGATGACCACGTCGGGGGTCTGGTCGGACTCCTGGGTCTTCTTCTCGACCGTGAAGCCCTTCTCCTTCAGTTGGGACTGCGCCTTGTCGAATGTCACGCCGCGGACATCGGGAACCGTCACCTTCGGCGCCCCGGTGGACAGCACCAGGTTGATCGTGTCGCCCTTCTTGACCTCGCCGTCCTTGGGGTCCTGTGAGCAGACCTTGCCCTTGGGCTGGTCCTCGCAGGTGTCCTGGGTGAAGGCCACTGCGACGCTGCCGTTCTCGGCCATTTTCTCGGCGGCGACCTTCGTTTGGCCGACGAAGTTGGGCACGGGCACCGTGTCGTTGTTGGCGCCCTTCCCGCCGAAGGCGTACATGCCGATGAAGATCGCGCCGACGAGGACCAGGAGGCCGGCGACGATCAGCAGGATCGTCGAGGTGTTGGACTTCTTCTGACGGCGCCGGTCGGGGCGGTCGTCGTAGCCGAAGCCGCCGTCGTCCGGGTTCATGGGCGGCAGCATCGTCGTCGCGGCCGCGGGGCCGGCGTCGGGGCGCAGCGCGGTGGTCGGCTGGTCGTCGGGGTAGGCGCCGTAGCCGACGGAGCCCATGGCCGCCGTGGCCGCGACCGGCTGGCCGTCGAGGCAGGCCTCGATGTCGGCGCGCATCTCGTCGGCGGACTGGTAGCGGTAGTCGGGGTCCTTGACCAGTGCCCGCATCACGATCGCGTCCATCTCGGGCGTGATCTCGGGATCGAAGACGCTCGGCGGCTGCGCTTCCTCGCGGACGTGCTGGTAGGCCACCGCGACCGGGGAGTCGCCCACGAAGGGCGGGCGGACCGTCAGCAGCTCGTAGAGCAGGCAACCCGTCGAGTACAGGTCCGAGCGCGCGTCGACCTGCTCGCCTTTGGCCTGCTCGGGAGACAGGTACTGGGCGGTGCCGATGACGGCCGCGGTCTGGGTCATGGTCATGCCGGAGTCGCCCATGGCGCGGGCGATGCCGAAGTCCATGACCTTGACCTGGCCGTTGCGGGTCAGCATGACGTTGGCCGGCTTGATGTCGCGGTGGACGATGCCGCTGCGGTGGGCGTACTCCAGGCCCTGGAGGATGCCGATGGTCATCTCCATGGACCGCTCGGGCAGCAGCTTGCGGCCGCTGTGCAGCAGTTCACGGAGCGTGGAGCCGTCGACGTACTCCATCACGATGTACGGGATCGAGACCCCGTCGATGTAGTCCTCGCCCGTGTCGTAGACCGCGACGATCGCGGGATGGTTGAGCGAGGCGGCCGACTGGGCCTCCCGGCGGAACCGGGCCTGGAAGGAAGGGTCGCGCGCCAGGTCGGCGCGCAGCGTCTTCACCGCCACGGTGCGTCCCAGCCGGGTGTCATGCGCGAGGTACACCTCCGCCATGCCACCACGGCCGAGCACATGGCCCAGCTCGTACCGGCCGCCTAGGCGACGCGGCTCTTCCATAGCTACCTACCAGCCCTCTCCGTCGGTCCCGACCGGCACCGCTTGTGCCGCCGGAGGCTGCTGTCCGGGCCTACCGTACCCGGCTCGCTCTGTGTGACCTGGCCAAGCCCGTCACCCGATACAGGACCGGTATCGCAACGTGCACCGATGTGAGGGGGGCGTGACAGGGCTCACTGCCTGGAGTTGATGACCGCCTCCATGACGTTCTTCGCGATGGGCGCCGCGAGGCCGCCACCGGAGATGTCGTCGCGGTTGGCGTTGTTGTCCTCGACCACCACCGCCACGGCGACCGGCGAGCTGCCGTCGGCGAGCTTGGCGTAGGAGATGAACCAGGCGTAAGGCTTCTCGCTGTTGTCGACGCCGTGCTGGGCGGTACCGGTCTTGCCGCCCACCGTGACGCCGTTGATCTGCGCGTTCTTGCCCGTGCCGTCCTTGACGACGGTCTCCATCATCGACTGCAGGATCTGGGCGTTCTGCGAGCTGAGCGGCCGGCTCAGTTCCTGCGGCTGGGTCTGCTCCAGAGTGTCCACGCCGGGAGACTGGAGCTTGTCGACCATGTACGGCTTCATCAGCTTGCCGTCGTTGGCGACGGCGGAGGCGACCATGGCCATCTGGAGCGGGGTGGCGGCGGTGTTGAACTGGCCGATGGAGGACAGCGCGGTCTGCGACTTGTTCATGTCGTTGGAGAACACCGAGGCGTTGGCGCGCACCGGCGTGAACTGCTCGCTGTCGAAGCCGAACTTCTTCGCCTCCTCGAGCATCTTGTCGTTGCCGAGGTCCGCGCCGATCTTGCCGAAGACGGTGTTGCAGGACACCCGCAGCGCCTCGCGCATGGTGGCGTTCCTACAGGGGATGTTGCCCTCGTTCGGCAGCTCGGTGGTGGTGCCGGGCATGGTCCACGGCAGCGGCGAGTCGGTGGCTTCGTCCGCCGACTTGTACAGCCCGTTCTCCAGCGCGGCGGCCGCGGTGACCACCTTGAAGGTGGAGCCCGGCGGGTAGGTCTCGCGCAGTGCCCGGTTCAGCATCGGGTCGTTGGGGTCGGACTTCTTCTGGAGCTTGTTCCAGGCCTTGGCGTCCGCGTCGGAGGTGCCGGCGAACGACGACGGGTCGTAGGACGGGTAGGACGCCAGGGCGAGGATCTTGCCCGTGGAGGGGTCCAGGGCCACCGCCGCGCCCTTGCCGCCGACCTTCTTCAGGCCGTTGAAGGCCGCCTTCTGCGCTGCCGCGTTGAGCGTGGTGACCACGTTGCCGCCCTGCTTGGGCTTGCCCGTGATCATGTCCAGGGTGTTGCGGAAGAAGAGCCGGTCGTCGTTTCCGGTGAGGATGCCGTCCTCGATGCTCTCCAGATGAGTGGCGCCGTAGGCCTGGGAGGTGAACCCGGTCACGGGCGCCCACATCGGGCCGTCCTTGTACGTGCGCTTGTACTTGAGGTCGTTGAGTCCGTTGCTCTTGGTCTCGACCGACCCGGTGACCGGGTTGCCGCCGACGATGATGTCGCCGCGCGGGGTGGCGTAACGCGCGATGGTGACGCGGCGGTTGTGCTTGTCGTTCTTGAGGGTGTCGGCCTTGACGTACTGGATCCAGTTGTCGCGGACGAGCAGCGTGAGGACGAGGAGCCCGCAGAAGATCGCGATTCGGCGCAGGGGCTTGTTCACGGGCGGACCACCTGGGTCATCTCGGCGTCGGGGTTGGAGGCGGGCGCGGGCGCGGGTCTGCGGGCGGTGTCGCTGATCCGGATCAGGATGCCGATCAGGGCCCAGTTGGCGATGACGGAGGAGCCGCCGTACGCCAGGAACGGCATCGTCATACCGGTGAGCGGGATGAGGCCCATCACACCGCCGGCCACGACGAAGACCTGCAGCGCGAAGGCGCCGGACAGGCCGATGGCGAGCAGCTTGCCGAAGGGGTCGCGGGCGGCCAGCGCGGTGCGTACGCCGCGCTCCACGATCAGGCCGTAGATGAGCAGGATCGCCATGAGGCCGGCCAGGCCCAGTTCCTCGCCGAAGGTGGCGAGGATGAAGTCGGAGTTGGCGGCGAACCGGATGAGGTCGGAGTGGCCCTGGCCGAGGCCGGAGCCGAGGGTGCCGCCGGAGCCGAACGCCCACAGCGCCTGCATGGCCTGCTCGGAGTGCATGATGCCGTCCTTGGTCCCGGCCCGGCTCAGCTGGTATTCGCGCATCGGGTCGAGCCAGGCCTGGACGCGCGTCTGGATGTGCGGTTCGAAGGACGCCACGCCGACGGCGCCGGCGGCGGACATCAGCAGACCGAAGACGATCCAGCTGGTCCGCTCGGTGGCGACGTACAGCATGACGACGAACATGCCGAAGAACAGCAGCGAGGTGCCGAGGTCGGTCTCGAAGACCAGGATGAGGATCGAGATCACCCAGACGACCAGGATCGGTCCGAGGTCGCGGCCGCGGGGCAGGTACAGGCCCATGAAGCGGCGGCTGGCCAGGGCGAGCGCGTCCCGCTTCACCATGAGGTAGCCGGCGAAGAAGATGGCGAGCACGATCTTGGCGAACTCACCGGGCTGGATGGAGAATCCGGCGACCGAGATCCAGATCTTGGCGCCGTAGATGTTGGCGCCGAGGCCCGGCACGAGCGGCAGCAGCAGCAGGATCAGCGCGCCGACCATGGAGATGTAGGTGTAGCGCTGAAGGGCGCGATGGTCCTTGAGGAAGATCAGCACCACCACGAACAGGGCGATGCCCAGGGCCGTGTACAGCAGCTGCCGTGGCGCGGCCGTTCCCGCCTGGTTGATGGCCTGGAGCAGTTTCGACTGGTCCAGCCGCCAGATGACGACCAGTCCGAGCCCGTTCAGCAGCGTGGCCAGCGGCAGCAGCAGCGGGTCCGCGTACGGGGCGAACTTGCGGACGACGAGGTGCGCGACGCCGGCCAGCAGACCGAGGCCCAGGCCGTAGCTCAGCAGGCCCGCGGGCACCTGGCTGTTGATGGCCAGGCCCACGTTGGCGTAGGCGAACACCGGGATGGCGACGGCGAAGACCAGCAGCGCCAGCTCGGTGTTGCGGCGGCTGGGCGCGCCGATCGCGCCGATCGTGGACGTGTGGTGCGTCGACGGGTTGGTAGTGCTGCTCATCGTGTGACAGGGCCTCTCACGGCTTGCCTACTGCTTACCGCACAGCGAGACGACCTTCTGCTCTTCCTCCGAGAGAGTGGGGCCGGGGCTGGGAGTGGACGCGGTGGCGGACGTGGACGGGGAGGACGGGGACGTGGTCGTCGACGGGTTCGGCGTCGGCGTCGCCTTGGACGTGAAGGAGGTGCGGGTGGTTCCCGTGGTGCCGGTGGTACCGCCCGCCTGGCCTTCTTGCGTCTTGGCGCCGTTCTTGTCCTCGGCGGTGCGGCGCTGGGTCTCCTTCTTGCACGCGGAGGCCTGCACGGACAGCTCGTCGATCTTCTTCTGGGCGTTGGTCAGACCGCCCTCGGTGATCGTCGCCTTGACCTGCTGCTGCTGATAGGGCGGCAGGTACTTGAGTTCGATCTCGGGGTGGTCCGTGTGGAGCTTCGACAGCTTCAGCCAGGCCAGGTCCTGGCTGATGCCCTGGTACAGCGCGACGTGCTCCTCGTTGGCGCCGACGAAGTACTGCGTCTGCGTCCAGCGGTAGCCGCCGTACAGGCCGCCGCCGAGCACGGCGAGCGCGAGCACGCTGTAGAAGGAGCGCTTGAGCCACCTGCGGTTCTTGCGGGGCTTGACGAAGTCCTCGTCGCCGTAGTCGCCGAAGCCGGCCGCGGGGGCGTAACCGTCGGTGTCGCCGGATCCGGGCGGACCGAACTCGCCGCCACCGCCGCCCTGTCCGGGCACCTGGCGGCCGAGGCCCGAGGCGCGTCCGGCGGGGGTCTGCATGATGCCGTTGTCGTGCAGGTGGTTCTGGTTCTCGGCGACCGCGCCGACCACGACCGGGGTGTCGGACAGCTGTCCGGCGAGGGTGTCGCCGGTGTCCAGGTCCAGGACGTCGGCGACGATGACGGTGATGTTGTCGGGGCCGCCGCCGCGCAGCGCGAACTGGATCAGCTCCTGCACCGTCTCCTGCGGGCCCTGGTAGCCGGCGAGGGTCTCCTCCATCGTCTGGTGGGAGACGACGCCGCTGAGGCCGTCGGAGCAGATCAGGTAGCGGTCGCCGGCGCGCACCTCGCGGATGGACAGGTCGGGCTCGACGTGTTCGCCGCTGCCGAGGGCGCGCATGAGCAGGGCGCGCTGCGGGTGGGTGGTGGCCTCTTCCTCGGTGATGCGTCCCTCGTCGACGAGGCGCTGCACCCAGGTGTGGTCCTGGGTGATCTGCGTCAGCACGCCGTCGCGCAGCAGGTAGGCGCGCGAGTCGCCGACGTGCACCAGGCCGAGTCGCTGGCCGGTCCACAGCAGGGCGGTGAGCGTGGTGCCCATGCCCTCCAGCTGCGGGTCCTCCTCGACCATGGCGCGCAACTGGTCGTTGGCGCGCCGTACGGCGGTGCCGAGCGAGGTGAGGATGTCGGAGCCGGGGATGTCGTCGTCGAGGGCGACGATGGTGGAGATCACCTCGGAGGAGGCGACCTCGCCGGCGGCCTGGCCGCCCATTCCGTCGGCGATCGCGAGCAGGCGGGGACCGGCGTACCCGGAATCCTCGTTGCCCTCGCGGATCATGCCTTTGTGCGATCCGGCGGCGAAGCGCAGTGACAGACTCATGCGCACCTCGCCCGTCGGCTCCGGGTACATCCGCACGGTGCCCACCCTCCGGTCGGGAGCGCGCCGGGGCCCGGGGTGCCGGCCGCCGTTGCGTGCTCGCTCCGCTCGCTCATTAGTCGTATTACTTCCGCAGCTCGATGACGGTCTTGCCGATGCGGATCGGCGCGCCCAGCGGCATTGGTGTGGGGGTCGTCAGCCGGGCCCGGTCCAGGTATGTGCCGTTGGTGGATCCGAGGTCCTCGACGATCCACTGGCCGTCGCGGTCCGGGTAGATCCTGGCATGGCGGCTGGAGGCGTAGTCGTCGTCCAGCACGATCGTGGAATCGTGCGCACGGCCCAGGGTGATGGTCTGGCCCTGCAGCGCGACGGTGGTGCCGGTGAGGATGCCCTCGGTCACCACGAGTTTGGTGGGGGCGTTGCGCCGCTGGCGGCCACCGCCCTGCTGACCGCGCTGCGGCGGTGGCGCCGCCTGGCGGGCGGCCTGCTGCGGCCGGGCTGTCTCCCTGCGGGCCCCCCGCTGGGTGACGCGCGTACCGAACAGGTCGCTGCGGATGACCTGCACGGCCACGATCACGAACAGCCACAGTACGGCCAGGAAACCCAGCCGCATGACCGTGAGGGTCAGCTCTGACATTGCCCCCGCTTCACCCTTCGGCTTGCCGGTAAATGATGGTGGTGCTGCCCACGACGATCCGCGAGCCGTCGCGGAGCGTAGCGCGGGTGGTGTGCTGCCCGTCCACCACGATGCCGTTGGTGGACCCGAGATCCTGGATCGTCGAGGGCGTTCCGGTCCGGATCTCGCAGTGCCGGCGGGAGACGCCGGGGTCGTCGATCCGCACGTCGGCCTCGGTGCTGCGGCCGAGCACGAGTGTCGGGCGGGAGATCTGGTGGCGGGTGCCGTTGATCTCGATCCAGTAGCGGGTGCGGCCGCCGCTCGCCGGGGCCGGCGCGGGCCGCTGGGCGGCGGGCGGCGGGTAGCCGTAGCCGCCGGGGCGGGCGCCGGGCGGCGGCGCGGACGGCATGGGGGGCGCTGCCGAGGGGCCGGCCGCGGGCGGGTAGCCGTACCCGCCCGGTGCGGCGGGGCGGCCGCCCGGGCCGGCCGAGGGTGCCTGGGGCGCCTGGGGAGCCTGCTGGCTGCTGGAGGAGGCGAGCGTACGGCTGCGCACCCGGTACAGGCCGGTGTCCAGGTCCTCCGCCTTCTCCAGGTGGACCTTGATCGGCCCCATGAAGGTGTAGCGCTGCTGCTTCGCGTAGTCGCGCACCATGCCGGCGAGCTCGTCGCCGAGCTGGCCGGAGTAGGGGCTCAGACGCTCGTAGTCGGGCGCGCTGAGCTCCACGATGAAGTCGTTGGGTACGACGGTGCGGTCGCGGTTCCAGATGGTCGCGTTGTTGTCGCACTCGCGCTGGAGCGCACCGGCGATCTCCACGGGCTGGACCTCGGACTTGAAGACCTTGGCGAAGGTGCCGTTGACCAGACCTTCGAGACGCTGCTCGAACTTCTTCAGGACTCCCATGGGGCACCTCCTCCATCGTTGCCGTCGCTGCGGGTCGTGCCGTCGTGCTGCGTGTTGCTTGCCTGGTACTGCTTACTGATCGTATCCACGCGCCGGTGAATCGGCTGGTTCCCCCTGTCGGCCCTGTCGATCGGGTGTCGACGCCTTCCGTGTGCCCGGTGTCGCTCGGTACTTCTGCCCAGGATCGTAGAGGGGGTCGCAGACCAGTGTCCCGCACCCGACTGTGGTCCTCGTCCGGCTCCTGGGCAGACGGGCGTGACCGGTACGAGGTTGATACGTGAACGGGCGCGCTCCGATACGGAAAGAGGGTCTGTCCTGGCGGCGTGGCCCGGGGGCCGGCGGCCTGCCGCGGCGGGTGGACGCGTTGCGGTCGGGGCTGGGCGTCTGCCCTGGGAAAGCGATGTGAATCCACCCTTCGGGGCGTGCTAATGTTCTGCATGTCGGAAGGCGCCAGCCCCCAGAGGGACGGAGCCGGAGGACACACCCAATGCGCGGGTGGCGGAATAGGCAGACGCGCTGGATTCAGGTTCCAGTGCCCGCAAGGGCGTGGGGGTTCAACTCCCCCCTCGCGCACCATGAGATACCGATGGAACGGGTCTCCGCCAGTGACGGAAGTCACGGTGGGGCCCGTTTCTCGTTGTGCCGGCGAGTGTGGGCCATTCCACAACTCGGCCGACGGACAACGACCCCGGCGCGTGAGATACCTCACGCGCCGGGGCCTCTTGTGTGCCGTCGGGGCCGATGGTCGCTCGCGCCGCCTGAGGGCGGGGACGTCCGGCGGTTCCCAGCCGGTCATGGATGTGTGGGCCTGGAGGCAGCGGTAGGCGGCGCCGGCGTACGTGACGCGGTCGCCCGCGGCGCAGGAGCGGCCGGGGGCCCGGCCGCGCAGACGTTCATCAGCGGCCGGGTCGAAGAGGGCGTCGGTGCCGTTGCGCGGCTCGCCGGGGAGGTGCAGCCGGGTGGTGAGCACCGGACGGCCGGGCGCCTGCGCCTTCACGTTGAGGTGCCGGGTGCGGCCGGGGTGGAGGCCCGGCACGATCGTGCTCAGCGCGTACGCGCCGGCGGAGTTCGTGAACTGGTGGCCCCGCTGGGCGTATCCGCCCATGTCGTGGGCGCCGGCGTCGTCGGCCTGCCAGAAGTCGAGCAGGGTGCCGGACAGCGGGACGCAGTTGCGGCCGAAGACATGGCCGTTGACGGTCGGCCGGGGTGTCGGGGTGCCGGGCGTCACCAGGGCGGTGCGCAGTGGTGAGTTCGGCTTGAAGCAGGGGCCTTCTATCTGGTCGTGGGTCCGGCCGTCCCCGTCGTCGCACACGGGCGTCGGCGGAGGGGACCGGTCCGGGGCGGTGGGGCCCTGGGCGGGTGTCATGGCGGTCCTCGGTTTCCTCGAGTCGGGGAAAGCGGGGAAAGCGTGGGGAGAGGGACGGGGCGTGCGTGACATGGAGCGCGCGGTGCGCTGGGCGCGCGGGTCGCGCTCCGGTGGGGGCCGCCGACGACGGTCATCGCGCCGGTCGCGCCCGAGGAGATGTCGTTGCGTCCCCCCTTGCCCGGCGTTGTGGGCGGCCCGGCGGACAGGGGGCGTTGGAGCCGGGGGCACGGTCGTCGCGGCGGTGGGCGGGGCCCGGCCCGTGCGGCGCTAGTCTGGTCGGGTGACGACCCCGGAAGCTGAACAGGGTGACGTCGCCGGGGCGGACCGGGCGACGTCCGAGGGCGCCTCTGCGCGGCCCGAGGAGCGGTTGGAGCGGGCCGTACGGGCCGCCGAACAGGCGCTCATCGACTACGAGATCGCGGTGGAGACCTTCCGGGTGGAGGTCGAGAACTTCGCCCGGCTGCACGAGCAGAGACTCGGACCGCTCTACGCCCGGCTGGAGGAGCTGAAGGCGCTGACGGCCGAGGCCAGGGCCGCGCGCACCGGTGACCCCGAGGACCTGCGCAAGGCGCGGGAGGCACGGGCCGATCTGCAGCCGATCCCCGGGGTCGAGGAGCTGCTGAACGGCTGGATGGACTCCAACGGTCTGTACCCGGAGGCCGTCGCGATGCTCACCGACGAGCCCGTGCGGCCCCCGCAGCGGGTGCGCCCCAGCGAGGAGGCCCGCCGCCTGTACCGCGAGCTGGCCCGCAAGGCTCACCCCGACCTGGCGCAGGAGGACGACGAGCGCAAGCGGCGCGAGGAGTTCCTCACCCGGGTCAACGCCGCCTACGCGCGCGGCGACGAGGACGCGCTGCGGGAGCTGGGCGCGGAGTGGGCGGCCGGCCCGAAGCTCAAGGAGCAGGGGCCGAGCCGCAGCGAGGAGCTCTACGCCCGCCTTGAATGGCTCGCCCGGCGCAAGGAGCTGCTCACGGTGGTCGCCAAGGGGCTGGAGGACGGCGCGATCGCCGGGATGCTTCGGCTGGCCCCCGACGATCCCGACCGCCTCCTCGACGAGATCGCCGAGCAGCTGCGCAAGGAGGTCGCGGAGCGCGAGGCGGAACTGGCCGAGCTGCTGAGCCAGGAGTGACACGCGTGACTTGTGTGGCTCTCCCCGTGTGACCTGCCCGCCCTCGCGTGACCTGCGTCACCCGTGACTGGCCGGGTGCCGGATCCGCGCCGGTCCGGGCCGGAACCCTCCGGTGCGCTTCGGGTAGCGTCGACTCATGCATTTCGGAGCTGGTGTGCCCACGGTCGGGGTCCAGGACCTCGAGGACGGCGACTTCCTGCTGGACGTCCGCGAGGCCGACGAGTGGCGGGCGGGCCACGCCGAGGGGGCGCTGCACATTCCCCTCAGCGAGTTCGTGGCCCGGTACGGCGAACTGACCGAGACGGCGCCCCAGGACGGGCGGGTCCATGTGATCTGCCGCTCCGGCGGGCGGTCGGCGCAGGTCGCGATGTACCTGGTCCAGCAGGGCGTCGACGCGGTGAACGTCGACGGCGGCATGCAGGTGTGGGCCGCCTCGGGGCGGCCCGTCGTGACCGACGAGGGGCGGCCCGGCCAGGTGGTGTGACACCGGGGCGGGGCCCTGTACTCCCCAGTGTCGACATGTACCTGGCGGGGTGTCAGGAGTGCGGTGGCTTGGGAGGATGGGCACGGCCGGACGGCCGACTGATCCCGTGTGCCCGGTCGATTCCATGTTGCGGCGGACCGCCGTAGGGTGGCCCCCTCCGCCGGACGACTGCCGGACGGCCGCCGGACGACTGCCGGTTCAGTCCGGCGCGGCGCCCGGTACGCCCCGGGGATGTGCCCGGAGGGCGGCCCTGAGTACCGTTCCGGTGCGGCGCCGGGAAGCGGTGCGCGCGGGCGGTGCGGGCGCCCCGCGGCCGGGTGGGGGCCGGAGGACGGACCGGGATCGGAAACGGGGCGGGATGAACGCGCACGACGACGACTCGACCGCCTCACGTGCCCCCAGCCGCCCGGGCGCCCGGCCGGACGAGGGCTCCCGGACCTCCGTCGGGTCCGCTGACGGGCCGCCGGCCGCTGCCGACCCGGACGAGGACGCCGGGGCCGCTGACAGGCCGGACGAGAACGCCCCGGCCCCCGCGCCCGTCTCCGTTCCAGCTCCCCGCTCAGCCCCCGGCACGGTTCCTGGTTCTGCCCCCGGTCCCGTTCCCGGTCCCGCTCCTGGTCCTGGTCGCGGCCCGGCCGCAGTCCCGGCTCCCGATGCCAGCACCGGTCCCACTCCCACTTCCCGTCCTGGCACCGTTCCCGGTCCTGGCCCCGGTTCTGCTTCCGGTAGCGGCCCGGCCGCAGTCCCGGCTCCCGACCTCAGCACCGGTCCCGCTCCCGCTCCCGGTCCCGCTCCCGCTCCCGGTCCTGGCACCGCTCCCGGTCCCTCTCCCGACCCCAGCCCCGGTCCCGACCTCTGCCCCGGTCCTGGCCCCGCCGCGCTCGCCGCTCCCGCCTCCATATCTGCCCCCGCCCCCGTACCCGTACCTGCTCCTCCCCCCGTACCTGCTCCTGCCCCCGCCCCCGCCCTCGGTGGGCCGGTGTCTCGTGGTGGTGTTGCCGCCTTGTCCCTGCCGTGTCAGGTGGGTGCGGTGCTGGTGCTCGCGGTGGTCGCCGTGGTGGTGTGTGTGCATCTCGGGATGGTGTTCCTGCACGTCACGCCGTCGAACACGGTGAACAGGGAGCACGCCGAGGCCGTCGACGGGTGGGTCTACCCGGAGTTCGAGCAGAACTGGAAGCTGTTCGCGCCGAACCCGCTCCAGCAGAACGTCGCCGTCCAGGTGCGCGCGGAGGTCGGCACGGCGGACGGCGGCACCCGTACCACCGGCTGGTACGACCTGTCCGCCGAGGACGGCCGGGCCATCGAGGGCAATCTGCTGCCCAGCCACACCCAGCAGAACGAACTGCGCCGCGCCTGGGACTTCTACGGCGCCGTCCACGACGCCGACAACCGGCCGGTGGGCCTGCGCGGCGCCCTGGCCGAGCAGTACCTGCGCCGTATCGCGGTGCTGCGTCTGGAACGCGGGGACGCGGCCGGCGCGGGCGGCGTCCTCGAACGCGTCCAGATCCGCAGCCGCACCAGCAACGTGCCCCCGCCCCCGTGGAGCAACGAGAAGGCGACAGGCAAGCCGTCCTACCGCACGCTGCCCTGGTGGACGGTGTCGGCCGGCGAGACCCGGGGAGGCGTACGGTGAACCGCCTCGCGCTCTCGGTCTCGCGCGGGGTCGCCCGGGTCACCGAGACGGCCCTGGGCCCCTACCAGACCGCCGTCATACGCATCGGCTTCTCCCTGACCTGGCTGCTGTTCCTGCTGCGCGAGTTTCCCCACCGCCATGAGCTCTACGGCCCCGACGGCCCGTGGAGCTGGAACCTGGCCCAGCAGCTGACCTCGGACAACGGCGCCTTCACGGCCCTGATGTGGTTCCGCGGCGACCTCTGGTTCGAGACGTGCTACGCGCTGGCCGTGCTGGCGAGCCTGCTGCTCGCGCTGGGCTGGCGCACCCGCACCACGTCCGTGCTCTTCATGGTCGGCGTGCTCTCCCTGCAGAACCGCAGCGTCTTCGTGGGCGACGGCGGTGACAACGTGCTGCACCTGATGTCGCTGTACCTGGTGTTCACCCGCTGCGGCCAGGTCTGGTCGCTCGACGCGCGCCGGGCCGCGCGGGTACGGGCGGCACACGCGCGCGGGGAGCGGGTCCCCGACCGGACCGGTCCCGCGCTGTGGAGCGTGCTGGGGCTGTTCCTGGCCGTGATCACCGCGGCGGGCCGGATGCAGGGCGAGGTGTTCGTGCCCGTCCTCCTGTGGACGGTCTGGCTGGGCCTGGCCCTGTGGTGGGCGGCCGGGCGCCGGGCGCGTTCGGCGCAGCCGCGGATGCTGCTGAACGTCGTCGCCGACATCGTCCACAACGGCGCCCTGCTCGTGATCATGGCCGAGGCCTGCCTGATCTACGCCACGGCCGGCTGGTACAAGGTCCAGGGCTCGCGCTGGCAGGACGGCACCGCTGTCTACTACCCGCTCCACCTGGACTACTTCTCGCCCTGGCCGGCCCTGGCCGGTCTGCTGTCCGCCAGCGGCACGCTGGTGATGCTGGTGACCTACGGGACGGTGATGGCGCAGGTCGCCTTCCCGTTCACGCTGTTCAACCGGCGGGTGAAGAACGTCCTGCTGGCGGTCATGATGACCGAGCACGCCGTGATCGCGGTCGTGCTGGGGCTGCCGTTCTTCTCACTGGCGATGATCGCGGCGGACTCGGTGTTCCTGCCGACGCCCTTCCTGCGCCACCTGGGCGGCCTCGCGGCACGCGCGCGTGCGCGACTGCGGCGGGGCGGGGACCGGCCCGAGGCGAAGGACCCGCGCTCGCCGGAGGACACCGGACCCGCCCGCGTAGGCTTCCCGGCATGAGCGACCCCGTACGCGCCTGGCACCGGCTGGCCGGCGGCTCCGTGCTGCTCGACGGCTTTCACGCCGTCAAGCACGCCCTGCGCTTCGGGGCCGAGGTGCCGGTGGCCGTCACCGCCGACCGGCACGCGGCGCTCGCCCTCGCCGACGAGCTGGCCCCCGACGTACGGGAGACGCTGGACGCCCTGCTGAACGAGGTGCCGCGGGAGACGTACGCCTCCCTCGTGCCGCGCCCGCATCCCACCGCCGTGGCGGCGCTCGCCGTGCGGCCCTCCCGCGAGGCCAATCTGCGGGCGCTGGCGCACTCGCCCCGCAGCGCGCCGGTCGTCGTCCTGGACCAGCCGCGCAACCTGGGCAACGCGGGCGCGGTGATCCGCCTGGCCGCCGGCTTCGGGGCGACCGGAGTGGTCACCACGGGCACTCTGGACCCCTGGCACCCGACGGTGGTGCGCGGCGGGGCGGGGCTGCACTTCGCGACCGCCGTGGAGCGGCTGGACGTCGACGAGCTGCCCCGGGGGCCGCTGTTCGCGCTCGACCCGGAGGGCGAGGACATCCGCGGGGTGAAGCTGCCCGACGACGCGGTGCTCGCCTTCGGCTCCGAGCGCAGCGGCCTGTCGGCCGAGCTGCGCGCGCGCACCGACCATCTGGTGGCGCTGCCGATGCGCCCCCAGGTCTCCAGTTACAACCTCGCCACCAGTGTGGCGATGACGCTGTACCACTGGAGCACCACCGGGGGCGCATCAGCATCCTGAGGGACTGAGGGACCTACGCCTCCCGACGGACCTCCACCACACGGAAGCGGTTGGCGACGAACGCACCGTCGGTGAGGGCCGCGTTGGCCGCCGGGTTGCCGCCGGAGCCGTGGAAGTCGGAGAAGGCGGCGGTCTGGTTGACGTACACCCCGCCGGTGAGGTTCAGCGACAGCTGGGCGGCCTCCTCCAGGCACACCTCCTGCACCGCCTGCTCGACCTCCTCGTCGGTCGTGTACGCGCCCACCGTCATCGCGCCCTTGTCGCGGATCGTGCGGCGCAGCAGCTCCACCGCGTCGGCGGCCGAGTCGACGGCGACGGCGAAGGAGACGGGGCCGAAGCACTCGTTCATGTAGGCGGCCTCGGCGTCCGGCTTGGCGCCGTCCAGCTTCACGATCACCGGCGAGCGGACGACCGCGCCGGGGAAGTCCGGGTTGGCGATCTCGCGGGAGGCGAGGGCGACCTCGCCGAGGCCCGCGGCGGCCTCCAGGCGGGCCTTGACGTCCGGGTTGACGATCGCGCCCAGCAGCGCGTTGGCGCGGGCGTCGTCGCCGAGGAGGCCGTCCACGGCCTTGGCGAGGTCGGCCGCCACCTCGTCGAAGGACTTGGGGCCCTCGTCGGTGCGGATGCCGTCGCGGGGGATCAGCAGGTTCTGCGGGGTGGTGCACATCTGGCCGCTGTAGAGGGACAGCGAGAAGGCCAGGTTGGCGAGCATCCCCTTGTAGTTCCCGGTGGACTCCACGAGCACCGTGTTGACGCCGGCCTTCTCCGTGTAGACCTGCGCCTGGCGGGCGTTGGTCTCCAGCCAGTCGCCGAAGGAGGTCGAGCCCGTGTAGTCGATGATCCTGATCTCGGGTCGGGTGGCCAGCGTCTTGGCGATGCCCTCGCCGGGACGTTCGGCGGCGAGCGCGATCAGGTTCGGGTCGAAGCCGGCCTCGGCGAGCACCTCGCGGGCGGTCTTCACCGTGAGCGCGAGCGGCAGCACCGCGCGCGGGTGGGGCTTGACCAGGACGGCGTTGCCGGTGGCGAGGGAGGCGAACAGGCCCGGGAAGCCGTTCCAGGTCGGGAAGGTGTTGCAGCCGATGACCAGCGCGATCCCGCGCGGGACGGCGGTGAACTGCTTGGTGAGGGCGAGCGGGTCGCGCTTGCCCTGCGGCTTGGTCCACTCGGCGGTGTCGGGGGTGCGCACCTGTTCCACGTACGCGTACGCCACCGCCTCCAGGCCGCGGTCCTGGGCGTGCGGGCCGCCCGCCTGGAACGCCATCATGAAGGCCTGGCCGGAGGTGTGCATGACCGCGTGCGCGAACTCGTGCGTCCGGTCGCTGATCCGCTTGAGGATCTCCAGGCACACCACGGCGCGCGCCTCCGCGCCCGCGTCCCGCCACGCCCGCTGGCCGGCCTTCATGGCGGGCAGCAGTACGTCGATGTCCGCGTGCGGGTAGCTCACGCCCAGTTCGATGCCGTACGGCGAGACCTCGCCGTCCACCCAGTCGTCCGTGCCGGGCTGGCCGAGGTCGAGGCGGGTGCCCAGGACGGCGTCGAAGGCGGCCTTGCCGGCGGCCGCGTCGAGGCTGCCGTTCTCCCCGTAGGCCTTGGGGTGCTCGGGGTGGGGCGACCAGTACGCGCGGGTGCGGATCGCCTCCAGCGCCTGGTCCAGGGTGGGCCGATGCCTGGCGATCAGCTCGTGTGCGGTCAGTTCGGCGGCCATGCGGGACCAACTCCTCGTCTCAAGAGCTCCTCGTCGAGCCCGTGATCTGGCATCTCCATGGTCACGGCCATGGGCAGGAACAGGCGGTCAGAGTTAGAGTAACCGAACGATCGGTCGGTACAAGGGGTCCGCCGCATCCGTGGACAGCGTTGTGCGGGAGGATCGCGAACATGACAGCACTCGACCTCAGCAGTCCGGTGGCCGTCGTCGGCACCGGCACCATGGGCCAGGGCATAGCCCAGGTCGCGCTGGTCGCGGGCCACACCGTACGCCTGTACGACGCCGTGCCCGGGCGGGCCCGGGAGGCGGCCGCCGCGATCGGCGCCCGGCTCGACCGGCTCGTCGAGAAGGACCGGCTGACCGGCGCCGAGCGGGACGCGGCCCGCGCCCGGCTCCTGGCCGCCGACGGCCTGAGTGAACTCGCCGACTGCGCGCTGGTCGCCGAGGCCGTCCTGGAGCGGCTCGACGTCAAGCAGGAACTGCTGAAGGAGCTGGAGGGCGTCGTCGGCGACGACTGCCTGCTCGCCACCAACACCTCCTCCCTGTCGGTGACGGCCGTCGGCGGCGCGCTGCGCGTCCCGGGCCGCCTCGTGGGTCTGCACTTCTTCAACCCGGCCCCGCTGATGCCGCTGGTCGAGGTGGTCTCCGGGTTCGCCACCGACGCCACGTCGGCCACGCGCGCGTACGAGACGGCCCGCGCCTGGGGCAAGACCCCCGTGGCCTGTGCGGACACCCCCGGATTCATCGTCAACCGCATCGCCCGGCCCTTCTACGCCGAGGCCTTCGCGGTGTACGAGTCCCGGGGCGCCGACCCCGCCACCATCGACGCGGTCCTGCGCGAGTCGGGCGGCTTCCGGATGGGCGCCTTCGAACTGACCGACCTCATCGGGCAGGACGTCAACGAGTCCGTCACGCACTCGGTGTGGCGGTCGTTCTTCCAGGACGTGCGCTTCACCCCCTCGCTGGCCCAGCGCCGTCTGGTCGAGTCCGGCCGGCACGGCAGGAAGAGCGGCCGGGGCTGGTACGACTACCGCGAGGGCGCCGAACGCCCCGAGCCGCACACCGCGGAACGGGAGGCGCCGCCCGCGTACGTGGTCGCCGAGGGCGGCCTCGGGCCCGCCTCGGACCTGCTCGCCCTGATCAGGGAGGCGGGCATCCAGGTGCGCGAGGAGGGCGAGGACCACGGCACCCGCCTGGTGCTGCCGAGCGGTGGCCGGCTGGTCCTCGCCGACGGGCAGACCTCGGTGGAGTTCCAGGACGTCGTCTACTTCGACCTCGCCCTCGACTACCGCGGGGCCACGCGGATCGCCCTGTCCGCCTCCCAGGACACCTCGCCGCGGACCGTCGCCGAGGCCACCGGCCTGTTCCAGGCGCTCGGCAAGAAGGTCAGCGTCATCGGGGACGTCCCCGGCATGATCGTCGCCCGCACGGTCGCCCGGATCGTCGACCTGGCGCACGACGCCGTCGCCAAGGGCGTGGCCACCGAGGAGGACATCGACACCGCGATGCGCCTGGGCGTCAACTACCCGCTCGGGCCCTTCGAGTGGAGCCGCAGGCTCGGCGGCACCTGGGCCCGCTCCCTGCTGGACAACCTGCACGAGTGCGATCCGTCCGGCCGCTACGCGCCGTCGCTCGCGCTCTACCGCCACGCCTACGCCACCGACAAGCGGGAGGGCACCTCATGACCACCGCCAGGCGCGACACGTACACCCCGGAGACGCTGCTGTCCGTGGCCGTTCAGGTCTTCATCGAACGCGGCTACGACGGCACCTCCATGGAGCACCTGTCCCGGGCGGCCGGCATCTCCAAGTCGTCGATCTACCACCACGTCGCCGGCAAGGAGGAGCTGCTGCGCCGGGCGGTCAGCCGGGCGCTGGACGAGCTGTTCGGGATCCTCGACGAGGAGCACGCGCGCACGGGGCGCGCCGTCCAGCGCCTGGAGCACGTGGTGCGGCGCATGGTCGAGGTGCTCATCGCCGAACTGCCCTATGTGACGCTGCTGCTGCGCGTGCGCGGCAACACCGAGACCGAGCGCTGGGCGCTGGAGCGGCGCCGCGACTTCGACCACCGGGTGGCCGATCTGCTGAGGGCGTCGGCCGAGGAGGGGGACGTGCGCGCCGACGTGGAGGTGCGGCTGGCGACCCGGCTCGTCTTCGGGATGATCAACTCGATCGTGGAGTGGTACCGGCCCGACGGGCGCGGCATGGGGGAGCGCGAGGTGGCCGACGCGGTGACGCGGCTGGTCTTCTCGGGGCTGCGCAAGGACTGACCCCCGCACCGCCTCACCCCTGCGGCTCCAGGTCCTCCTCCTCGAACACCAGCAGCGTGCGCGTGCTGAGCACCTCGGGGATGGCCTGGAGCCGGGTGAGGACCAGCTCACGCAGCGCCCGGTTGTCCGGGGTGTGCACCAGCAGCAGGACGTCGAAGTCGCCGCCGACCAGCGCGATGTGGTGGGCGCCTGGCAGCTGTCTGAGCTGTTCGCGCACCGTGCGCCAGGTGTTCTGCACGATCTTCAGGGTGATGTACGCGGATGTGCCGTGCCCCGCGCGTTCGTGGTCGACGCGGGCGCCGAAGCCGCGGATGACGCCGTCCTCGATGAGCCGGTTGATCCGGGCGTAGGCGTTGGCACGCGAGACGTGGACCCGTTCGGCGACCGACCGTATCGACGCGCGCCCGTCCGTCTGGAGCATGCGCAGGATGTCCTGGTCGATGGCGTCCAGCGGACGCGGCGGCGGTACGGCGCCGTCCGGCTCCTCGGCCATTTGTTCAGGTGCCATGTCCCCCCGCCTTTCCCTCGTGGACGCAGTGCGTCCATCTCAGGGTGTGGAGAACCGTTTGTCCACAGCCTGGGCCCGCCTGTAGCCAAAATGTGCCGACGACCGAACAATCGGTAGGTGGGGCGCGTCACAGCCGACGCGCCCCTCGTAGCCGCTCCCACGAGGAGGTGCCGTCATGACGGTCATGGAGCAGCGGGGCGCGTACCGGCCATCCCCGCCGCCCGCCTGGCAGCCCCGTACCGACCCCGCGCCGTTGCTGCCCGACGCGGAGCCCTACCGCGTCCTGGGGACGGAGGCGGCCGCGAAGGCCGATCCGGAGCTGCTGCGCCGTCTGTACGCGCAGCTGGTCCTGGGCCGCCGTTACAACACGCAGGCCACCGCCCTGACCAAGCAGGGCCGCCTGGCGGTCTACCCCTCCAGCACCGGCCAGGAGGCCTGCGAGGTCGCCGCGGCGCTCGCTCTGGAGGAGCGCGACTGGCTCTTCCCCAGCTACCGCGACACGCTCGCCGTCGTGGCCCGCGGCGTCGACCCCGTCGAGGCCCTGACGCTGCTGCGCGGCGACTGGCACACCGGCTACGACCCCTACGAGCACCGTGTCGCGCCGCTGTCGACGCCCCTCGCCACCCAGCTGCCGCACGCCGTCGGCCTCGCCCACGCCGCCCGCCTCAAGGGCGACGACGTGGTCGCGCTGGCGATGATCGGCGACGGCGGCACCAGCGAGGGCGACTTCCACGAGGCGCTGAACTTCGCCGCCGTCTGGCAGGCCCCCGTCGTCTTCCTCGTGCAGAACAACGGCTTCGCGATCTCCGTCCCGCTCGCCAAGCAGACCGCGGCACCGTCCCTGGCCCACAAGGCCGTCGGGTACGGCATGCCGGGCCGCCTGGTCGACGGCAACGACGCCGCCGCCGTGCACGAGGTGCTCGCCGACGCCGTGCGGCAGGCGCGCGCGGGGGGCGGGCCCACCCTTATCGAGGCGGTGACCTACCGCATCGACGCCCACACCAACGCCGACGACGCCACCCGCTACCGCGGCGACGCCGAGGTCGAGGCCTGGCGCGAGCACGACCCGATCCAGTTGCTGGAGCGGGAGCTGACCGGTCGCGGCCTGCTCGACGAGGACGGCGTCCGTGCCGCCCGCGAGGACGCCGAGGCGATGGCCGCGCGGCTGCGCGAGCGCATGAACCAGGACGCTCCGCTCGACCCCATGGACCTGTTCGCCCACGTGTACGCGGAGCCGACCCCGCAACTGCGCGAACAGCGCGCCCAGCTGGTCGCCGAGCTCCAGGCCGAGTCGGAGGAGGGTACGGCCCGATGACCACCGTCGCACTCAAGCCGGCCACCATGGCCCAGGCCCTCACGCGCGCGCTGCGCGACGCGATGGCCGCCGACCCCACCGTGCACGTCATGGGCGAGGACGTAGGCACCCTCGGCGGTGTCTTCCGTATCACCGACGGCCTCGCCAAGGAGTTCGGCGAGGACCGCTGCACGGACACCCCGCTGGCCGAGGCCGGCATCCTCGGCACCGCCGTCGGCATGGCCATGTACGGGCTGCGCCCGGTGGTCGAGATGCAGTTCGACGCCTTCGCCTACCCGGCGTTCGAGCAACTGGCCAGCCATGTCGCGAAGATGCGCAACCGCACCCGCGGCAAGATGCCCCTGCCGATCACCATCCGCATCCCCTACGGCGGCGGCATCGGCGGTGTGGAGCACCACAGCGACTCCTCCGAGGCGTACTACATGGCGACTCCGGGGCTCCATGTCGTCACGCCCGCGACCGTCGCCGACGCCTACGGGCTGCTGCGGGCCTCCATCGACTCCGACGACCCGGTCGTCTTCCTGGAGCCCAAGCGGCTGTACTGGTCGAAGGACACCTGGAACCCGGACGACCCGCAGACCGTCGAGCCGGTGGGCCGCGCGGTGGTGCGGCGCACCGGCAGGAGCGCCACGCTGATCACGTACGGCCCGTCCGTGCCCGTCTGCCTCGAAGCCGCCGAGGCGGCGCGGGCCGAGGGCTGGGAGCTGGAGGTCGTCGACCTGCGCTCGCTGGTGCCGTTCGACGACGAGACGGTGTGCGCGTCGGTGCGGCGCACCGGACGCGCGGTCGTCGTGCACGAGTCGGGCGGGTTCGGCGGCCCGGGCGGGGAGATCGCCGCCCGTGTCACGGAGCGCTGCTTCCACCACCTGGAGGCACCGGTGCTGCGCGTGGCCGGGTTCGACCTCCCCTACCCGCCGCCGATGCTGGAGCGGCACCACCTGCCCGGCGTCGACCGGATTCTGGACGCCGTGGCGCGTCTGCAGTGGGAGGCGGAGAGCTGATGGCACAGGTGCTGGAGTTCAGACTCCCCGACCTCGGGGAGGGGCTCACCGAGGCGGAGGTCGTCCGCTGGCTGGTCGAGGTGGGCGACGTGGTCGCCATCGACCAGCCGGTCGTCGAGGTCGAGACGGCCAAGGCGATGGTCGAAGTGCCCTGCCCCTACGCCGGCGTGGTCACCGCCCGCTTCGGCGAGGAGGGCGCGGAACTGCCCGTGGGAGCACCGCTGCTGACGGTGGCGGTCGGGGAGCAGGACGCCGGTGCCGCGGGTGACGCGGCTGACGACACCGAGGGCTCCGGCAACGTCCTGGTCGGCTACGGCACGGGGGCGCCTCCGGCGCGCCGCCGCAGGGTGCGCCCGGCACCGATGGCGTCGGGCGCGCGTGACACGAGCGGCGCCGTGGAAGCGGCGGCGCCCGTCGCGGCCGCGGCACCGGCCGCCAACGGGTCCGTGCGTACGGCGGGCGTTCCGGCGGCGGCCCACGCGACCGCGGTGGCCGAGCGGCCCGCCGACGGTCCCGTCCCCGTCATCTCGCCGCTCGTGCGCCGCCTCGCGCGGGAGAACGGCGTGGACCTGCGGCAGCTGTCGGGCTCCGGGCCCGAGGGGCTGATCCTGCGCGCGGACGTCGAGGACGTGCTCAGGGCCAACGCGGCACGGGGCCGCGGTGCCGGCGCACCGACGGCTCCCGCGACCGCGCCCGCGGCCGGGCCGGTGCAGTCCTCCGGCTCCCGCGTTCCCCTCAAGGGGGTGCGCGGAGCCGTCGCCGACAAGCTGTCCCGCAGCCGCCGGGAGATTCCGGACGCGACCTGCTGGGTGGACGCCGACGCCACGGAGCTGATGCGCGCCCGGGCCGCCATGAACGCCGCCGGGGGACAGAAGATCTCCCTGCTCGCGCTGCTGGCCCGGATCTGCACGGCCGCGCTCGCCCGCCATCCCGAGCTCAACTCGCGGGTCGACATGGAGGCCAGGGAGATCGTCCGGCTGGACGCCGTGCACCTCGGCTTCGCAGCGCAGACCGAACGCGGGCTCGTCGTCCCGGTCGTACGGGACGCGCACACGCGCGACGCGGAGTCGCTGACCGCCGAGTTCGCCCGGCTGACCGAGGCGGCCCGCGCCGGCACCCTCACTCCGGCCGAACTCACCGGCGGTACCTTCACGTTGAACAACTACGGAGTGTTCGGCGTCGACGGCTCCACACCGATCATCAACCACCCCGAGGCCGCCATGCTCGGCGTCGGCCGCATCGTCCCCAAGCCGTGGGTGCACGAGGGCGAGCTGGCGGTGCGGCAGGTCGTCCAGCTCTCGCTCACCTTCGACCACCGGGTGTGCGACGGCGGCACGGCGGGCGGTTTCCTGCGGTATGTGGCCGACTGCGTGGAACAGCCGGCGGTGCTGCTGCGCACGCTGTGACGGCAGTGTCCCGCCCGCGTTCCCCTTGATCGCGGGCGGGACGCATACTCGGGGGGTGACCTCCTACGAGCCCCTCGCCCACGACGCCGTCGTGCTCGCCGGAGGAGCCGCCCGGCGGCTCGGCGGCGCGGACAAGCCCGGCCTGCGCGTCGGCGGCCGCGCGCTGCTCGACCGCGTGCTCGCCGCCTGCGCCGACGCGGACACGACGGTGGTGGTCGCCGACCCCCGCCCCACCGCGCGGCCCGTGCGCTGGGCACGCGAGGAACCGGCCGGCGCCGGACCGCTCGCCGCGCTCGACGCCGGGCTGCGCCACACCACGGCGGACCATGTCGTCGTACTCTCCGCCGACCTGCCGTTCCTCGAACGCGACACGGTACGGCGGCTGTTGACGGCCCTGAGGGCCGGCCGGGCCGACGGCGTGTTGCTCACCGACGCCGACGGCCGCGACCAGCCGCTCGTGGCCGTCTATCGCGCGCAGGCGCTGCGCCGCGCGCTGGCCGCGCTCGCCCGCGCCGCGTCCGAGGGCGGCGCCGCCCGGGACGGCGCCCTCACCGGGCTGCCGCTTCGCCGGCTCACCGCCGCGCTCGATCTCACCCGCGTCCCCGACGACGTCGCGTCCTTCGACTGCGACACCTGGGACGACATCGTCATCGCCAGAGCACGTATCAGGGAGCATGGGCACGTGTTGGATGAATGGATTTCCGCAGTCAAGGACGAGTTGGGCATCGATCTGGACGTCGACACCCGCGCGCTGCTCGACCTCGCTCGCGACGCAGCCCACGGCGTGGCGCGGCCCGCGGCACCCCTGACCACTTTCCTCGTCGGTTATGCGGCCGCGCAGGCCAAGGGCGGCCCCGAAGCCGTCGCCGAGGCCGCCCGCAAGGCCGCGGCCCTCGCCCAGCGCTGGGCGGACGAGACCACCGGCGGCACCGGCACGTCCGACGCCACGCCCGACACCCGCCCGGACGTCTGATGCTCGGCCGTGGCACGCGGGTCGGCGAGAACGCCGAGAACGCCAAGAACGCTGGGGACGCTGGGGACGCTGGGGACGCCGAGGACTTCGACGTGGAGGAGGCGCTCGCCCTGGTGAACGAAGGCAGCAGCCGGCGTGCTCCCGAGCCCGGCCGGGGCCGGGCGGGACGCGGCGGCACCCCCGTATCCGGTTCCGCCTCCTTCGAGGACCACGGGAGCGCCGGTGCAGGTCACGGCACCCCGCATCCCGTGCACTCCCAGGAGGCCCGCCGCCAGGCCATCGCCTGGCCGCAGGCCCGCGAGACCGCCGCCCGCGCGGCCCGTGCCGGTGCCCGCCGGGCCCCCGTCCCGGTACCCCTCGAGGCCGCCCTGGGACTGGTCCTGGCCGCACCCCTGACCGCCCTGTGCGACCTGCCCTCCTTCGACACCTCCGCCATGGACGGCTGGGCGGTCGCCGGCCCCGGCCCCTGGGACGTACGCGACGAGGGCGTCCTGGCCGGGCACGACGAGCCCGAGCCGCTGACCGACGGCGAGGCGGTACGCGTCGCGACCGGCGCCCGCGTCCCGCAGGACACCACGGCCGTGCTGCGCAGCGAACACGGCCGCACCGACGCCAAGGGCCGGCTGTACGCCACCGAGGAGTCCGGGCACGGCAGGGACATCCGCCCGCGCGGGCAGGAGTGCCGCAGTGGCGACCAGTTGCTGCCCGTCGGCACCCTGGTGACCCCGGTGGTGCTCGGTCTGGCCGCGGCCGCCGGGTACGACACCCTCGCCACGGTCCCCCGCCCCCGCGTCGACGTCCTCGTGCTCGGCGACGAACTGCTCACCGAGGGCCTGCCGTACGACGGACGGATCCGGGACGCGCTCGGCCCGATGCTGCCGCCCTGGCTGCGCGCGCTGGGCGCCGAGGTCACCCGTGTGCGCCGGATCGGCGACGACGCCAAGGCCCTGCACAAGGCGGTCACCGGGTCGCAGGCCGACGTGATCGTCACCACCGGGGGAACCGCCGCCGGACCGGTCGACCACGTCCACCCCACCCTGCGCCGTATCGGCGCCGAACTCCTGGTGGACGGCGTCCAGGTGCGCCCCGGCCATCCCATGCTCCTGGCCCGCACCAAGGAGAACCAGCACCTCGTCGGCCTGCCCGGCAATCCGCTCGCGGCCGCCTCGGGGCTGCTGACGCTCGCCGAGCCGCTGCTGCGCACGCTGGCCGCGCGCCCGGCCCCGGAGCCGTACACGCTGCCGCTGACGGACGCGGTCCACGGGCACCCGGACGACACCCGGCTCGTGCCCGTGGTGCTGCGCGGCGACCGCGCCGTTCCGCTGCATTACAACGGCCCCGCCATGCTGCGCGGCGTCGCGGCGGCAGATGCCCTCGCCGTCGTACCACCGGGTGGTGCCCGGCCGGGTCGGGAGGCGGAACTCCTCGACCTGCCCTGGGCCGCCGCCGGAATCGGGGTGTGTTTCACGTGAAACTTCCGGGCCATGACGCGATCGCCCGCCAAGCGGACGAGCATCTCGTGACCCATCGGGTGAAGCTCCCTCGAAAAGTCGTGGAGCGCCCGATACGTCAGGTCGGCAAACGGCTGTTCCTGGCGGTGCTGGTGCTGCTCGTGACGGTCTTGATCGTCTACGCCGACCGTGAGGGATACCAGGACAGTGCCAAAGAAGCCCCGATGGACCTCATCGCCGCGGCGTACTACGCGACGGTGACCCTCTCCACCACCGGATACGGCGACATCACCCCCGTCAGCGACAGCGCGCGTCTCACCAACATCTTCGTCATCACCCCGCTGCGTGTGATCTTCCTGATCATCCTGGTCGGCACCACACTCGAAGTCCTCACCGAGCGAACCCGTGAGGAATGGCGTCTGAATCGCTGGAGGTCCACTTTGCGCGATCACACCGTCGTCGTCGGATTCGGCACGAAGGGGAGGTCCGCGCTCCAGACCGTCTGTGCGGCCGGGCTGAAGAAGCAGCAGGTCGTCGTGGTCGACCCCAGCGCCAAGGTGGTCGACGCGGCCACGGCGGAGGGCTACGCGGGCGTGGTCGGGGACGCCACCCGCAGCGAGGTGCTCATGCGGGCCGAGGTGCAGCGGGCACGGCAGATCATCATCGCCACCCAGCGGGACGACACCGCCGTGCTGGTCACGCTGACGGCCCGGCAGATCAACCGGGCGGCGAAGATCGTCGCGGCGGTGCGGGAGGAGGAGAACGCGCCGCTGCTCAAGCAGTCCGGGGCCGATGCCGTCGTCACCAGCGCGAGCGCGGCGGGGCGGCTGCTCGGGCTGTCCGTGCTCAGTCCGGCCGCGAGCATGGTCCTGGAGGACCTCATCCAGCAGGGCAGCGGCCTGGACATCATCGAACGGCCCGTCATAAAGGCCGAGGTGGGCCAGGACCCACGGGACATGGACGACCTGGTGGTGAGCGTGCTGCGCGGACACCGGGTGCTGGGCTACGACGACCCGTCCGTACGGGAACTGGAGCTGACCGACCGTCTGATCACCATCGTCCGGGCCACACCGGGAACGAAGGTCACCCCTGACACACGGCCGCTTCCCCAGGACTGACGACGGCACCGCGAAGCAGTAGCGTCGGGCCCATGCATGCGATCACGATTCCCGAACCCGGTGGGCCCGAGGCGTTGGTGTGGGACGAGGTACCGGATCCCGTGCCCGGCGAGGGGGAGGTGCTGGTCGAGGTGGCGGCGAGTGCCGTCAACCGGGCCGACATCCTGCAACGGCAGGGCTTCTACAGTCCGCCGCCCGGTGCCTCCCCGTACCCCGGGCTGGAGTGCTCCGGGCGGATCACGGAGCTCGGTCCCGGGGTGTCCGGCTGGGCCGTCGGCGACGAGGTGTGCGCGCTGCTCGCGGGCGGCGGTTACGCCGAGAAGGTCGCCGTTCCGGCCGGTCAGCTGCTGCCCGTGCCCGACGGCGTCGGCCTGAGGCAGGCCGCGGCGCTGCCGGAGGTGACCTGCACCGTCTGGTCCAATGTCTTCATGGTCGCCCAGCTGCGCCCCGGCGAGACGCTGCTCGTGCACGGCGGCTCCAGCGGCATCGGCACGATGGCGATCCAGCTCGCCCGAGCCGTGGGCGCGAAGGTCGCCGTGACGGCGGGCACCAAGGAGAAGCTCGAGCGCTGCGCCGAACTGGGCGCCGAGATCCTGATCAACTACCGCGAGCAGGACTTCGTCGAGGAGATCCGGCGGGCCACGGACGGGAACGGCGCCGACGTGATCCTCGACAACATGGGGGCCAAGTACCTGGACCGCAACGTCCAGGCCCTCGCCGTCAACGGCCGGCTCGCGATCATCGGCATGCAGGGCGGGGTCAAGGGCGAGCTCAACATCGGCACCCTGCTCGGCAAGCGGGCAGCGATCAGCGCGACCTCGCTGCGCGCCCGCCCGATCAGCGAGAAGGCGGTCATCGTCGCCGCCGTACGCGAACACGTCTGGCCGCTGTTCGCCGACGGGCACGTCCGGCCGGTGGTCGACCAGGAGCTCCCGATGAGCGACGCCGCGGCCGCCCACCGGATCCTGGAGGAGAGCGGCCACATCGGCAAGGTGCTTCTGGTGACACCCTGATCCCCGCACCTCCGCCGCACCGGTTGCGCCGGAGCTAGCTCCGGCGCAACCGCAGGGCGATGAACGCGAGGCCGAGGCCGAGGCCGATCAGGACGAGCCCGCTGCCCAGGGACACGGACCGCAGCACGGGTCCGTTCTCGGTCTGCGAGACGGGCAGGGCGCCGGGACTGTCCTGCGCCCCGGACGGCACGGGAGCGGCCTCCTGGCCCGAGGGCGAGGCGCTCGTCGCCTCCGGCGTCGCGCTCGCGCTCTCGAAGTCCTCGCTGCCGTCGTCGTGGTCCCTCTCCCTCTCCCACCAGTGCGGCCGCCCCGGCCGATGCCGCCCCCCACCGGGGTGGTTCCCGGCCCGCGACGGGTCGGAGGACGACAAGGACGCAGACGGCGAGGCGGAAGGGGACGAGGCCGGGTGTGAGGCTGGGGACGACGGCGTCGAGGGCGGGGGCCCGTGGACCGGCGAGGAGCGGGAGCCAGCGGCCATCCTGGGGGCGGCGGAGCCCGGGGCAGAGGTACCGGCCGCAGAGGCGCCGGAGGCGACGGTGCCGGAGGCGTCCGTGGCGGCCCCGGACGCGATGTCGTGCGGCGTGGCGGAGGCCGAGGGCGCTCGCGCGGCGCCGTACGCCGAGGCGGGGCCACTGGCCGGGACGGCCGCTGCCAGCGTGATCAGCAGTCCCGTCGCGCGCAGCAGAGCACGCAGCCATGGAGTCACGTCGGGGACCCCCTCACACGGTGTCCGGCCAGCGGATCAGATCATTTCTGTAACAACAGTCACATCACTGGACCAATCCGGCATTCCAGGATCGGCCACCGGGTCGAACCCACTGCACAATCCGGTTATGGCTATACGTCACGGACTGCTGGCGCTCCTGGCGGACGGCCCCCGCCACGGCTCCCGGCTGCGCGCCGAGTTCGAGGCGCGCACGGGGGCGGCCCGGCCGCTGTACATCGGCCGGGTCTGCGCCGCGCTCGGCCGCCTGGAGCACGAGGGCCTGGTCACCCGGGAGGGCGTGGACGAGGCCGGCCGGGTGGTCTACGCACTGGCCGAGGCGGGCCGCGCCGAGCTGCGGGCCTGGTACGCGCGGCCGGTGGAGCGGACGGGTCCGGCGTGCGACGAGCTGGCGATCAAGCTGGTGCTGGCGGTGGCGGCGCCCGGCGTCGATGTGCGCGAGGTCGTCGAGGTGCAGCGCCGGCATGTGTCCGAGTCGCTGCACGACTACGTGCGGCAGCGCGCCCAGGTTCTTGCCGGCCCGCTCGCGGGACCGGGCGAGGTGGCCCGGCTGCTGGTCGTGGAGCAGCTGATCTGCTGGGCCGAGGCGGAGTCCCGCTGGCTGGACCACTGCGAGGCCCGTCTGCTCCGGCTGGACCTCCCGCGGGTCGAAGACGCGTGGAAATGACGCGGTGGACCGCCTTCCGTGGGGGCGCCACGGAAGTGGCATGTACGGGTGCGAGACAATGGCGGCATGGAGATGCCGAGGAACGAACGGTCGCCGGAGAATCCGCAGATCCTGGTCGTGGGCCAGGACGGAATGGCGCTCGGCGGCGGCGGGGACGACGACTCCCGTGAGACCCCGGTGACGGAGCAGGTGGAGCAGCCCGCGAAGGTCATGCGGATCGGCAGCATGATCAAGCAGCTTCTCGAAGAGGTGCGCGCGGCTCCCCTGGACGAGGCCAGCCGGGTCCGGCTGAAGGAGATCCACACGAGCTCGGTCAAGGAGCTGGAGGACGGCCTGGCGCCGGAACTCGTCGAGGAGCTGGAGCGGCTCTCCCTGCCGTTCACCGACGAGGGAACCCCCAGTGACGCCGAACTGCGCATCGCACAGGCGCAGTTGGTGGGCTGGCTGGAGGGTCTCTTCCACGGGATCCAGACGACTCTGTTCGCCCAGCAGATGGCCGCCCGCGCCCAGCTGGAGCAGATGCGCCGTGCCCTGCCCCCGGGTATCGGGCACGACGGCGGCGACGACCCCCGCACGGGCGGCCGCTCGGGCGGGCCGTACCTGTAGGCACCCGTACGCGCAGGTGTCCTGCCCGCGGGCGCCGGGTCCGCGGGCCGTCTGCCGCGCCCCCGCCCGCACCTGTCCTCGTAGCGCGGACGTGACAAGGCCCCGGGGTACTGCCGGGGCCTTCTCCTTACGGGAACGCGCTTCTTGTTTACGGGACCGCCCGCCGTGCTCGGCGGGAGCCGGACGGGACGGTGACGGTCAGGACGACTGAGGGTTGCCGGTCGAGACGTCGAGCTGGATCACCGGCATGCTCTTCGGGTCGACGTCCGTGTCGGCTGCGGGGAACTGCTTGAGGACCGTGTCCTGGCCGAACGTGTTCTCGTCGACGTCGACCTTCTTCAGCTTCCAGCCGGCGGCCTGGAGGCACTCCTTGACCGACCCGAGGTTCTTGTACCGGAAGTCCGGCAGCCTGATCTTGTCCGGGTCGTTGTACGACTCCCGCGGTTCCTTGCAGTCGTCGGAGTCGATCGTCTTCGAGGTGTCCGGCCCGCGGTGGCCCTCGACCACCGAGGCGGACTTGCTCGCGCCGCCGCCCCCGCCCTTGGCCTCGTCTGCGCCGCCGCCGTTGTCCAGGGTCAGCGCGACGATCAGGCCGACCACCGCGATGGCGGCGACGGCGATCGACCCGATGACCACGGGCCGGGTGCTCCTGCCGCCGCCCGGCGGGGGCGTGTGCTGGGGCGAGACGACGTACGGCGGCGGGGTCGGCGCCTGCTGCTGCGCGTACGGCGACGCGACGGGCGTCTGGTAGCCGGGCTGCTGCGGGTAGCCGTAGCTCGCGGGCGTGGGGGCGCCGGTGCTGTAGGGGTTGGGCGTCGGGGCCGGCTGGTACGGCGTCTGCACATTGCCCTGGGCGACCGGGGAGGTCTGGTCGACGGGCGGGAAGACCGCCGAGCCGACGCCCGCGCCGCTCGGCGTATGGGCGCCGGGGACGATGCTGGGCGCGGCCGCCTGGAAGGAGGCCGCCACGCGCAGGCACTGGTCGCGCATGGACTCGGAGCTGGGGAAGCGCTCGTTGGGGTTCTTCTTCAGCGCGCGGGCGACCAGCGCGTCCACCGCCGGAGGAAGCGAGCGGTTGATCGAGGAGGGCGCCACCGGCTCCTCCTGCACATGCGCGTACGCGATGGCCAGGGGCGAGTCCGCGTCGAACGGCAGCCGCCCGGTGACCAGTTGGAACAGCATGATGCCGACCGAGTACAGGTCGGACCGCGCGTCCACGCCCCGGCCGAGCGCCTGCTCCGGCGAGAGGTACTGCGGGGTGCCGACGACCATGCCGGTCTGCGTCATCGACGTCACGCCGGACTGCATGGCGCGGGCGATGCCGAAGTCCATGACCTTGACCACGCCGCGCTTGGTCATCATCACGTTGCCCGGCTTGATGTCGCGGTGGACCAGGCCCATCTCGTGGCTGATCTCCAGCGCGGCGAGCACGTCTGCGGTGATCTTCAGCGCCTTGTCGGCGGGCATCGCGCCGTGCTGCCGGATGTCCTCCTCCAGCACCGAGCCGAGGGGGCGGCCCTCGACGTACTCCATGACGATGTACGGCGTCGTCATGCCGTCCACATCGTCCTCGCCGGTGTCGAAGACCGAGACGATGTTGGTGTGCGTGAGCTTCGCCACTGCCTGGGCCTCGCGGCGGAACCGCTCGCGGAAGGCCTGTTCGCGGCCGAGTTCGGTGTGGAGTGTCTTGATCGCGACCTGGCGGTCGAGCACGGAGTCGTAGGCGAGGTGCACCGAGGCCATGCCGCCCTCGCCGAGCAGGTCGCGCAGCTGGTAGCGGCCGCCGGCCAGTGCCCGTCCCGCGTACTGGCCGTGTGCGCCGTCCTGGCTCATGTCTCCGCGTCCCCCACTTAGGCCGTCCGGCGCCCTCGTTGATCGAATGAGTCATTCCCGGCCAGTCTGCCCCAGGGCACCGACACGTCAAGCTCAGTGCCCGTTCCGTGACCGTACGCGAAAGAAGCGTCGCGGAAGCGTTACAGCAGGCGTACGGCCGGTACACGGAATTTGCACCACGGCACCCGCACGCGGTTTCATGGCCGGTCCGTCTCGGGCCGGTCCCGGCGGTGCTCGCCGCGACGATCCTGGACCGGCGGCCCCCGCGGAGCCTGTAGCGTGGCCGACGGAGACCGTGACAACACCGCGCGCACCGCGGGCAGAAACGACGGCGAGGACTGATGGCACAGCAGCATCGCGCCCAGGGCCCGTCCGACCCCGAGGCGGCTGGCGGCGGTATGTCGGACGCGCCGGAGATGTGGGGCAACAACGGCCTGGTCGGCGACGGCCGGTACCGGTTGACGCACAGACTCGGCAGGGGCGGCATGGCCGAGGTGTTCGCCGCCGAGGACGTGCGCCTCGGGCGGACCGTGGCGGTCAAACTGCTCCGCGCAGACCTGGCCGAGGACCCCGTCTCCAAGGCCCGGTTCACACGTGAGGCCCAGTCAGTGGCCGGGCTCAACCACCACGCGATCGTCGCCGTGTACGACTCCGGCGAGGACCAGGCGGGCGGCCAGGCCGTGCCGTACATCGTGATGGAGTTGGTCGAGGGCCGCACCATCCGCGATCTGCTGCTCAACGCCGAGGCGCCCGGCCCGGAGCAGGCGCTGATCATCGTCTCCGGTGTGCTGGAGGCGCTGGCCTACTCGCACCAGCACGGCATCGTGCACCGCGACATCAAGCCGGCCAACGTCATCATCACCGACAACGGCGCCGTGAAGGTGATGGACTTCGGCATCGCCCGCGCCCTGCACGGGGCGTCCACGACGATGACGCAGACCGGCATGGTCATGGGCACTCCGCAGTACCTCTCCCCGGAACAGGCTCTCGGCAAGGCCGTCGACTACCGCTCCGACCTGTACGCCACGGGCTGCCTGCTGTACGAACTCCTCGCGCTGCGGCCCCCGTTCACCGGCGAGACCCCGCTGTCGGTGGTCTACCAGCACGTCCAGGACATGCCGGTGCTGCCGTCGCAGGTCCCCGGCGGCACCTGCCCGCCGGAACTCGACGGCCTGGTCATGCGCTCGCTGGCCAAGGAGCCCGACGACCGTTTCCAGACCGCCGAGGAGATGCGCGGGCTGGTCCAGTACGGGTTGCAGATGCTGTACGACCAGGGTGGCCACACCGGCACCTGGAACACCGGCCCGGTCGAGGCGCACGACGGCCGGCACACCCCGGCGGCGGGCTACGCGGGCACGACCGTGATGCCGCACCAGGCCGACCTCGGCTCCGGCACCACGCAGATCCCCCAGCCGATCCTGCCCACCGGGTACGGCAACCCGGACGACGGCGGCTTCGAGGGGCACGGCAACAAGGGCAGCGGCCGCGGCAAGCTGTGGATCCTGGCCGTCCTCGCGGTGATCGCCATCGCCGCGGGCGTGGCACTGGCGCTGCAGAACACCGGCGGCGACACCGGCACCGGCGGCGACACCACCAAGTCGCCGTCGAACACGCAGTCCACCGACGACGCGCAGCCCAGCACCACCCCGAGCGACACGTCGAACGAGGAGCCGTCGGACACGTCGACGGACCGGGGCTACGGCTCGGGCGGGGGCGGCTGGAAGTACACGCCGTCGTACCGGCCGTCGTGGACCCCGTCGGAGCCGTCCGGCGAGCAGCCCTCCAACGAGCAGTCCGACCCGCAGACCTCCAGCGAACCGGCCGATCCCGGGCCTCCGTCGACCTCCCAGGACCCGGGCGTCCCGACGAGCGACGGCTCCGGGGACAGCGGCGGTGGCGACGCCGCCGGCACCGCCGCGGGCGCGGCGGGGAACCCCGTCGGAGGCAACTGAGTCCCGCCGCGAACCGAGCATCCTTCACGCGCGCGTGAGGCCGTACGGGCCCACGCGCGCGTGGTGTTCCGTCCGGCTCCTTCGGCGTCACTCCGCGAACGCGCCGCACACCGCGCCGTACTCCCGCGTCCACCACACCGCGAGCGCCGAGGCGGCCGGGAACTGCGGGTCCGCGCGGGTGTCGCCGCGCTCGTAGTGCCAGCGCAGCATCCAGAAGTCGTTCAGGCGCTCCCACCACACGCGGTGCACGGCCGCCGCGAGCTCCGAGGGGGTGGCGCCGGCCGCCAGCCGGTACGCGCGCGCGTACGCCCTGACCTTCGGCAGGTCCAGGGTGCCGGCGGGCCGGACGAAGAAGATCGCGGCGGCGCGCACCGCCTCCTCCGCGCGGGGCTGCACGCCGAGCCGGTCCCAGTCGACGATCGCGGCGGGGGCCTCCCCCTGGTAGAGCAGGTTGAAGGGGTGGAAGTCGCCGTGCACCCAGCCGACGGGCCCGCCGGGCGGCGGACGCCGGTCCGCGTGCCGTTCCAGGAGCGCGCGCCGCTCCAGGAGCCGGTGCCGGGCCAGTTCGTCGAAGGTGTCCGGGGGCCGGTGGCGGCGGACGTGCCCGAGCAGGTCGTCGATCAGCGTGAAGGTGTCGGCGGGATCGGCGCTCTCCACGGGGTGGGGACTCGCGGCGGGGCGGGTGCGGCCCTTGGGCGGCATCACCCGCTCCAGGCACGCGTGCACGGCTCCCAGCAGTGCTCCCAGGCGGGCGCACTGCTTGGTGGTGAGCTGCCCGCCGTGCCGGTGCCGGCCGTCGATCCAGGGGTGCAGGGCGTAGGCGTGGCCGCCGACGACGGCGACCGTGCGCCCGTCGCGGCCGGTGAGCGGCGGCGCCACCGGGACGCCGAGGTCGGCCAGGCGCTGGGTGGCCCGGTGCTGGCGCGCGATGGCGGTGGGATCGGCGGTGTCCGGATCGAAGTGGTGCTTGAGGAAATAACGGCCGCGGGTCGTGCACAGCCGGTAGCCGCGGTTGAGCAGGCCCTGGTCGACCGGCTCGCAGGTGAGGGCGGAACCGGCGGCGTACTGGCGCAGCAAGGCGCGCAGAGGGGGCGCGTGGGGCACGGGGGGTGGTACACATGGGCGCGGCACGCGCCAGATGCTAGGGCACCTGCGGACGCCGTGAGCTGGGGCTTGTCACAGGCAGTCGTCGATGGTCGCTTTCGGTCACATGAGGTCGTGATGCCGTCCCGACACCGCCCGCCGTGCGCCGGTTGACCCTCGGTGGCGCCCCTTGTCGCCGCGCGGCGGGTCCTGTTTCGGCGTCCCCCGTGCGGGGTCATCCATCAAGAGCAGTTCCGGCCATTCGCCGACCCTTCCCGACTCAGGGGTGGCCGGGATAACGTGCCGGTGTTCCGGCCCCCTGCACGGCTGTGACCAGCGGCTGCCCCGACTGTCCGGCGAGGTACTTGGACGTCCAAGTGGAAATACTTGGAAATCCAAGGAAACGCCCAGGTCAGGGGGGTTTCCCAGAAATGTGGAGCACTGGGTAACGTGACTGCTGCAGGGCGCTCGCCGGGGCACCTGTCACGCCTGTTCCCGGCCGAGTGGCACCCACCCCGTGCCCGGTGGTCCGGAACAGGTGAGCCGCACTGGCTACCGGCAACCCCGGGGCCGGACCGACGGAGGAGCACACGTGACCGTGGAGAGCACTGCCGCGCGCACACCGCGACGCAGCGCCGGAAGCAAGGCCGGCGCGACCGGCACGAAAGCCGCAGGCACCAGGCGGCGTACCGGCGCCAAGAAGAGCGCCGACCCCGAACTCGTGCAGTTGCTGACGCCCGAGGGCAAGCGCGTCAAGAACGCCGAGTACGACCAGTACGTCGCCGGCATCACCGCCGAGGAGCTTCGCGGTCTGTACCGCGACATGGTGCTCACCCGCCGCTTCGACGCCGAGGCCACCGCCCTGCAGCGCCAGGGCGAACTGGGACTGTGGGCCTCGCTGCTCGGCCAGGAGGCCGCCCAGATCGGCTCCGGCCGCGCCACCCGCGAGGACGACTACGTCTTCCCGACCTACCGTGAACACGGCGTCGCCTGGTGCCGCGGGGTGGATCCGACCAACCTGCTCGGCATGTTCCGGGGTGTGAACAACGGCGGTTGGGACCCCAACGGCAACAACTTCCACCTCTACACGATCGTCATCGGCTCCCAGGCGCTGCACGCCACGGGCTACGCGATGGGCGTCGCCAAGGACGGCGCCGACTCCGCGGTCATCGCCTACTTCGGCGACGGCGCCTCCAGCCAGGGCGACGTGGCCGAGGCCTTCACCTTCTCCGCGGTCTACAACGCCCCCGTGGTGTTCTTCTGCCAGAACAACCAGTGGGCGATCTCCGAGCCGACCGAGAAGCAGACCCGCGTCCCGCTCTACCAGCGCGCGGCGGGCTTCGGCTTCCCCGGCGTCCGCGTCGACGGCAACGACGTACTGGCCTGCCTCGCCGTCACCAAGTGGGCGCTGGAGCGCGCCCGCAGCGGCGAGGGCCCCACCCTGGTCGAGGCGTACACCTACCGCATGGGCGCCCACACCACCTCCGACGACCCCACCCGCTACCGGGGGGACGAGGAGCGCCTGGCCTGGGAGGCGAAGGACCCGATCCTGCGCCTTCGCCGCCACCTGGAGGCCGCAAACCACGCGGACGAGGGATTCTTCGAGGAACTCGAGGCCGAGAGCGAGGCGTTGGGCAAACGAGTGCGCGAAGCGGTCCGTGCCATGCCCGACCCGGACCTTTTCGCCATCTTCGAGAACGTGTACGCGGACGGGCACGCGCTCGTCGATGAGGAGCGCGCCCAGTTCGCCGCCTACCAGGCGTCGTTCGCGGACGCAGAGGGGGTCTGATCATGGCTGCTGAGAAGATGGCCCTGGCCAAGGCGATCAACGAGTCGCTGCGCCGCGCCCTGGACAACGACCCCAAGGTCCTCGTCATGGGCGAGGACGTCGGCAAGCTCGGCGGCGTGTTCCGGGTGACGGACGGCCTCCAGAAGGACTTCGGCGAGAGCCGCGTCATCGACACCCCGCTCGCCGAGTCCGGCATCGTCGGCACCGCGATCGGCCTCGCCCTGCGCGGCTACCGCCCGGTGGTCGAGATCCAGTTCGACGGCTTCGTCTTCCCGGCGTACGACCAGATCGTCACGCAGCTCGCGAAGATGCACGCCCGCTCGCTGGGCAAGGTCAAGCTCCCGGTCGTCATCCGCATCCCCTACGGCGGCGGCATCGGCGCGGTCGAGCACCACTCGGAGTCCCCCGAGGCGCTGTTCGCGCACGTGGCGGGCCTGAAGATCGTCAGCCCCTCCAACGCGTCGGACGCGTACTGGATGATGCAGCAGGCCATCCAGAGCGACGACCCGGTGATCTACTTCGAGCCCAAGCGGCGCTACTGGGACAAGGCCGAGGTCAACACGGAGGCCATCCCGAACCCGCTGCACAAGGCGCAGGTCGTCCGCGAGGGCACGGACCTGACCCTGGCGGCCTACGGCCCGATGGTGAAGCTCTGCCAGGAGGTCGCCGCCGCGGCCGCCGAGGAGGGCAAGTCCCTGGAGGTCCTGGACCTGCGCTCGGTCTCCCCGATCGACTTCGACGCCATCCAGGCCTCGGTGGAGCGGACCCGCCGCCTCGTCGTCGTCCACGAGGCGCCGGTGTTCTTCGGCTCCGGCGCGGAGATCGCCGCCCGGATCACCGAGCGCTGCTTCTACCACCTGGAGGCCCCCGTGCTGCGGGTCGGCGGCTACCACGCCCCGTACCCGCCGGCCCGCCTGGAGGAGTCCTACCTGCCGGACCTGGACCGCGTGCTCGACGCCGTCGACCGCTCGCTGGCGTACTGAGGGAGAGGTTCGTGACGACGATGACCGATGCGTCCGTGCGTGAGTTCAAGATGCCGGATGTCGGCGAGGGTCTGACCGAGGCGGAGATCCTCAAGTGGTACGTCCAGCCCGGTGACACGGTCACCGACGGCCAGGTGGTCTGCGAGGTCGAGACCGCCAAGGCGGCCGTCGAACTGCCCATCCCCTACGACGGGGTGGTGCGCGAGCTGCACTTCGCCGAGGGCACCACGGTGGACGTGGGCACGTCCATCATCGCGGTGCAGGTTGCGGGCGCGGCCCCGGCCGAGGTCCCGGCGCAGGCCGCTCCGGTGGCCGAGCCGAAGACCGAGCCGGACACGGACGGGGAGGAGAAGCCGCAGGGCCGCCAGCCGGTGCTGGTGGGCTACGGCGTCTCGGCGTCCTCCACCAAGCGCCGTCCGCGCAAGGCCCCGGAGGCCGCGGCCGCCCCGGCGGCGACGGCACCCCGGCCGGAGCTGAACGGCCACGGCACCGTGGCCCCGGCGGCCGTCGCGGCGTCCGCCGGGCCCCGCCCGCTGGCCAAGCCTCCGGTGCGCAAGCTGGCCAAGGACCTGGGCGTGGACCTCGCCACGGTCGTGCCGTCCGGCCCGGACGGCATCATCACGCGCGAGGACGTGCACGCGGCGGTGGCGGTACCGGCCGCACCACAGGCCCCCGAGCCGCCGGCGGCGATGGTCCCGGTGGCCGCGGCTCCGGCCCCCGCCGTGAGCTACGACGGGGCGCGCGAGACCCGGGTCCCCGTCAAGGGCGTCCGCAAGGCGACGGCGGCGGCGATGGTCGGCTCGGCGTTCACGGCCCCGCACGTCACGGAGTTCGTGACGGTGGACGTGACGCGGACGATGAAGCTGGTCGAGGAGCTCAAGCAGGACAAGGAGATGCAGGGGCTGCGGGTCAACCCGCTGCTGCTGATCGCCAAGGCCCTGCTGGTCGCCATCAAGCGCAACCCGGAGATCAACGCGTCCTGGGACGAGGCGGCTCAGGAGATCGTCCAGAAGCACTACGTCAACCTGGGCATCGCGGCGGCGACCCCGCGCGGCCTGATCGTCCCGAACATCAAGGACGCCCACGTCAAGACGCTGCCGCAGCTCGCGGAGGCCCTCGGCGAGCTGGTGTCCACGGCTCGCGAGGGCAGGACGTCCCCGGCGGCCATGCAGGGCGGCACGGTGACGATCACCAACGTCGGCGTCTTCGGCGTCGACACCGGCACACCGATCCTCAACCCCGGCGAGTCCGCGATCCTCGCCGTCGGCGCGATCAAGCTCCAGCCGTGGGTCCACAAGGGCAAGGTCAAGCCCCGCCAGGTCACCACGCTGGCGCTCAGCTTCGACCACCGCCTGGTCGACGGCGAACTCGGCTCCAAGGTCCTGGCCGACGTGGCCGCGATCCTGGAACAGCCGAAGCGACTGATCACCTGGGCGTAGCAGCCCACGGCGAAACGGGGCGGCGCACCTCTCACGGAGGTGCGCCGCCTCGGCGTCCGCGGTGGTCCAGGGGTGTGACGGGCCGGGAGGGTCAGCTCGGCTGGTGGGTGCGCAGCGCGTTCAGGAGGGCGGCTCCGCGTTCGGCGTCGTCCACGCTGACCGCGAAGTCGCCCCGGCCGCCCCGGGCCCGGATCACCAGGCACTCCCCGGCCCGCAGCATGACCGTGGTGCCCAGGCCGCTGAAGCGGTAGCCCCAGCCGCCGACCTGCGCGGGCGTACGGTTCTCGGCGCGGGCGGACTCGATCGCGTCGGGCGCCCAGCGCCGTACCGGCCAGCCGAGCGGGCCGAAGGCCACCTCCAGGCCCCGCCGGGACACACGCGTCTGGACCGAGGCACAGCCGGCTCCCGCGAGGGAGGCGACCGCGCACGAGGCGAACAACCACCACCCCGCGCCGGGCCCGGCGAGTCCGGCGACGAGCGCGACCAGGGCGGCCACCGCCACCACTCCGGTCACGGCCGCGACGAGGTGCAGCCACAGGTTGGTGGTGCGCGAGAACCACACCACCCGCTGCCCCTCGGGGATCTCCAGTGTCGGTTCGGCGGCGTTCCGTTCCCCGGACACCGGGCCGGAGACGTGTCCCCGCGTGCCCACCAGCCAGCCGGCGATCCCGGCGAGCACCGCCACCACCAGCGAGACGACGATGCCCGCGATCGGCAGCCGCACCTGGTGCCAGTCCGTGTGATCGAGGTTCGCCCGCACGACGGAGAGCTGGCCACCGACGATGACCACACCGGCCGACAACAGCCCGGCCAGCGCCCGCGGCCGCGTCACCGCCAGGCCGTCCTCCCCGGCCCGCCGCCGCATCATCTCCATGCCCACGCCCAGCACGAGCCAGACCAGAGCGGGGACGAGCGAGGCCGCCCACAGCGGCATCGCGCCGTCGGCCGCGGATCCATTCCAGTGGGTCGCCAACCGCTCCGGCAGCCGGTCGCTCGCGGCCCAGGGCAGCGCGGCGATCAGGACCGCGATACCGGCCGTCCAGACGGCGGCTCCCCAGCGCGTCCCGTTTCCGTGCCTTCTCGACTTGTTCATCGCGTCCCCCTGATCATCTCGATGAGGTCGTTCCGGCTGTAGCCCAGGCGGCCCGCCTCGGCCAGCAGTTCGCGCACCCGGATCCGCAGCCCCGAGTGACGGTCCGCGTCCTCCGCCACGGTCACCCCTCGTCCCCGGCGGAACTCCAGCAGTCCCTCGTCCCGCAGGCCGCGCAGGCCGCGCAGGACGGTGTTGATGTTGATGTCGAGCATCTGCGAGAGGTCGCGCGCCGACGGCAGCCGGTCGCCCGGGCGGCATTCCCCCTCGGCGATGGCGCGCCGGATGGCGCCGGCGACCTGCTCGTGCAGAGGCCGGGTGTCCCTCTTGTCCAATCGCAGCAACATGATGCTAATGATGCTAGCACCATCCATACACGCGGACACAGGAAAAGGGCCCGTCGCTGAGGTCAGCGGCGGGCCCTTCGGCCTGGTGGGCGGGTGTCAGACCTTCTTGGCGAACCCGTAGTTCAGGAGCTTCGTGGCGTCCGTCGCGCGCTGCGCGTACGTGGACGAGGCCAGAACCGTGCCGATGACGGTCCTGCCGTTCCTGGTGGCGGCGAAGACGAGGCAGGCCCCGGCCTGGGGGCCGGAGCCCGTCTTCACGCCGATCGCGCCGCTGTAGCTGCTGAGCAGCGTGTTCGTGTTCGTCCACTTGCCCATCGTGCGGGTGCTGCCCGTCTTGGTGACGGTCTTGGCGGTGTACGACTTCGTCTTCACGATCGTGCGGAACGTGGAGTTCTTCATCGCGCTGCGCGCCAGCTTCGTCAGGTCGCGCGGCGTCGAGTAGTTGCTGCCCTTGCCGATGCCGTCGAACGAGTCGAAGCGCGTGTTCGTCATGCCGAGGCTCTTGGCGGTGCTGTTCATCTTGCCGATGAAGGACTTCACGCGCGCGTCCCGCGTCGAGCCCGAACCGTACTTGTCGGCCAGCGCGTACGCGGCGTCGCAGCCCGAGGGCAGCATCAGGCCGTACAGCAGCTGACGGACGGTCACCTTGTCGCCGACGATCAGGTGGGCCTGGGAGGCGTTGTTCTTGACGACGTAGTCGCTGTACGCCTTCTGGATGGTGACCTTGGCGTCGAGGTTCAGTTTCGGCTGGGCCAGCACGACCTTGGCGGTCATGATCTTCGTGGTGGAGCCGGTGGAGCGCTTGGTGTCCGCGGCCTTGCCGTAGAGGGACTTGCCGGTCGCGTCGTCCATCACGTAGCCGCCCTTGGCCACGATCGACGGCGCGGTGACGGCCTGCGCGGGTGCCGCGGTGAGGGCCCCGGCGGCGAGCACGGCGCTCGTGGTCACGACGACTGCGGCGGCTCTGCGGATACGGATGCCCTGGATGCCGGTTTTCAAGTGAGGTACCCCGATTATGTTGTATTCCTCTGCGGTGCGGCAGAGTTGAGAGCCCACAAAGAAGTGGGGCCGCATCTGTCTGACTCACGGGTGGGGCGGATGGTTGCGCGGTTTCCGGGGTGGATTCGGCCGTCGGGCCCGTATGGTCCGCATGCTGGATGGGGCGGGTCTTGGGTACGTGTTGTATCTATGCTGTGGGCATGAGCCTGGCCGTGAAACAGCCCCCCGCCGCCGATCGCGTGTACACGCACGTCAAGCAAGCCGTACTGGACCGCAGTTACGAGGGCGGCACCCTGCTGACCGAGGGGGAGCTGGCCGAGGCCGTCGGGGTCTCGCGCACGCCCGTGCGCGAGGCGCTGCTGCGGCTGGAGGTCGAGGGGCTCATCAAGCTCTACCCGAAGAAGGGGGCCCTCGTCCTGCCGGTCTCCGCGCAGGAGATCGCCGACGTGGTCGAGACCCGGCAGCTGGTCGAGGAGTACGCGGCCCGGAAGGCCGTACCCGCGCCGCCGGGGCTCATCGAGCGGCTCGAGGAACTGCTCCGGAAGCAGAAGAAGCAGGCCGCCGCCGGTGACTTCGCCGCGGCCGCCGTCACCGACCGCTGCTTCCACGCCGAGATCGTCCGCAGCGGCGGCAACGAGATCCTGTCCCGCCTCTACGACCAGTTGCGCGACCGCCAGCTGCGCATGGGCGTCGCCGTCATGCACTCCCATCCCGACCGGCTCGCCAAGACGCTCGCCGAGCACGAGCAGATCCTGGACGCGCTGCGCTCGGGGGACGCGGAGGCGGCCGTCGACGTCGTGCACCGGCACGTCAACTGGTTCTCCCACCTCGCCCGGGGGGAGGTCCGGTGAGCTCCTCGTCCTCGCCGGCCTCCCTGCCCGGTGATCCGCCCGGCGGCCGGCGCGCCGTCGCCGTCTGGAGCATCGGCGTCGCCGTCTACTTCGTCGCCGTCATCTTCCGCACCTCCCTGGGCGTCGCCGGTCTCGACGCCGCCGACCGCTTCCATGTGGGCGCCTCGGCGCTGTCGACCTTCTCGATCCTCCAACTCCTCGTCTACGCCGGTATGCAGATACCCGTCGGTCTGCTGGTCGACCGGCTCGGCACCAAGAAGGTGCTGGCCATCGGCGCCGTGCTCTTCACGGCCGGCCAGCTCGGCTTCGCGTTCTCCCCGTCGTACGGCACCGCGCTCGCCTCGCGTGCGCTGCTCGGCTGCGGGGACGCCATGACGTTCATCAGCGTGCTGCGGCTGGGCACCCGGTGGTTCCCCGCCCGGCGCGGGCCGCTGGTCGCCCAGTTGGCCGGGCTGGCCGGAATGGCCGGCAACCTGGTGTCCACGCTGGTGCTGGCCCGGCTGCTGCACGGCGTGGGCTGGACGGCGGCCTTCGCGGGCAGCGCGCTGGCCGGAGCGGTGGTGCTGGTGCTGCTCGTGCTGTTCCTCAAGGACCACCCGGAGGGCCACGAACCGGAGCCGCTGCCCCACCTGGGCGCCGCGTACGTACGCCGGCAGATCGTCGCGTCCTGGCGGGAGCCCGGGACGCGGCTCGGGCTGTGGGTGCACTTCACCACGCAGTTCCCGGCGATGGTGTTCCTGCTGCTGTGGGGGCTGCCGTTCCTGGTCGAGGCCCAGGGCCTGTCGCGGGCGGACGCGGGTGAACTGCTCACGCTCGTCGTGGTGTCCAACATGGCCGTCGGGCTCGTGTACGGGCAGATCGTCGCCCGGCACCACGCCGCGCGGCTGCCGCTCGCCCTCGGCACGGTGGCGGCGACCGCGGGCATCTGGGCGGTGACGCTGGCGTATCCGGGCGGGCGGGCGCCGATGTGGCTGCTGGTCGTGCTGTGCCTGGTGCTCGGCGCGTGCGGTCCGGCCTCGATGATCGGGTTCGACTTCGCACGGCCGGCGAATCCGGCGGAGCGTCAGGGGACGGCCTCGGGCATCACCAACATGGGCGGCTTCGTGGCCTCGATGACGACCTTGTTCGCGATCGGCGTGCTGCTGGACGCGACCGGGGACGACTACCGGATCGCCTTCTCGGCGGTGTTCGTGCTCCAGGCGCTGGGTGTGAGCCAGATCCTGCGGCTGCGGAAGCGGGCGGCCCGGCGCGAGCGGGAGCGGCTGGTCGCCAGCCGGGTCGAGACGGTGCACGTGCCGGCGTGACGGTGCCCTGCGCCGCCGCCGCGAGGTGGGGCCGGATCCGGTGCGCTCGCCGCGGGCGGGAGGCGCCCCCCCCGGCTCCTGGAGCAGGGGGGCTCCGGCTCGCCCCCAGGGAGGCACGTCTGTCCGCGGCCACGACCCTAGGCGGTCACCACGAAGTTCCGCAGGATCGCCGCCGCCAGGTCCAGGTCGCCCTCCGTCTTCACACGGTCAGCGACCGCTTCCGGGGTGACCCGGCCGCAGGCCAGGCGGACGTAGGTCTCCCAGTCGAGCGCGAGGGAAGCCGCCGGGCCGAGGGCCGGGGCCGTCTCCAGGGTGCCGCGGCCCTGGATGTCGACGCGGATCGTGCGCAGGAACTCCACCGGGCCGTGCACGTCGAAGACGATCGCCGAGCTGCGCGGGGCGTCCGCCTTGACCGCGACCACGTCCGGGAGGGCGGCCAGCAGGTAGTCCCGGGCGATGTGGGCGCCGGGCGAGTCGAGGTCGCCGGGGCGGCCGAGGGCCGCGCGCAGGTCCTGCTCGTGCACCCAGATGTCGAAGGCGCGGTAGCGCATGGCCTCTTCGAGGGTGATCTCCGCGCCGAGCGGGCCGCGCACCTTGGTGCCGGGGTCGCGGGACTCGTTCCGCAGCTGGCGGTTGCGGCGGATGATCGTGTACTCCAGCTCGGAGGTCATCTCCGGCGATGTGTGGTGGCGGCGGACGTCGACCTGCATCTCCATGTAGCGCTGGTGCTCGTTGGTGACGTGGAACAGGTCGCGCGGGAGCGCGTGGATGGGCCGCGGGTCGCCGAGCATCTCGCAGTCCATGCCGATGATGTGCGAGACGATGTCGCGGACCGACCAGCCCGGGCACGGGGTGCGCCGGTTCCAATCGGCCTCCACCAGGGGCTGCATCAGCTCCGATATCGCCTCGACGGAGTGGGTCCAGGCATCGGCGTAGGGCTGGAGGGTGGGATGCAGACTCACGGAACGGGACCCCTCGGCGGTCGGTACACGGGCGGATGTGATGGCATTGCCAGTGGGAGGTGGCTGCGGTCGGCGGGTGTCTTGGAACGCTAAGTTACGCTGCTGTGAGGCAGCCCGGCAGTGCTTTCGTGTGACGATCGTAGGCCTGTCCGGACGACTCGAGTGCCAGGACGGTGGTAGTGTGCGCGCCTCGCTGATCCAGATTGCCGTGAACGAGGGTGAATCGGTCGATTCGCGGCGTCGGCGGGTGGCCGCGCTGGTGTGCGAGCAGGCCGGGGCCGACCTCGTGGTGCTGCCGGAGCTGTGGACCACCGGGGCCTTCGCCTTCGAGGAGTTCGAACGCGAGGCCGAACCGCTGGACGGTCCCACCTACGAGGCGATGGCCAAGGCGGCGAGCGACGCGGGCGTGTGGCTGCACGCCGGCTCGATCCCCGAACGCGCCGCGTCCGACGGCGACTCGGCCGCGGGCTCCCTCTACAACTCCTCCCTGGTCTTCTCCCCCTCCGGCGACTTGGCCGCCGTCTACCGCAAGATCCACCGCTTCGGCTTCGACAAGGGCGAGGCCGTGCTGATGAGCGCGGGGCGGGAACTGGTGACGGTCCCTCTGCCGGACACCACTCTGGGCCTCGCGACCTGTTACGACCTCCGTTTCCCCGAACTCTTCCGCGGGCTCGTCGACGCCGGGGCGCAGACCCTGGTGGTCCCGGCGGGCTGGCCCGAGCGCCGGCGTGCGCACTGGACCCTGCTGGCCCGGGCGCGGGCGGTGGAGGACCAGGCGTTCGTGCTCGCCTGTGGAACGGCCGGGACGCACGCGGGAGTTCCGCAGGCGGGTCACTCGATCGTGGTGGACCCCTGGGGCGAGGTGCTGGCCGAGGCCGGCCCCGGCGAGGAGGTCCTCACGGTCGACTTCGACCCGGCGAGGGTGCCGGCCACCCGGGACCAGTTCCCGGCCCTGAAGGACCGGGTCCTCGGCCTGGAGCCGCCGCGCCGCCAGGACGCCTCCTAGCGCCTACGGATCAGTCCCCGGCGCCTACCGCTCCTCGCGTTCCTTCTCCGCCAGGTGGATCACGCACACCGCCACCGCGATCACCAGCGCGGGGTCGGCGTCCTCGCGTACGACCTCGACGCCGTAGGTCTCCACGACGCTCAGCCATCGCCGGGAGATCACCGCGAGCAGTTCGCCGTCGTACTCGACGGCGAACTCCCGGTCGAGGATCTTGCCGCTGACGTCGAGCTCGGTGCCGTCCACCATGGACACCCGGTAGTGGTTGCGCAGCAGCGAGAGCCGCTTGCGCCTGATCTTCGCCAGGGCCTCCCCGTCCCGCTCGATCACCATCGTGTCCCGCAGCGCGAGCATCTTCTGGTGGATGTTGATCAGGACCCGGCCGTGGGCGTCCTTCAGCTCGAAGGTGTCCCGCAGCCGCATCGCCTTGCCGTCGACGAGGAAGACCTTGCGGCCGTGCTCGTCCTCGATCCAGTAGTCGTCACCGATGCCGAAAATCCGGTCGCGTACGAGGAATCTCATGTCCTCACCGCTTCCCCGGCTCCGCCCCGGCGACGCCGCCGGTGGTCCGACGGGCCCAGTACGGCACCGCGCCGGGCGGGCCGCCGCCGGCGGGTGGCACCCTTGGTCCCATGAACGACACGGCACCCCGACGAGCCCGCGTCCGCGCCCCCGAGCTGATCGGCAAGGGCGGCTGGCTCAACACCGGTGGGAAGAACCTCACGCTCGCCGACCTGCGAGGCAAGTGCGTCGTGGTGGATTTCTGGACGTTTTGCTGCGTGAACTGCCTGCACGTCCTGGACGAGCTGCGGGAGCTGGAGGAGAAGCACCGGGACACGGTCGTGGTCGTCGGGGTGCACTCGCCGAAGTTCGTGCACGAGGCGGAGCACCAGGCGGTGGTCGACGCGGTGGAGCGGTACGGCGTGGAGCATCCGGTGCTCGACGACCCGGAGCTCGCCACCTGGAAGCAGTACGCGGTACGGGCCTGGCCGACGCTGGTCGTCATCGACCCGGAGGGCTACGTCGTCGCGCAGCACGCCGGCGAGGGGCACGCGCACGCGATCGAGCGGCTGGTGGAGGAGCTGGAGGCCGAGCACGAGGCGAAGGGCACCCTGCGCCGCGGCGACGGGCCGTACGTGCCGCCGGAGCCGGAGCCCACCACCCTGCGCTTCCCGGGCAAGGCGGTGCTGCTGCCGTCCGGGAACTTCCTGGTCGGCGACACCACCCGGCACCAGCTGGTGGAGCTGGCGGAGGACGGCGAGACCGTGGTGCGGCGGATCGGCCAGGGCGGCCGGGGGATGACCGACGGCGGCCCCGACCGGGCCCGGTTCCAGGAGCCGCAGGGGCTCGCACTCCTGCCGGACGGCACCGTCGTGGTGGCCGACACGGTCAACCACGCCCTGCGGCGCTTCGACCCGGAGACGGGTGAGACCACGACCCTGGCCGGCACCGGACACCAGTGGATGCAGGGCGAGGCCACGTCCGGCCCCGCGCTGGACGTGAAGCTGTCCTCGCCCTGGGACGTGGCCTGGTGGAACGGCAAGGTGTGGATCGCCATGGCGGGCGTGCACCAGCTGTGGGCCTACGACCCGGTCGCGGGTACCGTCGCCGTCACCGCCGGGACCACGAACGAGGGGCTCGTCGACGGGCCCGGCGCGGAGGCCTGGTTCGCGCAGCCCTCCGGGCTCGCGGCCACGCCCGACCGGCTGTGGCTCGCCGACTCCGAGACGTCCGCCCTGCGCTGGGTCGATCTCGACGGCGCCGTCCACACGGCGGTCGGCACCGGGCTGTTCGACTTCGGGCACCGGGACGGAGCCGCCGGACAGGCGCTGCTCCAGCACCCGCTGGGCGTGACCGCACTGCCGGACGGCTCGGTCGCCGTCAGCGACACCTACAACCACGCCCTGCGCCGCTACGACCCGGCGACCGGCGAGGTCACGACCCTCGCCACCGACCTGCGTGAGCCCAGCGACGCCGTGCTGGTCGGTGAGGACATCGTGGTCGTGGAGTCGGCCCGGCACCGGCTGACCCGGCTGCGGCTGCCGGAGGAGGCGGTACGGGTCGAGGCCGTCGCCCACCGGACCCGGCGCGCCGCCACGGAGGTCGCCCCCGGCCGCCTGCGCCTGGACGTGATCTTCCAGGCCCCGGCGGGCCAGAAGCTCGACACCCGGTACGGACCGTCGACCCGGCTGCTGGTCTCCTCGACCCCGCCCGAGCTGCTGCTGAAGGGCGAGGGCGCGGACACCGACCTGTGCCGCGAACTGGAGCTGAACCCCGCCGTTTCGGAGGGGGTCCTGCACGTCTCCGCGATGGCGGCCTCGTGCGACGACGACCCCGCGAACGAGTACCCCGCCTGCCATGTGCACCAGCAGGACTGGGGCGTTCCGGTCCGCCTCACCGAGGGCGCGACGGACCGGCTGCCGCTCGTCCTGGCCGGGATGGACGAGACCGCGGCAGGCTGATCGCCGAGTGGCCCCGGGACAGGCCCTAGCGGCGCCGCGGGCGCGGCGCCAGCTTGAACAGGGCCACTCCCGCGGCCACCAGGGTGGTGGCCGCGACCATCATGGCCATGCTGTTCATCCACACGCCGGTGGCGGCCAGCGTGGCGCCTCCGGCGCCGGTGGTGCCGGCGCCGACGACTCGTCCGTACATGTCGTTCTCCTTGCTCTGGTGCGGGTGTGAAGAGGACGCGCCGCGGGTGCGGCGCGGGGTGGGGGGGCTCAGGTGGCCACCCACTTCTCCTCGCTGCGGCGCAGCAGGCCCCACAGCGAGCAGAAGTAGACGGCGTGCTGGAAGAGGTCGTAGAGCATCTCCGGGATCATCAGCAGCGCCACCAGCATCGGCAGGGGGCCGGCGCGGCGTACGGAGACGACCTTCTCGACGACGAAGATCAGGCCGATCGAGGTCCACACCGGTGACAGGCCCGGCGGGCCGTACAGGGTGATGGACGTGATCATGAAGGTCAGGTAGACGAGGAAGGACAGCGCGCCGAACCCCATGAGGAATTGCTGGAGGAAGTAGCGGGCGGTGACGCGGGTCCAGCCGTAGTCGCGGAGGTTCTCCAGGGCGCCGCGCTGCCAGCGCAGCCGCTGGTGCCACAGCTTGCCCAGGGTCGGCATGACCTCGGTGGTGACCGCGCAGCCCGCCGGGGACATGGCGCGGTAGCCGAGGGTCTTGACCGCCTTGGTCATCTCGTCGTCCTCGGTGAGGGAGGCGAGGCTGTAGTAGCCGTTGCCGCCGCCGATGACGCCGGCGCGGCGGGCCGCCCGCACCTCGCGCAGCACCCGGGCCCGGAACATGGTGCCGGTGCCGGTGAGCACCTGCGCCTTGCCCCCGGTGCGCTCCAGCTCCCAGGCGTAGCGGTGGAACTCCATGCGCTGGAGCAGACCGAGCAGGCCGCCGCCCTCCTCGCCGTAGAAGACTCCGCCGACGGCGCCGACCTTGCGGTTGAAGGTGGCCAGGGCGGTCTCGGCGAACCACGGGTTGAGCACGGTGTCGGCGTCCTGCACCAGCAGCAGGTCCCGGTCGTCGAGGTGGGGCAGCACCCAGGCGATGGCCTGGTTGAGGGCGCCCGCCTTCTTGTGCGTGTTGCCCTGGGTGTGGAAGACCTGCGCGCCGTGCGCGACGGCGATCCGGGCGGTGTCGTCGGTGCAGTTGTCGGCGACGACCACGATCAGGTCCGGCCGCCGGCTCTGCCGCCACAGGCCCTCGATCGCGGCGGCGACGCGGTCCTGCTCGTTGTGGGCGGGGATCAGGACCGCGAGCCGGGGTCTGCCGGCCGGCTCCTCCTCCGCGGCGTGCGCGCGGCGGGCGGCATGCCGGCCCGTGGGTCGGGGCCGCGCCGTCGGCGCAGCGCCCAGGGAGCCGCCGGGTGCGGCGAAGTCGAGCACGGCAGAGTCCCCCGTCGTGATGGCTGCTTGACGCCCGGTTTCTCCCCTACGGGCTCAAGGGCGCCAAGTCTTCACGATATTCACACAACACGACAAGGAGGTGCGCGTAACGGAATGCTCAATCTTGTTGCCGACTGTCCGTCATGTTCCGCGACCGCGGGACCGGCTCGGCACGTGCTCAGATGCCGTAGCCGTCGCCGTAGCCGTCGCGTGCGTGGTGGTGGCGGTCCTCTTCGACGACCGCGGTGGGGGGCACCATGACGCGGCGGCGCCGGTAGATGCTGCTGAACGTCGTGACGCCGATCAGGCCGACGATCATCAGGATGACGCCGACCACGTGCAGGTCGACCCCCTGCATGTGCCAGTCGGTCGCGAACGTGAGAATGGCTCCCACGGCGATGAGGATGATGCAGCCGCCGAGGCCCATGAGTGTCGCCTCCCTGTCCGGTGTCGGGTCCGGTGGTTCCGGTCGGTTCCGGTCCCTTCCGGTCAACTCCGGGTACCCGCAAGCCGGGTGACCATGCGGAGGCGGCCCCTCATGGGCCATGGGGTCCCCCCTGCTCGAGCGAAGCCGAGCGCTTGGGGGAGGCCGTGCCGCTCAGCCCTCCAGGAACGCCACCAGCGCGTTCGCCAGCAGGAACGGGTCGTCGGCGGCACACAGTTCACGGGCGCTGTGCATCGACAGGATGGCCACGCCGATGTCGACGGTGCGGATGCCGTGCCGGGCCGCGGTGATCGGGCCGATGGTCGTGCCGCACGGCATGGAGTTGTTGGAGACGAAGGACTGGAAGGGGACGCCGGCCTTCTCGCAGGCCGCCACCCACACCGCGCGTCCCGAACCGTCCGTCGCGTAGCGGTTGTTGACGTTGACCTTGAGGATCGGACCGCCGCCCGCGCGCGGGTGGTGGGTCGGGTCGTGCCGCTCGGCGTAGTTGGGGTGGACGGCGTGGCCGGTGTCGGAGGACAGACAGACCGTGCCGGCGAAGGCGCGGGCCCGGTCCTCGAACGATCCACCGCGCGCGAACACCGAGCGCTCCAGCACCGATCCGAGCAGCGGGCCGTCCGCGCCGGTGTCCGACTGGGAGCCGTTCTCCTCGTGGTCGAAGGCGGCCAGCACCGGGATGTACGGCAGCTCCGGCGTCCCCGCCGTGACGGCCGTGAGCGCCGCCGCGGCGGCGTGCACCGACAGCAGGTTGTCCATGCGGGGGCCGGCCATCAGCTCCCGGTCCCGGCCCAGGTAGGCGGGGGGCTCCACGGAGTGCGTCATCAGGTCCCAGCCGGCCACCTCGCCCGCGGCGAGTCCCGCCTCCGCCTCGAGGAAGGCGATCAGGTCGCCGTCGCGGACGTCGTCGCCCAGGCCCCACACCGGTTGCAGGTGCCGCTGCTTGTCCAGCTTGAGGCCCTCCGCCGAGACCTGGCGGTCCAGGTGGATCGCCAACTGGGGGACGCGCAGCAGCGGGCGGTCGACGTTGACCAGGCGGGTGGAGCCGTCGCGCAGAGTGAGCCGACCGGCCAGGCCCAGGTCGCGGTCGAGCCAGGAGTTCATCAGCGGGCCGCCGTAGATCTCCACGGCGACCTGGCGCCAGCCGTGCGCCCCGGTGTCGGGCAGCGGCTTGACCCGCAGGTTGGGGGAGTCGGTGTGCGCGCCGACGATGCGGAAGGGGGTGTGCGGCGCGGCACCCTCGGGGACGTACCAGGCCACGATCGCCCCGCCGCGCAGCACGTACTTTCCGCCCGCCGTGCCGTCCCACGCGTCCGTCTCGCGGACCTGGCGGAAGCCGGCCTTCTCCAGCCGCTCGGCCGTGTTCGCCACGGCGTGGTACGGCGACGGGCTCGCCGTCAGGAAGGACATCAGGTCGTCGGTGTGGCCGCGGTCGAAGCGCTGGCTTGTACTCATGGGTTCACCTTAACGACGTCACGAGGGTCCACTCCCGGTGTCGGGAGCGGACCCTCGCAGGTGGGGGGTGGGGACAGCGCAGGTGGGGGGTGGGGACGGACGCCGGCGCCGGGACCCGTCCTAGAAGGCGGCCTCGTCCAGCTCCATCAGGTCCAGGTCCACGTTCTGGGCGACCTTGCGGGCCAGGGTGACGCCCGGCAGGACGTTGGCCGCGAAGAACTTCGCCGCCGCGATCTTGCCCTGGTAGAACGCCCGGTCCTTCGAGGAGGCCGTCTCCAGCTTCTCGGCGGCGATCGCGGCGCCCTTGAGCAGCAGGTGGCCGACGATCACGTCACCGGAGGCGAGCAGCAGGCGGGTGGTGTTCAGGCCCACCTTGTAGATGCTCTTGACGTCCTTCTCGGTGGCGGCGAGGTCGGTCAGCATCAGGCCGACGAGGGCCTCCAGTTCGGCGGCGGCCCTGGCGAGGTGCTCGCGGGCGTCGGCCAGGTCCTCGCCACCGGTGCCGAGGGCCAGGAACTCCTTGATGTCCTCGGCGATCGAGTTCAGCGCGGCGCCCTGGTTGCGGACGATCTTCCGGAAGAAGAAGTCCTGGCCCTGGATGGCCGTGGTGCCCTCGTACAGGGTGTCGATCTTGGCGTCCCGGATGTACTGCTCGACCGGGTACTCCTGGAGGAAGCCGGAGCCGCCGAAGGTCTGCAGCGACTGGGCGAGCTGCTCGTATCCCTTCTCCGAGCCGTAGCCCTTGACGATGGGCAGGAGCAGGTCGTTGAGCGCGTGGTCGGCCGAGGCGTCCTCGCCGTCGGCCTCCTTGACCGCGATCGCGTCCTGCACCGCGGCGGTGTGCAGGACGAGGGCGCGCATGCCCTCGGCGTACGCCTTCTGCGTCATCAGCGAGCGGCGCACGTCGGGGTGGTGCGTGATGGTGACCTTGGGCGCGGACTTGTCCATGAAGTTCGCCAGGTCGGGACCCTGGACGCGCTCCTTGGCGTACTCCAGCGCGTTCAGGTAGCCGGTGGACAGCGTGGAGATCGCCTTCGTGCCGACCATCATGCGGGCGAACTCGATGATGCGGAACATCTGGCGGATGCCGTCGTGCTTGTCGCCGATCAGCCAGCCCTTGGCGGGGTGGCGGTCGCCGAAGGTCATCTCGCAGGTGTTGGAGGCCTTCAGGCCCATCTTGTGCTCGACGTTGGTGGCGTAGACGCCGTTGCGCTCGCCCAGCTCGCCGGTCTCCCAGTCGAACAGGTACTTCGGCACGAGGAAGAGGGACAGGCCCTTGGTGCCGGGGCCGGCGCCCTCGGGGCGGGCGAGGACGTAGTGGAGGATGTTCTCCTCCATGTCGTGCTCACCGGAGGTGATGAAGCGCTTCACGCCCTCGATGTGCCAGGAGCCGTCCTCCTGCTGGACCGCCCTGGTGCGGCCGGCGCCGACGTCCGAGCCCGCGTCGGGCTCGGTGAGCACCATGGTGGAGCCCCAGGTCCTCTCGACCGCGATCGAGGCGATCTTCCGCTGCTCCTCGGTGCCCTCCTCGAAGAGGATGCGGGCGAACGCCGGGCCGGAGGAGTACATCCAGATCGCCGGGTTGGCGCCGAGGATCAGCTCGGCGTAGGCCCAGATCAGGGACGGGGGCGCGGTGGTGCCGCCGATCTCCTCGGGCAGGCCCAGACGCCAGTACTCGGAGTCCATGAAGGCCTTGTAGCTCTTCTTGAAGGTCTCCGGCACCGGCGCGGTGTTCGTCTCGGGGTCGAACACCGGCGGGTTGCGGTCGGCGTCCGCGAAGGACTCCGCCAGCTCGTTCTCCGCCAGGCGGGTCAGCTCCTCCAGGACGCTCCTGGCGGTGTCGGCGTCCATCTCCTCGAACGGACCGGTGCCGTACAGCTTGTCGCGTCCGAGCACTTCGAAGAGGTTGAACTCGATGTCGCGGAGGTTCGACTTGTAGTGCCCCATGGCCACGGCTCCCGTCGAGGACTCGGCGAGGCACTGGCTCCTCGCATCTGGTTCACGTACCAACTAGTAGCTCCGATGATGCTACCCGTCGGTAATAAGAAGCAACCCCGATCCCGCCATGTGTGACCGAGCCCTCGTGCGGGTCAGTACGCTGTGGGTCATGTACGGATACGGCCAGCCGATGGACAGCGGGGCGGCACAGCAGGGGTACGTCCCTCCGCAGCAGCAGATGCCCGGCGGTGTCGGCGGGTACGGCCAGCAGGCTCCGGCCTATCCCGAGCCCTCGCCGCCCTCGCTCGCGGACGCGGTGCGCGCCTTCACCACGGGGCAGCTGGCCGCCGAGGACTTCCAGCAGGTGTTCGCGACCTCCAAGGTGTACTGCCCGCGCGGCGACAACCCCGGGTTCCTGGCGCTGCACAACACCCAGCAGCCGGTGATCCCGATGTTCACCTCGCTCAAGGAGCTGCGCCGGTACGCGGGCAAGGAGTCCAAGTACTTCGTGATCACCGGTGCCGAGGTGATCGACCTGCTGCCGACCGGCTACGGCTTCGTGCTCGACATGGAGGGCGAGCACCGGATGGTGTTCGACGCCAAGGCGGTCGAGCAGATGGTCGACTTCGCGATGCGCCGGATGTACGGCTAGGCCGGCCGTGGACGCCGCCGCTCGGAGCCCGGAGGGAATTCTCTCCGGGCTTCTTCCGTTGGGGCTGGCAGAAAGTTCAACGCTCAACTAAAGTGGTCGCACAAGGAGGAACCGACATGCCTGCAGTGACTGTCGAGAACCCGCTGACGCTGCCCCGTGTGGCCGCGCCCGCCGATGCCGTGGCACGTCCCGTGCTCACCGTCACGACCGCGCCCAGCGGATTCGAGGGCGAGGGCTTCCCGGTGCGCCGGGCGTTCGCGGGGATCAACTACCGCCATCTCGACCCGTTCATCATGATGGACCAGATGGGTGAGGTGGAGTACGCGCCGGGCGAGCCCAAGGGCACCCCCTGGCACCCCCACCGTGGCTTCGAGACCGTCACGTACATCATCGACGGGGTCTTCGACCACCAGGACTCCAACGGCGGTGGCGGCACCATCACCAACGGCGACACCCAGTGGATGACGGCGGGCAGCGGCCTGCTGCACATCGAGGCCCCGCCGGAGTCGCTGGTCCTGTCCGGCGGCCTCTTCCACGGCCTCCAGCTGTGGGTGAACCTGCCGGCCAAGGACAAGATGATGGCGCCGCGCTACCAGGACATCCGCGGCGGCAGCGTCCAGCTGCTCACCTCCCCCGACGGCGGCGCGCTGCTGCGGGTCATCGCCGGTGAGCTGGACGGCCACGCCGGCCCCGGCATCACGCACACGCCGATCACGATGATCCACGCGACGGTGGCGCCGGGCGCGGAGGTCACCCTGCCCTGGCGGGAGGACTTCAACGGCCTGGCGTACGTGATGGCGGGACGCGGCACCGTGGGCGCCGAACGCCGGCCGATCCACCTCGGTCAGACCGCGGTCTTCGGCGCCGGTTCCTCGCTGACCGTCCGCGCGGACGAGAAGCAGGACGCGCACACGCCCGACCTGGAGGTCGTCCTCCTCGGCGGGCAGCCGATCCGCGAGCCGATGGCCCACTACGGCCCCTTCGTCATGAACACCCGGGACGAGCTCATGCAGGCCTTCGAGGACTTCAAGAAGGGCCGCCTCGGCACCGTTCCGGCGGTTCACGGGATGAGCGAGGAAGGGCTGTAGGCCTTCCCGGCCACTGGGCTCAAGGGCCCCGTCCGCTGGTGGACGGGGCCCTTTCGCGTTCCTGCCGGGCCCCGTGCGGGACGCGGACCGCGCCACCGGCCGGAGTGCCGGTGGCTGACGCCGTGTCACCCGGGTGGACCGTCCGTGCGGGACAGCACGTCCGGCGTGTGATCGTCTGGAGGTGTGCAGGCCCCCGCCCCGCTGCTGCCCGAGCCCGTCCGGCGTCTCGCCGCCTGGTGCGCCGTCGTGCTGCTGGTGTCCGGGGTGGTGTGGATCGGGGTCGAGCTGTGCGTGAAGTTCCGGACCGCGGTGATCCCGGTGCTGCTGGCGCTGTTGGGGACGGCCCTGCTGCGGCCGTTCTTCCGGCAGCTCGTGCGGGCGGGGGTGAACCGGTCGCTCGCCGCCGGGATCACCTGTGTGGCGGTCGTCGTGGTCGTCGGCGGCGCGGTGTACATCGTGGTGGCCGCACTGATCGACAGCGGGGCCCAGATCCTCGCCTCGCTCAAGAAGGCCGCGCAGTCGCTCACCACCCACTTCGGGGCGGCCGGGACCTCGCTGGACGACCTCGCCTCCAACGGCAGGCGACTGCTGGAGAAGTTCGGCGGGACGGCCGCCTCCAACGTCATCAGCGGGGTCAGCGTGGTCGCCGAGTCGATCGCCATGGCCGTACTGGCCCTGCTGCTCGTGTTCTTCTTCCTGCGCGACTCGCACAAGGCCGCCGCCACCCTGCGCACGCTCGCCCCGCACGGGACCGGCGACACCGCGGAGGCCATGGCCCGGCGGGCCTTCGCGGCCGTGGAGGGCTTCATGCGCGGCACGACGCTCATCGCGCTGATCGACGCCGTCTGCATCACCGTCGGCCTGCTCGTGCTGAAGGTGCCCGGCGCGGTCGGGCTCGGCGCGCTGGTCTTCGTCGGCGCCTACATCCCCTACCTGGGCGCCTTCCTCTCCGGCGCGGTCTCCGTGCTGGTCGCGCTCGCCGACCGCGGGTTCGTCATCGCGCTGTGGGCGCTCGGGGTGGTGCTGGCGGTACAGGTGCTGGAGGGGCACGTGCTCCAGCCGCTGATCCAGAGCCGGACCGTGCAGATGCACCCGGCCGTGGTGATGCTGGCGATCACCGGGGGAGCGTCGGTCGCCGGGATCGTGGGGATGCTGCTGGCGGTGCCGTTGACCGCGGCGGCCTTCGGGACCGCGCACGAGCTGCGGGAACGGTACGCGGCTTCGCCGTAGGGCTCATGCCGGGGAGCGGCTCACCTGGCCACCGAGGCCTCGTACAGCTCGAACCAGATGCTCTTGCCCCGGCCCCGCGGCACGACGCCCCACGCGTCCGCGAGCAGTTCGATCAGCACCAGCCCGCGCCCGGAGGAGGCGAGTTCGCCGGGCCGGCGCTTGTGCGGCAGGTCGTCGCCGGTGTCGGTGACCTCCACCCGCAGACGCCGCTCGCCCCTCTCCCCGCTGACCTCGGCCAGGACCAGCGCGTCGACGTCGGTGTGCAGCAGGACGTTGGCGAGGGTCTCCGACAGCAGCAGCACCGCCGAGTCCACGTGCTCCTCGCTCGGCCAGTCGTGCAGCAGCTCCCGCAGTTGCCGGCGGGCCACGGAGACCCGCTCGGGCTCGGCCTGGGCGACCGTCATCAGGGTGTGCCGCAGCCTGGGGCGGACCGCCCGGCCGTCGCGGCGCCGGCTCAGCAGCAGCACGGCGATGTCGTCCTCGCGGCGGTCGGCCAGGGGCCCGGTGGTGTGGTGCGAGGAGGGTCCGTGCACGGCCCGCACCAGCGCGTCGGCGAGTTCCTCGGCGTCGCCGCCGTGCCGTTCCAGGACCGTACGGATCCGCTGCCAGCCGGTGTCCAGGTCGTGGCCGCCGGTCTCGATCAGGCCGTCGGTGCAGATCATCATCGTCTCGCCCGGCTCCAGGGTGAACCGGGTGGTCGGGTAGTCGGAGTCCGGGTCGATGCCGAGCGGCAGCCCGCCCGCCGTCGGGCGTCGCAGCACCGTGCCGTCCGCCATCCGGATCACGAGGTCCGGGTGCCCCGCGCGGGCCACCTCCAGGACTCCGGTGCGCGGGTCGACCTCGGCGTACAGGCAGGTCGCGAAGCGCAGGTCGGCGACCTCGTCGGCGTCCTCGCCGTCCTCGCCGTCCTCGCCGTCGGCGCCGGCGGCGAGGACGCCGTGCAGGAAACGGGAGGCGCGGGAGAGCACCGCGTCCGGGCGGTGCCCCTCGGAGGCGTAGGCGCGCAGGGCGATGCGCAACTGGCCCATGAGCCCCGCGGCACGCACGTCGTGGCCCTGGACGTCCCCCATGACCAGGGCGAAGCGTCCCGGCCCGGAGGACGTGCGGGACCGCGAGGTGGCGCCGGGCAGCGGGATCATGTCGTACCAGTCGCCGCCGACCTGGAGGCCGCCGCCGGTGGGGACGTAGCGGGCGGCCACGTCCATGCCGGGGACCTCGGGGCCCACCGTCGGCATCATCGCGCGCTGGAGGCCCTCGCTCAGCTCCCGCTCGGTCTCCGCGGTCCCGGCCCGGGACAGGGCCTGGGCGAGCATGCGGGCCACCGTGGTCAGCACCGAGCGCTCGTCGGGAGTGAAGGCCACCGGGTAGGTGAAGGCGGCCATCCAGGCGCCCATCGTGCGGCCCGCGACGGTCAGCGGCAGGAACGCCCAGGAGTGGCGGTGGAAGCGCTCGGCGAGCGGCCAGGTGAGCGGATAGCGGGACTTGTACTGCCCGGGGGAGGAGAGGTAGACGGCCCGCCCGGTGCGGACCACCTCGGCGGCCGGGTAGTCCGTCTCCAGCGCCATGTGCACGAAGGGGCCCTCGTCGCCGGGCCGCTGCCCGTGGTGGCCGATGATCGTCAGCCGGTCGCCCTGGATGCCGAAGACCGCCAGCCCGTCCGGCGAGAATCCCGGCATCGACAGGCCGGCCGCCACCCGCAGCACCTCCGCCGTGGAGCGGGCCTCGGCCAGCGCCCGGCCGGCGTCGAGCAGGAAGGCCTCCCGCGAGCGCCGCCAGTCCCCGGTGACCGCTCTTCGCCCGGCGGGGGAACCGGGCGTCGGCTCGGCGACCTCCTGAAGGGTCCCGATCAGCTTGTACGCCTTCTTGCGGGCGTCGAAGGTCGGCTTGGAGCGGCTGCGCACGACGCGGATGATCCGGTTGCGCTCGTCCATGACGCGGATGCGCACCTCGGCGAGGGTGCCCTCGGCGACGGCCAGCTGCACCACGCCGGTTATCTCGTTCCAGTCGACCGGGTGGAGGCGGGCGCGCACCTCGGCTTCCCTGAGCGTCGCCTCCTCGGCGGGCAGCCCGAGCAGTCGGGCCGCCTCGGCGTCGACCGAGACCAGGCCGGTGGCCGTGTCCCAGTGCCACATCCCGGTCGCGAGGGAGGCGAGTACGTCCCCCACGGCGGGCAGGGGCTCACCAGTGCGCATTGCCCCACTGTAAGAAGAGGCGATCGAACACTGCCACCGAAGGTGTACGGCCGTGCGGACTTCGGCCCTGCCCCGGTACTGCCCGTCACCGCCCGGGACCTCTCTCAATGGTGGGGAGCCGATCTTGAGCTGCCCGGTACGCTTGGTAGGTCCGGGCCGTGCCCGCCCGGTGATCCCCGATCCGCGAAGACTGGATGAACGACGATGCATCGGTACAGGTCCCACACCTGCGGCGAGCTCCGCGCCTCTGACGTCGGCACCGACGTCCGGCTGAGTGGCTGGCTGCACAATCGGCGCGACCTGGGCGGCATCCTCTTCATCGATCTGCGCGACCACTACGGCATCACGCAGCTCGTCGCCCGCCCCGGCACGCCCGCGTACGAGGCCCTCGACAAGCTCTCCAAGGAGACCGTCGTCCGCGTCGACGGCAAGGTCGTCTCCCGCGGCGCCGACAACGTCAACCCCGAGCTGCCCACCGGCGAGATCGAGATCGAGGTCGGCGAGGTCGAGGTGCTGGGCGCGGCGGCCCCGCTCCCCTTCACCATCAACACCGAGGACGGGGTCAACGAGGAGCGGCGCCTGGAGTACCGCTTCCTGGACCTGCGCCGCGAGCGCATGCACCGCAACATCCTGCTGCGCACGGCGGTGATCTCCGCCATCCGCGAGAAGATGTCGGCGATGGGCTTCAACGAGATGGCGACGCCGATCCTGTCCGCCACCTCCCCCGAGGGCGCCCGCGACTACGTGGTCCCCTCCCGGGTCCACCCGGGCAGGTTCTACGCCCTCCCGCAGGCCCCGCAGCAGTTCAAGCAGCTGCTGATGATCTCGGGCTTCGACCGCTACTTCCAGATCGCGCCCTGCTTCCGTGACGAGGACGCCCGCGCGGACCGCTCGCCGGGCGAGTTCTACCAGCTCGACGTCGAGATGAGCTTCGTCGAGCAGGAGGACGTCTTCCAGCCGATCGAGAAGCTCATGACGGAGCTCTTCGAGGAGTTCGGGGACGGCCGCCACGTCACCTCCCCCTTCCCGCGGATCCCGTTCCGCGAGGCGATGCTGAAGTACGGCTCCGACAAGCCGGACCTGCGCGCCAAGCTGGAGCTCGTCGACATCACCGACATCTTCGCGGGCTCGGAGTTCAAGGCGTTCGCGGGCAAGCACGTCCGCGCGCTGCCGGTGCCGGACACCGCCGGGCAGCCCCGCAAGTTCTTCGACCAGCTCGGCGAGTACGCGGTCGAGCAGGGCGCGAAGGGCCTGGCGTGGGTGCGGGTCGGCGAGGACGGCGCGCTGACCGGCCCGATCGCGAAGTTCCTGACCGAGGAGAACGTCGCGGAGCTGACCAAGCGGCTGTCGCTCGCCCCCGGTCACGCGGTGTTCTTCGGCGCGGGCGACTTCGACGAGGTCTCGAAGATCATGGGCGCGGTGCGGGTGGAGGCCGCCAAGCGTGCCGGCCAGTTCGAGGAGAACGTCTTCCGCTTCTGCTGGATCGTCGACTTCCCGATGTACGAGCGGGACGAGGAGACGGGCGGGATCGACTTCTCCCACAACCCGTTCTCGATGCCGCAGGGCGGCCTTGAGGCCCTGGAGACCCAGGACCCGCTGGACATCCTGGGCTGGCAGTACGACATCGTCTGCAACGGTGTCGAGCTGTCCTCCGGCGCCATCCGCAACCACGAGCCGGACATCATGCTCAAGGCCTTCGAGATCGCGGGCTACGACCGAGAGACCGTCGAGGAGAAGTTCGCCGGCATGCTCCGCGCGTTCCGCTTCGGCGCCCCGCCGCACGGCGGCATCGCGCCGGGCGTCGACCGCATCGTCATGCTGCTGGCGGACGAGCCCAACATCCGCGAGACCATCGCCTTCCCGCTCAACGGCAACGCCCAGGACCTGATGATGGGCGCCCCGACCGAGCTGGACGAGTCCCGCCTGCGGGAACTGCACCTGTCGGTACGCAAGCCGCAGCCGAAGTAGTCCCCCACGGAAGCGGGAGAGGCCCGGAACCCCCTCGGGGTTCCGGGCCTTTGCCTGTTCAAGGGCTGAGGCTACTCATCCGTGAAGACGTCTTCGGCCGTCGGGGCCGTGACGGCACGCCGCAGCCAGTGGCGCAGGATCTCGGAGTCGCCACAGCCGGTGATGCGTTCCCGGACCGCTTCGGGGACGTCGATGCCGCGCACTTCCAGGATGGCCAGGACATCCTCGGCGGCGCGTCGAGCCTCGCCCTCCGCGCGGAGTTCCTCGGAGAGGGGCGACTTGTAGAAGGAGAGGTCCACGGCCACCAGTTTCCTCCACAGTTGTGCGGCTGGGTGCTTGCCCAGGCCTTGTGCGATGAGTTCGATGATCGGGTCGGCGACGCTTTGCGGTGTGTCCCGCAGAACGGTCGTCATTGGTTTGAGTATGGCCCCGGCGTCCGGATGCGTGACGTGGGTGATCGCGGACAGCGTGGCGAGGGCGAGATCCTTGCGGACTTCGGCCGGGTTCGTGATCACCGGCATGTTGTGCGGTCCCGCGACCAGTGGCCGCAGGGTCAGCAGGGGCCACTGGCGAGGACCGAAGGTGACCTCACGCGCGGCCCATTCCGCGGTGGCGCGGTCCTGGCAGACGACCAGCAGCATCGGCTGCAGGCGATACTTCGTGAGCAGGTACGAGGCGTAGTACGCCCAGCTGGCGGGCTTGTCCGGGTCCTTCCTGCCCTGTGCCTCGACCGCGAGGAGCAGCGGCTCGTCGTCCTCCGCCTCCAGCCGCAGGAGTGTGTCCACGCGGCGTTCGACGGGGGGTGGTCTCGGTGAGGTCGTTGGGCAGGACGGTGACCGAGGTGGGCGGGGAGAAGTCGATGCCGAGTACCTCGGACACCCCGGAGAAGAGGCCCGGATACTGCTGGAAGATGCGGTGCATCGCCTCGTGGGGCGAGCTGACCATACGGATTCCTGTGAGGGTGAGGGGTAACGCACGGACGGGGCATTGCCTCTGGCACATGCCAATCCGTGTTCTACGGGGAGCGTATGAGTGCAACTCGGCCGGGCGGGCGCGAAGTTGGTGATGTTCACCCGGGGGAGTGAGCGTGCGCCGTTTCCGCTGGTCGCGTCGTCGGTAGGTCGAGTTCTGCCCATACGGTCTTGCGGGGGATCGGGCCGAGTTGTACGCCCCAGCGGTCGGCGAGGGACTCGACGAGGAGCAGGCCGCGGCCGGACTCGGCGTCAGGGGTGGGTGGGCGGCGGCGCGGGAGGTCGTCGCCTCGGGTGTCCGTGACCTCGATGCGGAGGGTCGCGCGGCGGTCCAGGAGTGCCAGGCGGAAGTCGCGTCCGGGGAGCCGGCCGTGGGTGGCTGCGTTCGCGGCGAGTTCGGCGACAACGTGTTCGGCGGCCTCGGCCACGCGGTGCGGCAGATCGCGCGTACGCATCCAGTCCGTGGCGAGAAGCCGGGCCAGGCGGGCGCCGCGGGGCGTGGGTGACAGCAGCACGTGGAAGTGGTCGGCGGGCAAGACAAGTTGGGTGGACTTTTCGCTGTTCACGTGACCGAGCGTGGCCGTGCGTGCCTACCGTGAACAGTGACAGCGATGATACGTAGGGTGACTGTCCGGCGCTTGTCCGCTGTTGTCCGGGCTGTCTGAACTGGGCCTACGGGCAGCGGCGTTGTGGTACGGCGGTACAGCGGTACGACGGAGGGTGCGGGATGCGGGTGGACGGCGAGGTGCGGCGGGTCACGGACCAGGCGGACGAGCCGGGGTGGGAGGTGGATCCGGACGATGAGTGGGGAGTGGCCGTCATCACCACTGTGGGGCGGCAGTTGAAGCTGCGGCGAGAGGCGAAGGGGCTGCGGGCCGCCGAGTTCGCGGAGGCGGTCGGGTACGGGGAGGACCTTGTCTACAAGGTCGAGGGCGGGAAGCGGATTCCCCGGCCCGAGTTCCTGGACAGGGCGGACGCGGTGTTGGGGGCGGGTGGCTTGCTGTCCGCGATGAAGGAGGACGTGGCCAGGGTTCGGTACCCGAAGAAGGTTCGGGAACTGGGGAAGTTGGAGGCCAAGGCGGTCGAGATCGGTGTGTACGAGTGCAACAGCATCCATGGGCTGCTGCAGACACCGGAGCACGCCCGAGCCCTGATGGAGGCGGCACAACCGCCTTACTCCGCGGACGATGTGGAACGCATGGTGGCCGCGCGGCTGTCCCGGCAGTCCGTCTTTGAACGCGTCCCGGCTCCGTCGCTCCACTTCGTGATGGAAGAGGCACCTCTGCGCCGACAGGTCGGGGGCACAATGGTGTGGCAGCGCCAGCTCGAACGTCTGTCGGAGGTGGGGCGGTTGAACAACGTCACGCTCAGGTCATGCCGACGAACACGGATGCTCACCCAGGAGTGGACGGCAAGATCGAGTTGCTGAAGTTCCCGGACGGTACGGCAGTGGGACGCTCCGACGGGGCGTTCAACGGGCGGACGATTGCCGATCCGAAGCAGCTTCGCATCCTTGAACTGCGGTATGGCACGATCCGGGCGCAGGCACTCCCCCCGAGGGAGTCGCTGGCCTTCATCGAGAAACTGCTGGGAGAAACATGATCCGCAAGGCCTCCGCCAGCGACGCCTCCGAACTGGCGTGGTTCAAGAGCAGCTACAGCAGCGGCACGGATGGCAACTCCTGCGTTGAGCTCGCCGTCACCCCCGGCACCGTGCATGTCCGCGATTCCAAGAACGTAGGAGGCCCTCAGCTTGCGCTCACGCGCGACGCGTGGAAGGGCTTCGTGGCCTACGCCTCGGAACGCTGACCCGGCAAGGGAGTGCGAAGAGGCCCGGGAACAAGTCGTTCCCGGGCCCCTGTGCGCAAGCGGTGAGCCCTACTCGTCCGAGCCGCCGAAGCGCTCCTTGTAGGTCTCCAGGTCGTCGTCCGTGAGCTTGGCGAAGAGGACCGGGGGCACCGTGAACGGGGTGCCGGCGGGGACGGTGGACAGGGAGGCCGCCTCGGCGGCGGTCACCCAGGTCGCCGTGTCGCCGTCCAGGGAGAACGCCGCGCGCATGGCCGCCGACGAGGTGGGGATGAACGGTTCCGAGACCACCGCGTAGAGGTGGATCAGGTTCATCGCGGTGCGCAGGGTGAGGGCCGCGCCGTCCTTGTCGGTCTTGATCTCCAGCCAGGGGGACTTCTCCTCCAGGTAGGAGTTGCCCGCCGACCACAGGGCGCGCAGGGAGGCCGCCGCCTTGCGGAACTGGATGGCCTCCATGTGCTCCTCGTACTCGGCGAGGAGACGGGCGATCTCCTCCCCGAGCCTGGCCTCGGCCTCGCCCGGCTCGCCGCCCTCCGGGACCGCGTCGCCGAAGCGCTTGCGGGAGAAGGACAGCACCCGGTTGACGAAGTTGCCCAGCGTGTCCGCCAGGTCCTTGTTCACCGTGGCCGTGAAGTGCTCCCAGGTGAAGGACGAGTCGTCGGACTCCGGCGCGTTCGCCATCATGAAGTAGCGCCAGTAGTCGGCCGGGAGGATCTCCAGCGCGTCGTGCGTGAAGACACCGCGCCGCTGCGACGTGGAGAACTTGCCGCCGTAGTAGTTGAGCCAGTTGAAGGCCTTGATGACGTCGACCTTCTTCCACGGCGCGCGGGTGCCCAGCAGGGTCGCCGGGAACATCACGCTGTGGAAGGGCACGTTGTCCTTGCCCATGAACTGCGTGTAGTGGACGTCCGCGTCCGACTCCCACCACCACGAACGCCAGTCCCGGTTCTCCGGGTCCTGGTCCGCCCACTCCTTCGTGGCGCCGATGTACTCGATCGGGGCGTCGAACCAGACGTAGAAGACCTTGCCCTCGGCGGCCAGGTCCGGCCAGGTGTCGGCCGGGACCGGGACGCCCCAGTCCAGGTCACGGGTGATCGCACGGTCGTGCAGGCCCTCGGTGAGCCACTTGCGGGCGATCGAGGAGGCCAGCACCGGCCAGTCGTCGGCGCGCTCGTCGACCCACGCCTCGACCTCGCCGGCCAGCACGGACTGGAGGAGGAAGAGGTGCTTGGTCTCGCGGACCTCCAGGTCGCTGCTGCCGCTGATCGCGGAGCGCGGCTCGATCAGGTCGGTCGGGTCCAGGACCCGCGTGCAGTTCTCGCACTGGTCGCCGCGCGCCTTGTCGTAGCCGCAGTGCGGGCAGGTGCCGATGATGTACCGGTCGGGCAGGAAGCGGCCGTCGGCGTTGGAGTACACCTGGCGGATGGCCCGCTCCTCGATGAACCCGTTCGCCTTGAGCTCGCGGGCGATCTCCTGTGTGATCTCCCGGTTCTGCGGGGACGAGCTGCGGCCGAAGTAGTCGAAGGCCAGCGCGAAGCCGTCGTAGACCGCCTTCTGCGCGTCGTGCGCCTGCGCGCAGAACTCGTCGACCGGGAGACCCTGCTCCTTGGCCGCGAGCTCCGCCGGGGTGCCGTGCTCGTCCGTCGCGCAGATGTACAGGACGTCGTGGCCGCGCTGGCGCAGATAGCGCGAGTACACGTCCGCCGGGAGCATGGACCCCACCATGTTGCCCAGGTGCTTGATCCCGTTGATGTACGGAAGGGCGCTGGTGATGAGGTGTCGAGCCATCGCGGGCTGCTCCCAAGTCGCTACGTGGGGTGACGATCTCGTCGGGTGCGGGTCGTCTACGGAACCTTGAAATCGTAGCCGACATGGGTGGGCCGCCCGCTTCCCGTTTTGAGGGGTGGGAAGGGGCGGCCCTGGTGCAGCGTGGTTACGGGCGCGCGGTCCCGTGGGGCGCGCGGGTCACGGGCGCCAGTTCGCCAGTACGCCCTCGTAGAGCTCCTGGTCCGTGAGCTCGCGGGGGGTGGGGCCGGCGTGGAAGAAGGACGCGGTGTCGGTCTTCAGTTTGCGGAGGTAGTCGAAGGCCTTGTTGTCGTGCTCGCCGAAGGCGACGAAGGAGAAGAAGACAGCGGGGTGCTTCTTCGCCGCGTCGGTGAGGGACTGGGTGGCCGGGGTCTTGGCGTCCGGCGCGCCGTCCGTCTGGAAGATCACCAGGGCGGGGGTCGCCGGGTCGTCGGCCGACTCCGCGCGGTGGGCCAGTACGGCGTCCACGGCGGCGTGGTAGCTGGTGCGGCCCATGCGGCCGAGGGAGCCGTGCAGGTCGTCGATCCGGTTCTCGTGTTCGGCGAGGGTCAGCTCGCCGGTGCCGTCCACCTCCGTGGAGAAGAACACGACCTGGACCGTCGCCTCGGGGTCGAGGTGGGCCGCGAGGGCGAGGGTCTGCTCGCCGAGGGCCTGGGCGGAGCCGTCCTTGTAGTACGGGCGCATGGAGGCGGAGCGGTCGAGGACGAGGTAGACCTTGGCGCGGGTGCCGGTGAGGTCGTACTTCGCGAGGGCGGATGCGGCGGACTGGTAGGCGGTGGTGAGGGCGGGGGCGTGCGAGTGGATGTGGGCGAGGGGGGTGGCGGGCTCGGTGCCCGTGGTCTCCGCCTCGGGTTCGGCGTCCGGCTCCGGCTCGGACTGGGCGTCCGGCGCAGTGTCGGTTTCGGCGTCCGGCTCCGGCTTGGTTTCGGCGTCGGTGTCGGCCTCGGCTTCGCCTTCGGCCGGTGAGGGCGACTGCTCAGACGCGGGCTCCGGTTCCGGCTCCGGTTCCGTGGTCGGCTGTTCGGCTGCCGGTTCGGGGGTGGGCTCGGCCTCGGCTTCACCTTCGGCCGGTTCGTTCCCGCCCGCACCACCCGTGCGGCTTTCGCTGTCGGGTGCGAGTGGCCCTCGTGGGGCTTCCTCGCCGTCGGCGGCTTGCGGGGTGTCGGCCTCCGGCTCCGCCTCGGTCTCGGTCTCCGCCTCGGTCTCGGCCTGCGATTCGGGGGTGGGCTCGGCCTCGGCTTCGCCTGCGGCCGGTTCGTTCCCACCCGCACCACCCGTGCGGCTTTCGCTGTCGGGTGCGAGTGGCCCCTCCGGGGCTTCCTCGCCGTCGGCGGCTTGCGGCGCGTCGGCCTCCGGCTCCGCCTCGGTCTCAGCCTGGGCCTGCGGTTCGGGCGTCGCCTCGGGCTCCGGCTCCTGCTCCGCTGCTGCCGGTTCGGCTGTCGGTTCCGGGGTCGGCTCCTCAGCGACCGGGTTGGAGGTCGCAGACGCCGGCTCGGCTGCCGGAGCCGGTTCTTCGGCTGCCGGTTCCGGCTCCGTGGCTGCCGGGGTCGGCTCCTCGGCTGCCGGTTCGAGGGCCGGCTCAGGCTCCGACTCCGGTTCCGTGGCTGCCGATTCGGGGGCCGGGGTCGGCTCCTCGGTTGCCGGTTCGGGTGTTGCCTCGGGCTCCGGCTGCGGTTCCGCGGCTGTCGGTTCGGGGGTCGGGGTGGGCTCCTCCGTCGATTCGGTCGGGTCCACGGGGGTGGCCGGCTTGGGGACGGTGACGTTGTCGAAGGCGGCCGAGACCAGATCGTGTTCGTCGCCGGTGGAGGGCCGGGGGTCCGGGACGTGGACGGTGGCGGGGGGCTCCGGGGCGGACTCGGCCGCCGGGGCGGGGACCTTCGGCTCCGGCTGCTGGGCAGCGGTGGGGGTCGGCTCCTGGGTTGGAGTCTGCTCCGCACCCTCTGCCTCGGCCGTACGCCCCTTGCGTGACCGGCCGAACGCGTTCCGCAGGAGAGTGAGAATGCCCATGTGCGCAACCCTTCGTGAGTTGATGCCCGTCAATCCCTGGCCAGGACGGACACGTAAGGTTAGCGGCCCCGAGTGGTGATCTTGGGCAGGGGCGAGTACCGGCAGGCGGGCCGTGTCAATGCGATCCTCGGCCGTCGTGCAGCGTGATGTCGACGAGCAGCGCGCGGTGGTCGGTGTCGGCCAGGGCGAGGAAGCGGGCGCCGGTCGCGGAGAAGTCCGGTGAGACGAGCACGTGGTCGATCTGGGCGCCGAGGGTGGGCGCGGTGCGGGCCGGCCAGCTGGGAGCGCGCTCGGCGCCGGCCAGGCGGGCGGCGTCGCGCAGTCCGGTGTCGATGATGCTGCGGAAGGCCGCGTGGTCCTGGGAGGCGTTGAAGTCGCCGGCCAGCACGGTCGGGGTCGTACGGTCCGCCGCGGCGAAGGCGCGCAGCCGGGCGAGTTCCCGGTGCCAGAGCGCGACCTGGCCGGGCAGCGGTGGCATGGGGTGCGCGAGCTGGAGGCGTACCGCGTGCCCGCGGACGTCGGCGACCGCGCCCGGCATGCCCATCGTGCCGCGGACCCCGGCGGTGCCGCGCAGGGCGTAGCGGCTGAGGATCAGGGACCCCTGCGAACCGCCCGCCCGGACCGCCCGCCGGTACGGGTAGTCGCCGCCGACCTCCCGGTCCAGCGTCGCCTGGCAGGTGTACTCGCACTCCTCGACGAAGACGATGTCGGGCCGCTCGCGGCGGATGACCGGGGCGAGGGCCGGGGCGCCACGCCCGAACTGCACGTTCGAGGTCAGCACCCGCACCCCGGCCACGGCATGGCCGGCCGGCGCGGACACCCTGCCGTACGGCTCGATGAACCACGCCAGCAGCCCCAGCAGCGCCACACCCCACACCGCCCCCGCCCACCAGCGTCCGCGCAGCGTGAACGCCAGGCCCAGTCCGGTGGGCACGAGCAGCCACGGCAGGAAGGCGAGGAGCTGCGGTACGGGCGTGATGCCGTCGCTGTCGGCCAGCCGGCACCCGACGACGACGCTCACCCCCGCGAACATCAGCCCGGCGCACCAGCTCGCGAACCGTCCCCCCTGCTTGGTCACGACGACGAGCCTACGGGGTCGCCACGGACCCCGGGCGTCCTGCGCGCGGGAGCAGCGGGATCAGACGCGCACGCGTGGCGGCGGCTGCTCGGGGCGGGTCTGGGTGGTGGGTGCCTCGGCCGCCCGGCGGCGGCGGAAGGGCCGGCGTGGGCGACGCGAGAGCCAGGTCAGCGCGGCCACCGTCAGACCGAGCGCGACCAGGATCCACGAGGTGGTGCGCAGGGTGGCCGTGAGGGCGTCGTAGACGGCGCCGACGGCCGGCTGGGAGACCTCGGCGGGGAGGTCGGCGAGGGTCAGGCTGCGGCCGATGGCGACGGCGAGGGCGAGCAGCGCGCCGCCGAGGGCAGTGCCGAGCGCGGTGGCGGTCAGCGCCCGGCGGCGGCGGGCGGCCAGGGCGAGCCCGGCGACGGCGAACGCGACGGCCGCGACCGGCAGCCAGAAACCGGCGACTTCGAGCACGTGGAACCCCTTCCGCAGGCGGCCCAGTTGCTGGGCCGGAAGCAGATCGACCTCGGTGTGCTGGACGGGGATGCGGTTCGCGAGCGGTACGTGGTCCTGGGCGAGCCGGGCCTTGACCTGGGCGGTGACGGGCGCGAGGTCGACGGTGACCGGGCGTTCGAGGGGGTCGCGTTCGTCGCGCAGGGCCCGCAGCACGGCGTCGTGGGCGGCCCGGTTGCCCTCGTTCCACGCCGTGCGGAACGCCTCGGTCTGGGTGAACGAGCGGACCGCGTCGTGCACGAAGGGGGTGATGGTGCCGGGGTGCACCTGGGCGTCCAGCCCGTGGCCGATCTCCTGCACGATCCCGTCCCCGACGGTGTCCGCGATCGCGTCGCGCACGTCCGGGTCGTCGGCGAGCGGCGCCATCGTGGTGACGTAGCGACCGGTGTCGGAGAGCCCGTACGCCGCCCAGGCCGACAGCACGCCGAACGGCACGAGCAGGCACGAGAGCGCGATGAGCACGGCCGACAGACCGCTTCGCATACGTCGGGACACGTTCTCAGCCAAGGCCGTCTCCCGCCCCTCCGCGAGCGGAGGGGCGGCATTCGGGTGACCGGGAGAGCGGGTCGGTCGGTTCGGACGGGTCGGTCGGTTCGGGTCGACTGACGCGGGTCAGCGGATCAGCGGGTCAACTCACGCGATGGCCCGCCGCGTCCTCGTGCGTGTAGAACCAGTAGAAGCAGAAGAGGCCCGCGACGATCGCGATCCCCAGCGACAGACCGACCGTCGACACGAGCGCATCGCCGCTCTGGCTGTAGAGGAAGCCGAACGCCACGCCGATGAAGGCGAACCACAGCGCCGCGTGCTGCTCCCGCCGCAGCCGGGGGCCGAGCATGAGGACGCCCGCCAGGAGCACCGTGAACACGATCGTGGTCACGAAGCCGAACAGCACGTTCCACCCCGTGATCGGTCCGCCGTCGCGCCGGTCGGCCGCGGCCCAGTAGCCGTAGACGAGCCCCAGCGCGAGCGGTCCCGCCCACCGGCCGATGGCGTGGGCCCGGTTGCTGAACAGGTTCGGTGGGCGGGTGGTGCGGGTGGTGATACCGGACACGGGTGCCGCGTGAGCCATGAGAGCGCTCCTCTCTCTCCTCGCCCCCGCCTACCAGAGCACACCGGGGAAGGGGCCCTGGCAAGTCGGTGGAGCGGTTAACGTGCTGACGTACGCGACCGACCGGATCACGACACGGGGGGACGATGCCCGGAACCGTGCTGCTGCTCGCGGCCGCGCCCGTGGGCAGGGGGCGTCTGGTGGACGCCGCGTCCGTGCTGCCGGTGCTGGCCGCCGTGGCGCCCTCCGTGCTGTCCGGCACGGACACCGCGACCGTGGTGGAGCTCGCCGACCCGCTGGAGCCGCAGGCCGTGCTCACCCGGCTGCGCGCGGCCGCGGCGGCGCCCGGCCCGCTCACCGTGTTCCTCACCGGCCAGCTCCAGCTGGACCGCCGCCAGCACCTGCCCCACCTGGCGCTCGCCCGCACCACCCCGGCGACCGTCCGCTACACGGCCCTGCCCTGGCACTGGCTGCGCGAGGAACTCCGGCTGCGCCCGGACGGCACCACCACGGTCGTGGCCGACCTGCACGCGGACGCGGAGAGCTGGGAACTGCTGCGCGGGCGCCCCTTGGACTGCGGGCACAACATCGCCCTGTACGGCCGGATCGCGCCGCCGCCGCCCCGGCGCACGGTGGCGGCACCGGCGTACATGAGGGCGGTGGCGACGATCCTGCGCAGCGGGCACCGGCCGCCCCCGGCGGAGCTGCACGAGCAGGCGCTGTCACGGCTGACCGAGGAGTACGGCGGCCCCGGCCTCGTGCTCACCGCGCCCGGGCCGGGGCCGGCCGACCCGCACACGGTCATCGCCGCCTGGGTGCAGGCCGGCCGGCACGGCGACGCCGACGCGCTCGCCGCCTGCTGGGAGCGGGCCGCCGCCCTCGCCCACGGAGCGGCCTCCGAGGACGCGCTGCACTGGGCCGAGGTCCGCGCGGACCTGGCGATGTTCGCGGGCGACGCCGCCCGCAGCTGCCGGGCCTGGCTGACCGTGGCCACCACCCGCCTGGCGATGGGCCAGGCCGCCGACGCCGTGGCCGTCGAGACCGCCGTCGACCGCGCCCACCACCAGTGGGGGCTGATCCACGATCCGGAACGGGCCCGCGAACTCGGCTCGGTGCTCGCGGAGTTGCGCGGCCGGGTGCCGGGTCGGCGAGAGGGCGCGCTGGACCATGTGCGCCGCCAGCTGAGCCAGCTGCAGACGCAGGCCTGAGGCGGGGCCGGCGCAGATCTGGCGCGGGTCCGACGCGGGTCCGACGCGGTTCTGGTGCAGGTCCGACCCGGGTTCGCCGTGGCCGGTGCGGGTCCGGTGTGGCCGAAATGCCGTCCCGGTTACGCCCGCGGCATCCTGCTGCCCGCCCTCCAGCGGGCGGTCTCCCGACCGCGCCCGCCGCTCTACGGGGCGTTCACCCAGGCCTTCACCGCTCAGCTGGGTGCCCTGTTCACCGACGACCCGCCCAGTGACGCGGTGCCGGCCGGCCGGCTGGACGAGGCGCTGCGCCGAGCGCTGCCCGGGCTGAGCGCGACCCGCGACGAGGGCGCCGAAACGGGTGGCTAGTGCTGTGACCGGAGAGGTTTGCCGGGAAGCTCGCGGCGTCCGGTGCTGGGGGCACCTCCCACGCCGTTCAGGCAGTGGGGGAGCATCGCAAGGCGGAGCATGACCCGCGTACTGGATGTACTCGGGTGATGCGACAACTTGCTGGGGGCACCTCCCACGCCGTTCAGGCAGTGGGGGAGCATCGCAAGGCGGAGCATGATCCGCGTACTGGACGTACTCGGGTGATGCGACAACGCGGCTGGGGGTCCCCCCTGCTCGAAGAGCTTGGGGGAGCCGTGCCGGGCGTCGCGAGCCGGTGAACCTTTCCGTTCACAGCACTAGCGGGTCTGGACCGCCTGCGGGGCGGGGACCGGGTCGGCCGAGCGCACCGGTCCGGCGTTGGCCGCCGCGACCAGGGCGGCCACGGCTATGACGGCCGCACCGAATCCTCTGACGCAACGTGCGGAGAAGTGTCCTTGGCGCGCGACAGTGCGTCCGAGCACGGCAACCGACCTCGCAACGACAGTGATGGATTAAGCGCGTTTAACGCACTCTCCAACGTAGGGGGTGAGGGGGCCGAACGGAAAGTGCGCCAGGGCGAGTTGGGACCTGCTGCGCATAAGGTCCGGTGCTGACCTCCGGTCAGTGGAGACGGCTCGCCGCAACTCGGCTTACTGGCATGATGAACCGCATGGCGAAGCGGGACGACCCGGAGACCATCGGGCGCAGGGTTCAGCGGCTACGGCGGGAACGGGGCCTGACCCAGCGGCAGCTGGCGGAGCCGGCGTACACCCCCGCGTACATCTCCACGCTCGAGGCGGGACGGGTCCGGCCCTCCGACGAGGCGCTCAAGCACGTCGCCGAGCGGCTCGGGGTCGCCTTCGACGAACTCGCCACCGGACGCCCGGCCCATCTCGCCACCGACCTGCGCCTCAGACTGACCGAGGCCCGGCGCACGCTCGCCACCGGGGAGTCGGTGAAGGCGGCCGAGCAGTACACCCGGCTGCTGGCGGAGGCCGAGGAGCACGAACTCGTCGACGTCCAGGCCGAGGCGCTGCTGGGGCTCGGTGAATGCGCCCTGGAGACCGGCGAACTGGAGAGCGGCCGGCAGTTCTTCGAACGGTCCGAGCGGGCCCTCGCCGACGCGCCGCTGCCCGCCCGGGTCCCGGCGCTGCGCGGCCGCGCCGTCTCCCACTACCTGGCGGGGGAGCTGCGGTACGCCGTCTATCTGATGGAGTCCACCCTCGACGAGCTCAACCGGGGCGGGCTGCACGACCCGGACGCGCTGCTGCTGCTCTACGCCGGCGTCATCGGGCCGTACATGGACATGGGGGCGCACGCCCGGGCGGCCCAGGCGGCCGAGTTCGCGCTCGCGCTGGCCCCGCAGGCGGGTGATCCCGCACTGGTGGCCCGGATGCACCGGTCGGTGGCCCGCACCCTGCTCGCCGAGGGCCGGATCGCCGAGGCCGACGCCTCGCTCGCCAAGGCCGCCGAGCTCTACCGCGCCCTCCAGTTGCGCACCGAACTCGCCAACTGCCACTGGATGCGCGGCTATGTGTGTGCGCAGAACGGCGAACTGGAGCGCGCCGAGGAGGAGTTGCGGGCCGCCCAGGCCATGCTGTCCGCCAAGCGTGCCGCGCTCTACACCAGCCAGGTCGCGGTCGAGCTGGCCGACGTCCTGCACCGGCGCGGCAAGTCCGAGGAGGCCGCCGACCTGCTGCGGAACGTCCTGGGCGACCTCTCCCCCGAACGGGGCGCCGTGCACGCCGCCGCTGCGCACCGCCTGCTCGGCATCATCGCCGAGGACACCCGCGACACGGAGGCCGCCGAGGAGCACTACGTGCGTGCGCTGAGCCTGCTGGAGCGGGCGGGCGCGGCCGGCGACCTGGCCGACCTGTGCCGCCTCCTCGGTGATCTGCTGCGCCGCACCGGCCGCGTGGAGGCGGCCCTGGACGCCTACCGCACCGGCCTCGGCCACCGCACCGCCCCCGGCACCACGACCCTGGGCCCGGCCCCGGCGCAGCCGCCGCTGTGACGGCCCGCCCGCCGCGGTGACGGCGGCGGCGCGCGGCCCCCGGGGGGCGGACCCCGTCGTTTCCGGGGGCGGTTTCCGGGACGGTTTCCCGGGGTGCGCGGGGGGTACCTGCCGCGCACCCCGAGCCGGGGACTCGCGTTGGCGGTTCTCCTCGTTCGGCGCGTGTGAGTGCGTCTGGTCCCGGGGCGGCGCGCGGACGGGCGACGACGGCCGGCCTGGGCTCAGGCCGGGGTCCGTGCCTTGCGCTGCACCGCCGTCAGGCGGTTTACGGCGTGCTGGACCGCCTGTTCGGTGGCGTCCCGCGGCAGGGTGCCCAGGGCGCCGGTGGTGAGGACGATCGCGTCGTCGCCGACGCGAACCGCGGCGAGGTCCAGGGTGAGGGTGGTCAGGGTGTCCTCGTACGACTCGGCGGTGAAGGTGAGGCGCAAGCCCTGGCGGGCGTCGCCGACGTTCGGCAGGGCGAGGTCCGCGACCCGTACGTCCAGGAAGTCGGAGTTCGTGGCCGTGGCGGTGAAGTCCGCGCAGGTCTGCGGCATGGTCTTGAGCCAGGCGAGGCTGCGGTCCACGTCCGGGGCGCGCAGCGCGAGCACCTGGTGGCGCAGCTGGGCCCCGTCGTCGCCGTCGTCGTAGGCGGCCACCGCGTGCGCGCCCGAGGGAGTGCCGAACGGTTCCTCGGTGTAGAGGGCGTCGAGGAGGCGCCCGCACTCGGTGGTGTCGGCTCGCGCCTTGAGCACACCGTCCCGCCAGGTCGCCGCGCCCTGGGTCGGCGCCCACAGCGATCCGAGGTCGGCCTGGGTCAGTAACGCGGCCCGCGCCTGGTCCGGCGTGAGCGCGGCGGCCGGCGCGGCGGCGGGGCCGGGCCGGCGGGTGGCCACCGGCGTGGAGGCGTGGACGGCCCGCCCGGACTGCCCGGCGGTGCAGGCGGCCCCGGTCAGCAGGACGGCCGCGCAGAGCGCGGAGGCGGCCAGGACACGGGCCGGGGTACGGGACATGCATGCCTCCAGACGGACGGAACGCGCGCCGCGGACCTGGCGTCCGGGCGGCGGCGCTCCTCCCACGGCACCACCGGGCGGCCCCGCCCACCAGCGCGCCGGTCCGTCCGGGTGAGCGCCGCGGAGGGGGGAAGGCCGGCGGACGGGCGCGCGCGGCACCGGGCGGGGCAAGTGACGATGGTGATGGGCCCCGTACGCGGCACCAGAACGCGGCACCCGTACGGCGGAACCTCCACGGCGGACCCCTCGCGGCGGACCCCCCGCGACGGACCCCGTACGACGGAAGGAGCGCCCTGTGACCTCGCGGCCCACTCCTGTGATCATCGACTGCGACACCGGCGTCGACGACGCGCTCGCCCTGCTGCTCGCCGTCCGCCACCCGGGCCTCGACCTGCGCGCGGTCTCCTGTGTGGCCGGGAACACGGACGTGGACCAGGTGGTACGGAACACGCTGACCGTCCTGGAGCAGGCGCGCGCTCCCGCCGTCCCGGTCGCGCGGGGCGCCGAGCGGCCGCTGCTCGAACCCCTGCGCACCGCCCTTCATGTGCACGGCAAGGACGGCATGGGCGACCTCGGGCTGCCCGCGCCGACCCGCCGTCCCGCGGACGTGGACGCGGTGACGCTGCTCCGCCACGCGATCCTGGACTGCGACCGCCCGGTCACCCTGATCCCCACCGCGCCGCTGACGAACATCGCCCTGCTGCTGCGCACCCACCCCGAGGTCACCCGCAACATCGAGCGGATCGTGTTCATGGGCGGCGCGGTCGCCACCGGAAACGCCACGCCCGTCGCCGAGTTCAACGTCTGGCACGATCCGGAGGCCGCTGCCGTCCTGCTCACCGCGGGCGTGCCGATCACGATGTACGGGCTCGACGTGTTCCAGCGGGTGCTCGTGCCGGAGGCGGACGTACGGCGGCTGTGCGGGCGCGAGGAGCCCGGCGCCCGGCTGGCCGGACTGCTGCTGTCCCGCCCCGACCCGGCCGTCGCCGTGGACGCCCCGCACGGCGTCCTCGGCGACGCGGGCACGGTGTGCTCGGTGGCCGACCCGGAGGGGCTGACCACCCACCGGCTGCCGGTGGAGGTGAACCTCGCGCCGGGCCCGGCCCGCGGGCAGACGGTCGTCGACCGCCGCCCGCGTCCGGGCGAGGCGGAACTGCATGGAGAGGACCGCGAACAGGCCCTGGTCGACGTGGCGTTGGACATCGACGCCGAGCGGTACGTCCGGCTGTACCTGACCACCGTCGAGGGCACCGAGGACAGTGCCTAGGTCAACTCCCCTGGCGCCGGCCGCCGTCGGCGAGCCGCGGCGGCCGGCACCCCGCGATGTGATCCGCGGGGGTCAGGAGGACTGCTTCGCCGCCCGGCGACGCGTGGCGACGACGAGCGCCGCGCCGCCCGCCAGCAGCACCGCCGCGCCGCCCGCGACGAGGCCGGTGCCGCTGCCGCCGCCGGTCTCGGCGAGGTCGCCGCTGCCGCCGTTCGGGGCCGGGGCCGGTGCGGTGGTGGACTCGGAGGCCGACGGGGCCGGGGCCTCGCTCGGCTGCGTCGCCGGGGCCGACGAAGGGCTCTCCGTCTCGGCGGGGCTCTTCGTGGCCGGGAGCGTCGGCTCCTCGGCCGGGGCCGACGACTCGGGGGCGGACGGGGCAGGCGGCGTGGTCGGGGGCTGTTCCTCGGTGGCCGTGCAGTCCTTGGTGCCACCGTTCCAGGCCGCGATCAGCTTGTCCTTGATGACCGGGCGGTCCGGACCCTTGGGCAGGTCGCCGTGCTCGAAGCCGTCGTTCGCGTCCGCCTTGCCGTCGAACTTGACCGCGCCGCGGTAGAGGTCGATCTGGGCGAAGCAGCCCGCGTCCGGGACGGCGATGTCGAGGGAGCCGGTCTCGCCCCGCTTCACCGTCACCGTGTCGAAGTCGACGAACACCTGCTCGCCGGAGGTGGCGAAGGTGGCGCCGTGGGCGAGGTAGGAGGCCAGGGAGGCGGTGCAGGTCGTGGCGTCGTGGGCGGTGCGGACCGTGATGTGGACCTTGCCGTCCTCGGTGGGCCGCAGGTTCTGGTCGTCGACCTTGACGGCGTCGTAGAAGTTCTTGCCGTCGAGCGAGAACTGGCAGCGGTCGCTCTCGGTGACCGTGCCGGCGCCCGTGCCGGGCTGGTAGCGGCCGCCGCCCTTCCAGCCCTCGCCGCCTGGCGCGCCGTGGGCCCAGGCACCGGAGGCGGCGGCGACGGAGGCGGCACACAGGGCGAGCGTCGCGGCGCCCGTTCCCAGCAGGCGGGCGGCGGAGACACGACTGGCTATGGACATACGGATCCCATCTTGCTTGTGCGCGGGGTGGCTGGTCGCGGGGCAACGGCACGGACCAGGACGGGCCGACGGAAGGTCGAAGGGAACAACGGGCCCATCGGTCACATGCGCCACAGTGTGAGGTCATGGTCGTGTGTGCGGCTGAGCCTGTCAATCTGCCGGAACACAAAGGGACTTCACGCCTTCATCACGCTTGTGCCACATAGGGAGCGACTCACTCCGTCACGGGGGCGGTGTTCACTTTTCGGGCGATGTGGACAGAGTTCTCGTGTCGCCCGTAGCCATCCGTACGTCCGCCGTACGCACCGAAGAGGAGACCGCGTGACCGATCCCGCCCCCACGCACGACTCCCCGCACGACTCCCCCCAGGACACCGCGCCCGACCTGTCGTCCAGGAACCCGGACTGGTGGCGGCAGGCCGTCGTCTACCAGGTCTACCCCCGCAGCTTCGCCGACTTCGACGGCGACGGACTCGGCGACCTCCGCGGCATCACCGGGCGGCTGCCGCACCTCGCCGCCCTCGGTGTGGACGCCGTGTGGCTCAGCCCCTTCTACCCCTCCGAACTCGCCGACGGCGGCTACGACGTCGCCGACCACCGCGACGTGGACCCCCGCCTCGGCACGCTGGACGACTTCGCCGCCCTGACCGCCGAGGCGCACCGCCTGGGCCTGAAGGTGATCGTGGACCTCGTCCCCAACCACACCTCCCACCGGCACCCCTGGTTCCAGGAGGCGTTGCGGGCCGGCCCCGGCTCCCCCGCCCGCGACCGCTACGTGTTCCGCGACGGCCGCGGAGCGCACGGCGAACTCCCGCCCACCGACTGGCAGTCGGTCTTCGGCGGCAGCGCCTGGCGGCGGGTGCCGGACGGGCAGTGGTACCTGCATCTGTTCGCGCCCGAGCAGCCGGACCTGAACTGGGGCAGCGCGGAGGTGCGCGCCGACTTCCGCACCACGCTGCGGTTCTGGGCCGACCGCGGAGTGGACGGCTTCCGCGTCGACGTGGCGCACGCCCTGGCCAAGGACCTCGACGAGCCGCTGCGGGACGTCGGGGGCATCGGCGCCACCGGCGAGGGCGCACTGCCGCTCGTGCCGCCCGGCAGCCATCCGTACTACGACCGGGACGAGGTGCACGAGATCTACCGCGACTGGCGGCGGATCCTCGACTCCTACTCCCCGCCGCGTACGGCGGTCGCCGAGGCCTGGGTGCCGGGCGCCCGGCGCGCGCTGTACGCCCGGCCCGACGAACTCGGCCAGGCCTTCAACTTCGAGTACCTCCAGACCGGATGGGACGCCGGCCAACTGCGGCAGGTCATCACCGAGTCGCTGGCCACCGCGCGGGCCGCGGGGGCGTCGGCCACCTGGGTGCTGTCCAACCACGACGTCGTACGGCACGCCTCGCGCCTGATGCTCCCGCCCGGCACCGACGAGAACGCCTGGTTGCTGTCCGGCGGCCGCGCCCCGGCCGTCGACGGGGCGGCGGGGCTGCGCCGCGCCCGCGCGGCGACGCTGCTGATGCTGGCGCTGCCCGGCTCGGCCTACCTCTACCAGGGCGAGGAACTGGGCCTGCCGGAGGTGGCCGACCTGCCCGCCCAGGTCCTCCAGGACCCGGTGTGGGAGCAGACCGGCCGTGCCCGCAAGGGGCGCGACGGCTGCCGGGTGCCGCTGCCGTGGACCACCACCGGGGCGTCGTACGGCTTCGGTCCGGGCGCCGCCTGGCTGCCGCAGCCGCCGTGCTTCGCCGCGTACGCCGTCGAGGCGCAGGACGGAGTGGAGGGCTCGACCCTGGAGCTGTACCGCTCGGCGCTGCGGCTGCGCCGCAAGCTGCTGGAGGGCGAGTCGCTGACCTGGGTGGAGGGCGGCCCGGCCGGGGTGCTGGCGTTCGCCCGCTCCGGCGGCCGGCGGTGCGTCACCAATCTGTCGGGCCGGGCCGTGCCGCTGCCGCCGGGGGAGGTGCTGCTGAGCAGTTCGCCCCTGACGGGGCGCCGGCTGGACCCGGACACCACCGTGTGGCTCGCGTAGTCCCCGCGCGCGGGTTCTTTCCCGCGCGCGGGTTCGCCTCAGCCCGCCGCCGGGCTGGGGCTCGGGTCGCCGGGCAGCACCAGCGGGCTCGACGTGGCGTTCGGCGGCGGGGTGAGCACGACCTCGGGCTGCCCGCCGGAGGGGGGCGGCGGGGTCAGGTCCGAGTCGGGCAGCTTGGGCGGGGTCGTCTGCATGAAGAGCACCTGGTCGAAGTTGACCAGGCCCGTCTCCTCCATGACCGTGATGTGGTCCAGGACGGTGGCGTTGGCCTGGTTGGCGAGCTCGCGGACCAGGCTGTTCTTGGTGGTGGAGCGGATCTTCGCGATGGTGTTGAAGATCGAGCCGTGCGTCACGCGCAGGATGTTGGCCATGTCGGAGTCGAACTGCTTGCCGGTGTCCCCGGCGAGCTGGGTGACGAAGCCCTGCTGCTGGGGGCTGGCCACGTTCGGCAGCGTGATGTTGAGCATGGGGGCGATCCTGCGGCAGCTCACGTCCAGTTGCGCATGCCCGTCGATCAGGTGCTTGCCCGCCTTGACGACCTCCTTGGTGGTCCCCTTGCTCACCGCCATCTCGCCGACGGGGTACTCCCACAGCCCGGCCGCGCGCACCTTGACCACGAAGTCCCGGTCCGCCTCCGTCAGCGGCCCCCACTGGGTCTGGGCGATGATTCGGGAGCCGTCGCTGGAGACCTTCTCGAGGCCGAGCATGCTGGGGTAGGCGAGCGCGACCAGGGTCAGGCTGAGGGCACCGCCCACAAAAAGAGTTCCCGTCGCGTTCCGCGAAAAGCGCACCGTGCCTCCTGCCCGGTCATGGTCCCGCCGTGGGCGGTTCGGACACTCACATGTACGGGCCGGGAAGCGTGAAGAACCTTTTGATTTGGTAAAAAGAACTGCCCGTCATGTGAGACTGCTCACGCTCGCGGGGCAGTTGAGCCCGCTTCCCCGGCCGCCGCGTCCACGTCGCAACGTCGTGCGGCCCCCGCAGCACAACCTCGCGAGGCCCTCGGCACGCGGTTCGTCGCGCCGGACGCCTTCGAGGAGGACGTCCGCGTGCCGCACAAGGCCAACCGGCTGCTCCTCCATCACGCCAACCTCGTGCACAGCGCGACCGGTTACTGCGGTCGGAGCCTGGAGGACAAGCGCATGACGGCGGTCTTCTTCCGGATGGCCCGACCCGGTCCCTCAGGGGCGCCGCCCGGGGCCGGCCGGGGGGCGGGGCGCACGGCGCGGCGGATCAGTACCGCAGCGCGGTGCCCACGTCCGCCCTGACGGGGCCGGACAGCTTGCGGATGCTGCGGGCGGTGGCCGTGGCGGTCTTCCCGGCCGGTACGTCGGGGACGGTGACGAGCACCGTGTCGAGCAGGTTGCCGCCGCTGTCCTTGAAGTCGACCCGCACGGCGAAGGACTTGGCGGAGTCCGCCCTGTTCTCCACCCTGACCGCGACGGTGGCGTGCCCGTCCGAGGCGGTGGCCGGGGCGCCCAGGGTCACGGCGCTCCGGGCGTCGATGCCGTTCTTCACCTCGTCCAGCCTGCGGCCCGCCTCCGCGGTGGCCGAGGAGAGCATCTCGTCGGCCTGCGAGGCGAGCGAGGAGACCGCGGACGCCGCCTGGCTCGCGCTGCCGGAGGGTGTGCTGCCGCCGCCGGAGCAGCCGGTCGTGCCGAGGGCGACGGCCACCGCGAGCGCCGCGCCCGTCGTCCAGCGTGCCCGGTGACCGGCCATGTCGCCTCCCACTGCCCGTTCGCCCGCCCCTCGCGCGGAGAAGGGACCGGCCACCCCTCAAGTGAACCGCCGGGCACGGGTACCCGCACCTTCGTGTCACCCGTCGGCCCCGCGGCCGAGCCGCTGCGCCGGACGCCGGCCCGGGGTCCGCGCGATACTCACCGCATCGATCAGGAGGAGGACGGCATGACCGACATCCGTACCGTGGGCGTCCTGGGCGCCGGGATCATGGGCGCCGCGATGGCCCGCAACCTCGCGAAGGCCGGGCACACCGTCCGGGTGTGGAACCGCACCCGGGCCAAGGCCGAGCCGCTGGCCGCCGACGGCGCGCACGTCGCGGACACCCCCGCCGAGGCGGTGCGCGACGCCGACGTGGTCCTGACGATGCTCTACGACGGCGGCACGGTGCTGGAGGTCATGCGCGAGGCCGCCCCCGCGCTGCGTCCGGGCACGGTCTGGGCGCAGTCGACCACGGTCGGCCTGGAGGCGGCCGGTGAGCTGGCCGACCTCGCCCGTGAGCACGGACTGGTCCTCTACGACGCCCCGGTGCTCGGTACCCGGCAGCCCGCCGAGGCGGGCCGGCTGACCGTGCTGGCGGCGGGGCCGGCCGAGGGCCGGGAGACGGTGACGCCGGTGTTCGAGGCGGTCGGCGCCCACACGGTGTGGACGGGTGAGGACGCCGCGGCGGCCACCGCCACCCGGCTGAAGCTGGTGGCCAACAGCTGGGTCATCGCGGCCACCGCGGCGACCGGGGAGGCACTGGCCCTGGCCAAGGGGCTCGGAGTGGACCCCCAGGGCTTCTTCGACCTGATCGCCGACGGCCCGCTCGACATGGGCTACCTGCACGCCAAGGCCGGCGTCATCCTCGACGGCGCGTACCTGCCCCCGAGCTTCGCGGTGGCCACCGCGGAGAAGGACGCCCGCCTGATCGTCCAGGCCGGCGAGGCCCACGGCGTCCGCCTGGACGTGGCCGCCGCGAGCGCCGAACGCTTCGCCCGCGCCGCCGCGGGGGGCCATGCCGACGAGGACATGGCCGCGGCGTACTTCGCCAGCTTCGCGGACGACTCCGGCGGGCCCGGCGAGTCCGCCGGACCCGCCGGGTCCTGACCGTTCGGCCGCCCGCACCTGCGGGCCGGGTGGTCAGCCGAGGCAGATCACCAGCAGGCAGAGGTGGGACGGCGACGTGGGCGTGTCCGTGGGGCTCGTCTGCGGGGCGTGCTGGGCGTTGCCGTCGGACGAGCCGGCCCCGGGCGCGGTCCGCTGGGTCGCCGTCGAGGACGACCGGGAAGCCGACTGGCCCGATTGGCCCGCCGGGACCGGCTGGGCGGACGGGGCCGACTGGCCCGGCTGGGTGGCGGAGCTGGAGCCGCCGGCGGCCGGCGCCGTGTTGTCCGGCCGCGGTGCGGACAGCACCGTCCGCGTCGGCGCCTCGTGCACGCCGGCGGGCGCGGACGGGGCCTGCGCGGTACGGGGAGCGGCGGCGTCCGGGCGTACGTCCTGCGGCGTGGTGCCCCGCGGCGCCGACCGCTGGTGCGGCACACCGGCCGCGGGCGGGGACTGCCGGGTGTCGGAGGGCGACGAGGACGGGTCGCCGTGCTGCGCCGGCCGGCTGTCCCCCACGGTGCCCGTGTGCGGGGCCTCCGGTGCCGGGGCCGCCTGCGTGCGGTCGGTGGAGTGCCGGTCCATCGAGGCGACGGTCAGACCTCCCCCGACGAGAGCGACGGCGGTCGCCACCAGAGCCCTGCGCTGGGTCTTCTTCCAGCGGGCCAGCTGACGGCGCCGGGCCGCACGCCCGGGCCGCTGCCGCGGTGGCGGCGCGTCCGTCGCGTCTGCGGCGAGGCCCGCGGGGATGTCGCCGGGGACATCGGCGGGGATGTCGCCGGGGGCGAGGCCCGCGGCCCCGCCCGCCGCGAGGCCGGCCGTGCGGGCCGTCGCGGAATCGGTCGCGGTATCGGTCGTGAGGGGCGCCGTGACGTCCGGTGCTATGTCCGGTGCGTACGCACCGCAACCGGGGCACACCAGGGCGCCGTTGAGGTGCCTACGGCACGTGGAGCAGTAGTCCATCCGGTCTTCCTGACTAGGCCTGCCGAGCGGCCAGTCACGCTAACAAGGCTCGCGAGGGACTGTGTGCAGCCTGTGTGACGCTCCTGCGCGGATTCCCGTCACCCGAACCCGAGCGTGTATGCCCACTCGGGTCCGGGTGGACCGTCAGGCGCGGTCGGTCAGCTCCTCGGCGTACACCTGCGACAGCGGCTGAGGACCCACGTACTGCTGGCAGTTGCACTGCCCCGGCTCGAAGCGCAGCGGCTTCTTGTTCTCGTCCCAGGCCGTCGGCACCTCGACGCGCTCGTGGCACCGGCCGCTCTTGTCGTGCTTGGCCAGATGGTGGGTGCATCCGCACACCGGCTCCGGCGGCTTGTGCGCCGTCTCGACCGCCAGCCGCTAGGCCTTCGCCGCCTCCATCAGTTCGAGCTTGCGCTCGTGCCGGTTGCGCAGCGCGGTGCGGACGTTGTCGGCGAGCCAGGCGAAACCGCCGGTCCAGAAGACGATCAGCACCCACCAGATCCAGCCCATCGGCCCTCACCCTTCCCCCTGCGGAGTCCATCGTGATTTTAGGAGGAGTCCCGGGCGTTCGCGCCCGGCAGGGCCGGGTGACGTCGCGGACGCTGCGGCGGGTGGTGCGGATGCGGGCCCGTCGGGGCACCAGCCGGGGCCGGGGCCGCGACCCGCCGCCATCCGTCCAGTGCGGCCGCCCGGCCCGGCAGCCATCTCGGGCCGCGGCCGTGGAAGAGCGCGAGGACGATCGCCGCGGCCACCGCGATGAGGTGCTCGCGGCCGGCCAGGTTGGGCCTGACCACCGACTCCGCCACCATCGAGCCGCCGGTCAGGAAGAACACGACCGGGGCGCGCCGCACCACGGACAGATAGGTGAACAGGCCCACCACGGCTGCGGACGGCCCGGTGTCGAGGATCCGGCCGGCCTCGGGCGGCAGCCCCAGCCCCCACCAGCCGGGCCCGATCGCGATCATCGCCCGCACGGTGAGGGTGCCGGCCAGGGTGGTCGCGTACGAGATGAACAGCGTCCGGCCCCGGCCCAGGGTGAGTTCGGCCAGCGCGAACGCGAGGAACAGCTGGGTGATGCCGGCCCACACCGGCAGGTCGAGCGCCGGGACGTACAGCGACACCGGGGTGCGCAGCAGGGCCAGCCACAGCGGCAGGTCGCCCTGGACGCCGCCGAGGACCCGTACCGCCGCCGCCCCGGCCGGCCGCTGCGCCACCTCGTGGAAGAAGATCACGCCGAAGGCCGCCACGAAGGCCAGTACCAGTCCGGACAGCCCCCGGCGCGCCAGTTGCCGTACGGGGTCGACGACGATGCCGTGCCACTCGGCGCGCAGCGTCCGCCCGGTGAACCGCGCGAACCGTGCGGCCACGTCACGCACCCGCGCCGGTCCGCCGTCCTCCGGCCCGCTGTTCTCCGGTCCGGCGCGCTCCGGTCCGCTGTTCTCCGGTCCGCTGTTCTCCGGTCCGGCGTGCTTCGGTCCGCCGTTCTCCGGTCCGGCATCCGGTGGTCGGCCGCTCCGCCGTCCGCGGCCCCGCCACTCGTCGTCCGCCGGTCCCCCCGGATCCGCCGGCTCCCCTGTCGATGGCTGCGTACCGCTGTGCTGCTGCACCGCCGTTCGGCTCCTTAGCAGTTCCCCCACCCCACCGTGCGCACAACCGTATGGACCGTAATCGAGCCCGCCGCGTTCCCACAGACGGCGTCACAGCGGCGGCAGGGGCAGCGGCGGGCTCAGGGCGGGATGGCGCAGGACCGAGTGCAGGGCTTCGACGGCGCCACGTACGGCGGCGGTCTGCGGCCGCGGCACGGCCCGGACGTGGCTGCGCAGCCGCGCGGAGAGCCGGTAGGCGAGCTCGGGGCGCAGGGCGCCGCCGCCGGCGAGCAGCGGGCCGCGGTCGAGAGCGTCGACGAGTGCGGGCCGGCGATCGTCCCGGAGCAGCCCGGTGACCAGCGTGGTGACGGCGGTGACCAGTTCGGCGAGGGTGGCGGCGCGCACGTCGTCGGTGCCCATGGTGGCCCGGCGGGCGGCGGCCACCCGGCCGTCGGTGAGCAGGGCCACCTCGCTGAGCTGGGCGCCGACGTCGATGACGAGCAGTGCGTCGGACAGGTCGGCTCCGGCGCCCAGCGCGGCGGCGCGGACGCTGTCGATGGTCAGCACGGCCCGCGGCCGCAGTACCTGAAGGACGCCGACGGCGGTGGCGTGGGGCCGCGGCCCGCTCAGGACCGGGGTGGTGAGGACGACGACGGGCCGGGCGTGGTGCGGGACGCGGTCGGCCAGCAGCCGGGAGACGAGCCGGGTCGCGGCGGCCGGGTCCACGACGGTGCCGCGCCGGACGGGGCGGGCGGCGGCGGAGCCCTGGTGGGTGACCGTGGGCACGTCGAGGATGCCGCCGAGACCCTCCGCCCAGACCCGGGTCCGGGCGCTGCCCAGGTCCAGGGCGATGCCCGGACCGCGCCTGCGGACCGGTCCGGTGGGCCTGCGGCCCGCCGGGGCGGCGGCTGCCGTGCTGTCGCCGAGGATCACCGGTCGGCCTCCTTCACCTCGGACAGGGGACGCGAACGCGGACCGCGCCACGCGGCGGCGCCGTCGGGCGCGGGAGCCGGATCAGCCGGCGCGCTGCTGGCAGGGCACGCAGCAGCGCGCGTACGGAAGGATCTCCAGGCGCTCCACCGGGATGGGCTTGGCGCAGTCCTCGCAGTTCCCGTAGGAGCCGTCGTCCAGCCGGGCGAAGGCGGCCTCGATGTCCTTCAGCGCCCGCTGCAGGGCGTTCTTCTGCGCGGTCAGGAGGTCGTCGGCCTCCTGACCGCCGTCCTCGGTCTCCTGGACGGCCCGCAGCTGGGCGAGGCGGGAGTTGCGCTCGTGTTCGAGGCGCTGCCGGGCATCGTGCGCGCTCAGGCGCTCGGCCGCGGAGGCACTGCTGGTGGTCTCCCACGACATCGGCGATACGGTCCCTTCTGGCAAAAGAGCCGGTGACGAGGGGGGCCGCGGTGACGTACGGCCCCCCTCCTGACCCTCCAGCGTGGCCGCGCGCGCGAGATGCGGCCATCGGTCGCAGTACCCATTTCCGGTGGGCGGCGGGGTGCACCGCCGCCCACCGTCAGGGCCTCAGACCCGCGCCGGTGCGCTCCGGCGGGCGGGCTTGCCGCCGCCCGAGCCGCCGCCCGAGCCGCGGCGCCGGCCGCCGCGCTCGTGGCGGTGCAGCTCGATGGCGAGCGGGGAGGCGGTGAACACCGAGGAGTAGGTGCCGATCACGAGACCGATGAGCAGGGCGAGCGCGAAGTCGGTCAGTGAGTCCCCGCCGAAGACCGTCAGGGAGATCAGGATCAGCACCGCGCCCATGCCCGTGTTGATCGTGCGGGGCAGTGTCTGAAGGATTCCCTTGTTGGTGATCTGCTCCAGCGGTGTCTTGCGGTCGCGTCCGAGCAGTTCCCGGATGCGGTCGAACAGGACCACCGAGTCGTTGACCGAGTAGCCGATGACGGTGAGCAGTGACGCCAGGAACACACCGTCGATGGGCTTGCCGAGCCACGCGAAGACGCCGACGAGGATGACGACGTCGTGCGCGAGCGCGGCGACCGCCGCGGTGCCGAACAGCCATCGGAAGCGGGCCGCGAGATACAGCAACTGTGCGGTGAGGGCGACGCCGAGTGCGATGAGCGCGTTGCGGCGCAGCTCCTCGCCCAGGCTCGGGCCGATCAGCTCGTCGCGGATCTTCTCCGTCTTGCCGCCGAGTTCGCTGATGGTCCCGGTGACCTTGGCGGCCTCGGCGTTGGTCAGGTCCTCGGTGCGCACGGTCAGGCCGTTGTCGTTGGACGACTGCACGAGCGCGCCGGGGAAGCCCGCGTCGGCGAGGGCGGTGCGGGCCCGCTCGGGGTTCACGGGGGTCGCGGTGGTGTACTCGATCAGCCGGCCGCCGGTGAACTCCAGGCCGAAGTTCAGGCCCCGGGCCGCGATGCCCGAACCGGCGAGCACGAGCAGGACCGCGGAGACGGCCAGCCAGCGACGCGGGTGGCGCATCAGGTCCGGGTCGCGGCGCACGAGCAGATCGCGGACTCGACCGGTGGTCGCCAGACCCGTGAGCAGGTGGCGGCGGCGCACCCAGGCGCGGTCCACGGCGAACTCGGCGAGCACCCGGGTGATCACCAGCGCGCTGATCATGGACGCGGCGACACCGATGGCGAGGGTGACGGCGAAGCCGCGCACCGGACCGGTGGACAGGAAGAACAGCAGTCCCGCGGCGATCAGCGTGGTGATGTTGGAGTCGGCGATCGCGCTGAAGGCGTTGCGGAATCCGGCGGTGAGGGCCGAGCGCGGGCTCGGCCGGTGCATACCGGCGTACTCCTCACGGGCTCGTTCGAAGACGAGCACGTTGGCGTCCACGGCCATGCCGATCGCCAGGACGAAACCGGCCAGGCCCGGCAGGGTCAGGGTCGCGCCGAGGACGGCCAGGGCGGCGTAGGAGATCACTCCGTAGCAGAGCAGGGCCACAGCCGAGAGGAAGCCGGTGAGGCGGTAGACGGTGATGATGAACAGGATCGTCAGGGCGGTGCCGATCACCGCGGCCCAGGCGGTGGCCTCGATGGCGCTGGCGCCGAGGGTGGGGCCGATGGTGTGCTGCTCGACCGTCTCGACCGGCACGGGCAGGGCGCCGCCGTTGATGAGCAGCGCCAGCTCGCGGGCCTCGGCGTCGTCGAAGGAGCCGGTGATCTGCGTGGAGCCGTCCGCGATGCCCGTGCCGCAGGCGACGGACGGGGCGACCTGCGGGGAGGAGATGATCCGGTCGTCGAGCACGATGGCGACCCGGCGCGCGGGGTCGCCCACCTCGCGGCAGGCGGCCTCACTGGTCAGCTTGGCCCACGCGGTCCGGCCCGCCTTGTCGAAGTCGACGGTGACGGTCCAGCCGGCGCCCGTCTCCTGCTCGAAGCGGGCCTGAGCGCCCTTGACGTCCTTGCCGGTCATGGCGCTGTCCTGAAGGCGCAGCTTCTGCCCCGACTCGTCGGGCAGGACGAGTTCCTTGGACGCGTCGGGCTCCTTGGACGCGTCGGGTTCCTTCGAAGCGTCGGTTTCCTTGGGATCCTTGGGTTCCTTGGGTTCCTTGGGTTCCTTGGACGCCTCGGGCTTGGACGTGGCGGGGTCCTCGGTGCCGTCGGCGACGCCGACCACCGGGTGGAAGGTCAGCTGGGCGGTACGGCCGAGCACGTCGGCCGCCTTCTTGGGGTCCTGCACGCCGGGCAGCTCGACGATGATCCGGTTGCTGCCCGAGCGGACGAGGGTCGGTTCGGCGACGCCGAGCGCGTCGACCCGGCCGCGCAGCACCTCCAGGGAGCGGTCGGTGGCCTCGCGGTCGGCCTTGGTGGTCGGGGTGGAGCGGGTCTCCAGGACGATCTGGGTGCCGCCCCGCAGGTCGAGTCCGAGGCGGACGGGGATGGTGGCGGTGATGTACACGGACAGGGCGATCACGGCGAGGGCGAACAGCGCTCTCACCCGGGAAGTACTGCGTTTCGTACGTTTCAACGGAGGCCTCCGGCAGGCACGCCGCGACTGCGGCCGACGCGGTCACGGCGGTCGAGGGGCGAACGGGGGACGTCAGATGCCGAAGGCCCGCGGCGGTGCCCGACCGCCGTCCTGCACCACGTGCACCGTGCGGGCGGCGACGGTCACCGGGACCGGTCGCGTCCGCCCGGGTGCGGGGAGGGGGACGTCCGTGACGTCCTCGGTGGTGGCGAACTGCCCGTGCGCGACGGGCCGGTCCCCGTGGAACTCCTGCCGGGTGCCGTCCTGCCCGGAGCAGACGACGGTGCACCCCTGCCCGGCGTGCGGGGCGTCCGTGGGACGCTCGTCGGAGCCGGGGTGGCCGCCGCCGGGCGCGGAGCCGGAACGCGGTCCGGGTGCGAGGTCCGCGACGGATGCCGCCGCGATGGCGGGCGCCGGCAGCGGCGGAGGGCTGCCGGTGGTGAAGACCGCCAGCAGGGTGAGCAGCGCGGCCGTCAGGAAGGCCAGGGCACGGGACGAGGGAGCGGTGCTCGGCGCTGGGTGCATGCACCGTCCCCTTTCCTGTTCGTGGTGGCACTCGTGGCGGACGCGGGTGTGTCGTACCCGGGATCCCGACCGGGGAGTGGGCAGCCGGGACCCCGGGCGGTCGTGGGGCGGGCCGTCAGGGTTCGATCAGACCGGCCCGGATGGCGTAGCGGGTGAGTTCGAGCCGGTCGCGCAGACCGAGCTTCTGGAGCAGGTTGGCGCGGTGCCGCTGGACGGTCTTGATGCTGATGAAGAGGATCTCGCCGATCTCCTTCGAGGAGTGCCCCTCCGCGACCAGCTTCAGGACCTCCTCCTCGCGGGGCGTCAGGACCTGGTCCGGGGTCTCCTCGCCGTGGCGGACCCGGTCCAGGTAGTTGCGGATGAGCGCGGTCACCGCGCCCGGGTACAGGAACGGCTCGTCCCGCATCGCCGCCCGGCACGCGGCGACCAGGTCCTGGTCGGCGACGGACTTCAGCACGTACCCGCTGGCACCGGCCTTGAGGGCCTGGAAGAAGTACTGCTCGTTGTCGTGCATGGTGAGCATCAGGATCCGCAGGTCCGGCTTGAGCGCGACCAGCTCGCGGGTGGCCTGGAGCCCGGTCAGCCGCGGCATCGCGATGTCCAGCACGGCGAGGTCGATGTCGTGGGTGCGGGCCATCTCGATGGCCTCCGCGCCGTCACCGGCCTCGGCGACCACCTCCAGGTCCGGTTCCTGGTCGAGGATGAGCCGCACCCCCCGTCGTACCAACGCGTGGTCGTCGGCGAGCAGGATGCGGATCGTGGTCGGCTCGGACATGGTCAGGTCTGCTTCCTGGGGACGACGGGCGCGGTCAGCCGGACCTCGGTTCCGGCCGCGGGGGCGGGGGCGATGTCGAGGCCGGCCCCGATGAGCAGGGCCCGCTCGCGCATGCCGCGTATGCCGGCGCCTTCGTGCGCCGCCTTGATGCCGCGGCCGTCGTCGGTGATGGCCAGCACCACGGCGTCGTCGGTGCGCCGCAGGCTGACCACGATCCGTTCGGCGTCCGCGTGCCGGGCCACGTTGGTCAGGCTCTCCTGGGCGACACGGTAGAGGACCAGTTCGGTCTCCGGCTCCAGGGCGGGCAGGTCGGCGTCGAAGCGGCGCACGACCTGAAGCCCCGTGTGGGTGGCGAAGTCGTGGGTCAGCGAGGTCAGCGCGGCGACCAGACCGAGGTCGTCCAGGACGCCGGGCCGCAGCCGGCGCACCAGCCGGCGGACCTCGTCCAGGCTCGACCGGGTGATCTCCTGCGCCTGGTGCAGTTCGTCGCGCAGCGGCGGGGCCGCCTCGTCCGCGGCCCGCTTGAGCGCGAGCAGGATCGCGGTCATGCTCTGGCCCACCTCGTCGTGCAGCTCCTGCGCGATACGGCGCCGCTCGGCCTCCTGGGCGAGCAGGACCCGGGCACTGCTCGTGGCCCGCTCGTTCTCCAGCCGGTCCAGCATGGCGTTGAACGTGCGGATGAGCTCCGCGACCTCGCCGCCGCCCTGCTCGGGCAGCCGCTGGCCGGGGCGCAGCAGGTCCACGGTGGTCATCAGCTTCGTCACCCGGTCCAGCGGGGCCAGCCCCCAGCGCAGCAGGGCGGCGTTGGCGACCAGCATGACGGCGAGGCCGCCCACCAGGATGACGGCCTCGGTCAGCACGACCGGCACCGAGACGGTCACCGGGGCCCACAGCAGCAGCGCGGTGGCCGTGCCCAGCACCACTGCGTTGAGCCCGAAGATCCGCCAGAACAGGGACACCAGGGTCGAGCCTCCTTCCGTGATGCGGTCTGCCTCTACTGTCGGGCATCGCGCATCCTGGACGAGCCGCGGCCCCCTGGTCCCGACCGGGCCTGCCGCCAGTCTCCCTCCCGCCGGCCGCCGGGATCGATGGGGCACGGTCCCCATTTCGCCGGGTGCGGCCTACCCATGCGCGTGTCGAGTGGATCCCCCGACCGGCCGCAAATGGGCTCTGGACCCGATGGGAAACCGCGGCGGGTTCGACCAGGGTTGATGTGACCGACCCCCGTCCCCCGTTGCAGAAAGAAGGGCACTGACGATGTCGCTCGACGCCGCCCGGACCGAACCCCGCGAGCGCCTGTCCGCTCAGGAGGCCCGCCGGCGCCTTGAACACGCCCGCGGGACCCGGCTGGTCCAGCTGGAAGCCCTCGGCGAGACCGGGCAGACGGCGGACGACCACCTGATGTCCTCCCAGCGTGAGGCCATCCAGCGGGTGCTGAAGGAGATCGACGAGGCGTTCGCCCGCATCGAGGACGGCACCTACGGGACCTGCCTGGAATGCGGCAAGCCGGTCCCGGCGGAGCGCCTGGAGATCCTGCCGTACACGGGGCACTGCGTCGCCTGCCGGCGCCGTACCGCCTGACCCCGCCCGCCCCGTCCGTCCTGCCTTCGTCTTCCGCCCTGCCCAAGGGGTGAAACGGTGAACAACCAGATCATCGGCGACCGCGACACGTACCTGACGGCCGAGGACCTCGCCGCGCTGCGCGCGAACCTCGACGAACAGCGCATGTTCCGCCAGGAACAACTGGAGCAGATCTCGGCCGCCGCGACGTCCCGCGCGGACGCCCTGCTCCAGCAGCAGGCCGCCTCGCAGGTGGAGGTCCGCGTGAAACTCGCGGCCTCCGCCCGCATGGTCCTCGCCGACGTCGAGGCGGCCCTGGCGCGCATGGACGAGGGCAGCTACGGCACCTGCCACCTGTGCCGGCGTCCCATCGCGCGGGAGCGGCTGGAGATCGTGCCGCAGGCCCGCTACTGCGCGCGCTGCCAGCAGGTCAGGGAGGCCGGACGGTGACCGTCACCCAGCGTTCGCGTGCCGCCGCGGCCACCCGGCACCGGCCGTGGCCGCTGGGCCGGCAGGGCTGGGGCGTCGCCCTCGACATGGGCAGCGCCCGCACCCGCGCCTGGGTCGCCGGGCGGGGGCTGGTCCTGGACGTCCCCACGGTGACGTTCCCCGGCTCCGGGGCGGTGTACCCGATCCAGCGCGGCACGATCATCGACACCGAGGGCACCGCCCGGATGCTCGACCGCCTGCTCGGCAACCGCCTGCCCCGCTTCACCCGCCCCCTGGTCGTCCTCACCGCCCCCGTACTGGACGGGGTGGCCTTCCGCAACGAGGCCCGTACGGCGGTGGAGGTGCTGCGGCCGCGCGGCGTGCTGACCATTCCCAGCGCGCGGGCCGTCGCCCTGGCCGCGGGCGCGGACCTGTCCCGCCCGCTGCTCGTGGTGGACATCGGCGCGCATCTGACCGAGGTGGTGCTGCTGTCGGAGGGCGCCGTCGTCGACGCGCGCCGCACCGCGCTGGGCACCAGCGACCTCGACTCCGCCTCGCCGATGCAGATCTGCGAGGCGGTGGCCACCATGGTGACCGCGATGCTGCGGCAGGACCGTACGTCGCTCACCGTGGACGCCCTGCGCCGGGGCGCCCTGCTGGCCGGGGGTGGAGCCCTGCGCCCGGAGATCACCTACCACCTCACCGGCAGGCTGCACGCCCCCCTCAAGGCCGTGGCGGCGCCGCACACCGCCGCCGTCCGTGGTGCCGCCACCCTGCTGCGGGCCGCGCACGACCACCCGGAGGGCCCGGCGGGCGCGTCCTCCGGACCACCCGCCCCCTAGACCCGTAGACCAGCCCCCGTCCCCACCGCGCACGGAAAAAGAGGACCACGCGGACCACGCGGACCACGCGGACTGTGCGGACTGCGCGGACTGCGCGGATCACGAGGACCACGAGGACCACGAGGACACGGAAGGAGGGCCGCACCATGGCCGGCGGCATCCCTCGGGCCCAGCCGCCCCCCGAAGGGCTGTTCCCCGACGACCCGCTCCCCGACGAACTCCCCAGCCGCATGCTCTGGCGCATGCGGCGCAACCCGATGCGCCGCCCCAGCGACCTGCTCCAGGCGTGGATCGGCCTCGGCATCCTGCTGGCCGTCCTGGCCGGCACGCCTGTGGCCATGTTCTTCGTCGGCGACACCGCCCTGCGCCACTACGAGCAGGCGGCCGAGCACCAGGAGAAGACGCGGCGGCAGACCACCGCGGTCCTCCTGCACGCTGCTCCCCGCCATCCCGAGCCGGGCTCCGAGGAGGCGAAGAAGACCCGCTATCCGGTACCGGTGCGCTTCACCGACCAGGGCGGGCTCGCCCGCACCGACAGGACCGACGTCGAGCCCGGCCTGCCCGCCGGCAGCTCCGTCGACATATGGGCCGACACCGACGGCCGCATCACCGAGCCGCCCCTGACCACCGCCCAGGTCCGCAGCCACAGCACGGGCTGGGCGATCCTCGCCGCCCTGGCCGTCCCGGTCACCGGCGCCGCGGTGTACGGCGCCACCGGCCTGCTGCTCCGCCACCGCAACCTGGCCGCCTGGGACAGCGCCTGGGCCCGCACGGCCCCCCGCTGGCCGCCGTCCCCGTGATCGCGGGGTGCCGGCGGCCGCGGGCCGCACCGTGCCGCATCCGGTACGGCCCGCGAAGACGGCGGCGCTCTCCGGACCTTCCGAACCCGGTTCCCCGATCTTGATGCTGCACTGTCAGGTCACCGGCAGGAAGTACCGCCGAACACTGCCGGAAACCGGCAATGTGCGAGGTAGGCCAGGTCGGGCATCATGTTGCGAGGGGAGCACCGCGGACGGTTCCGGTGCCGGACACCGGCAGATGTCCGGTGCCGGGGCCGGCAGGGGGGAAGTACCGCCGCCCGGTGCGTCGCAGGGGGAAGAGGGGGCTCGAAGATTCCGCGGCGCACCCGCCGCCCGCCGCCCGGCGCCCGAGTCGCCGGGACACGGCGGGGGCCGGACCCGGCCACCCGGTCTCTCCCTTACTCACCGTTCCTTACCGTCAAGGACGTATGCCATGGATGTCATCGGCGCACTCGTCGCGGCCTGCCTGCTCCTCGTTCTCCTCGTGCTGTTCACCTTCTCCCGGCTGTTCCGGAAGGTGGAGCAGGGCAAGGCCCTGATCGTCTCCAAGATGCGCAAGGTCGACGTGACCTTCACCGGCCAGGTCGTCCTGCCGGTGCTGCACAAGGCCGAGGTCATGGACATCTCGGTGAAGGCCATCGAGATCACGCGCACCGGCCGCGAGGGGCTCATCTGCCGGGACAACATCCGCGCCGACATCCGCATCACGTTCTTCGTACGGGTCAACAAGACCGTCGAGGACGTCGTCAGGGTCGCCCAGGCCGTCGGCACCGCCCGCGCCAGCGACCGGGACACGTTGCAGGAGCTGTTCCACGCCAAGTTCTCCGAGGCGCTGAAGACCGTCGGCAAGCAGATGGACTTCACCGACCTCTACACCAAGCGTGAGGAACTGCGGTTCCAGATCATCGAGGTCATCGGTGTCGACCTGAACGGCTACCACCTCGAGGACGCGGCGATCGACTACCTGGAGCAGACGCCGCTGACCCAGCTCGACCCGGGCAACGTCCTCGACGCCCAGGGCATCCGGAAGATCACCGAGCTGACGGCCGTGGAGCACGTGCGCACCAACGAGGCGCAGCGCACCGAGCAGAAGGAGATCACCCGGCAGAACGTCGACGCGCGCGAGGCCATCCTGGAGCTGGAGCGCCGCCAGGCGGACGCCGAGATCAAGCAGAAGCGGGAGATCGAGACCTCCCGCGCCCGCGAGGAGGCCGAGACCGCCCGCGTGGTGGAGGAGGAGCGGCTGCGCGCGCAGAGCGCCTTCCTGCGCACCGAGGAAGAGCTCGGCGTCCAGCGCGAGAACCAGGCCCGTGAGGTCGCCGTCGCCGCGAAGAACCGCGAGCGGGTCATCGCCATCGAGAACGAGCGCATCGAGAAGGACCGCCTCCTGGAGGTCATCGCCCGGGAGCGGGAGACCCAGCTCACCCGGATCGCCGCCGACAAGGAGGTCGAGGCGGAAAAGCGGGAGATCGCCGAGGTCGTCCGCGAGCGGGTCGCGGTGGACCGTACGGTCGCCGAGCAGGAGGAGTCCATCAAGAAGCTGCGCGCCGTGGAGGAGGCGGAGCGCGAGCGCCAGGCCGTGATCATCGCCGCCGAGGCGGAGGCGCAGGAGAAGCTGGTCAAGGACATCAAGGCCGCCGAGGCCGCCGAGCAGGCCGCCACCCACCGCGCGGCCGAGGAACTCACCCTGGCCGAGGCCCGGTTGAAGACCGCCGACCTCGACGCCCGCGCCAAGCTGCGCCTCGCGGAGGCCGTCAAGGCCGAGGCCGCCGCGGAGGGGCTGGCCGCCGTCCAGGTCCGCGAGCAGGAGGCCGAGGTCATCGAGAAGGCCGGCCGCGCCGAGGCCGAGGCGTTGCAGGCCCGGCTGCGTGCGGAGGCCGAGGGCGCCCAGGCCAAGGCATTGGCCGAGGCTCAGGGCACCGAGGCACGGCTGCGCGCGGAGGCCGAGGGCGCTCAGGCCAAGGCGCTCGCCGAGGCCGCCGCGATCGGCGAGAAGCTGAAGGCCGAGGCGGCGGGCCTGACCGAGAAGGCGGCCGCGATGGCCGCCCTGGACGAGGCCTCCCGCGAGCACGAGGAGTACCGGCTGCGGCTCCAGGCGGAGAAGGAGATCCGGCTGGCCGGCCTGGAGGCGCAGCGGCAGGTCGCCGAGGCGCAGGCCACGGTCATCGCGACCGGCCTGGAGCACGCCGACATCGACATCGTCGGCGGCGAGTCGGTCTTCTTCGACCGCCTGATGAGCGCCATCTCGTTCGGCAAGGGCGTCGACGGCTTCGTGGAGAACTCCCGGACCGCGCAGGCCCTGGCGGGGCCCTGGCTGGACGGCTCGTCGAACTTCACCGACGACCTCGCCCGGATCCTCGGCCAGGTCAGCTCGGCCGACGTCAAGAACCTGACGGTCTCCGCGCTGCTGATGAAGATGATGCAGTCGGGCGGCACGAACGCCGGTCAGCTCCAGCAGCTCCTCGACCGCGCCGGTGAGCTGGGCCTCGCCGACACCCCGCTCACCGCACTCAACGGCACCGCCCGGGTCTGACGACCCGCGGGGACGGGCCCCAAACCGCCGCCGGAAGACGGCGGTCGAGGGCCCGCCCCGCGGACACGCCGGAATCACGGGGCCGAAAAAGCCCCGCCGACGGGGCCCGGCCTGATCCGCCGGACAGGCCGGGCCCCGGGCCCGCACCTCTTCGCGAAGGGACGCACCACCCATGGCCACCGCCCTGGAGACGGGTTCGTACGACTCCGTGGACACCGGAACGTACGAGGTGCTGCGCGACCGGCTGACCGCGCAGGCCGCCGAGCTCGCCCGCGGTGCCGAGCGACTCAACGCCCGACGGGCCGAGGAGTTCGGCGCCACGCGCCTGGACCTCACCGGCACCGGCCGGCTGCGCACCGAGCACCCCAGCGTGCCCCGCGACGTCGTGGCCGTCGGCGACCGCCTGCTGTTCGGGTACAACGGCAACCGGCCCGAGCCCGAGGTCGGCGACGTCCTCGCGCTGCACGACCGGGAACTGAACCGGCTGCCCGAGGACGCGGTGCCCGGACTCCTCGACGACCCCGCCTTCGTAAGGGAGTTCGGGGCCCTGCATCGCTACTACCGGCAGGCCCGGCTGCTGAGCTTGCGCCGCGTGGAGGGCCGGCTCCTGGCCGTCTTCCGGACCGGCGAGAAGGCCGGCGACATCCGGGTGCTGCGCTGGACGCTCACCGCCGACGGCCGGGCGACGTTCCTGGACGGGCGCGGCGAACGCGACCATGTGCCGCCGCCGTCCCACGACTTCGAGTGGACCGCGACCGGCCGCGAGGACCACGTCCTGGGCCGCCACCCGCACGTCTCCGTGCGCGGCGAGATCTTCGTCTCCACCGTCGGCGGCCACCTCACCGTCAAGACGGAGGACGACACCGAGACCGGAGAGGGCATCCACAGTGAGCCGGTCGACGAACCGCTCCAGTCCCTCGCCGACGCGGATGTCGCGCACGCGAGCGTGGGCCCGCTGATCCTGCTGCGGATCCGCCCCTACAAGGAGCAGGCCCACCGCTACCTCGTCTTCCACACCCTCACCAGGGGCGTGGTCCGCCTCGACGGCATCGGGCAGGCCTGCCGGCGTCTGCCCGACGACCAGGGCATCGTGTTCCCCGGGGGCTACTGCCTGGCCACCGGCGCCCACAAGACCTACGAACTCGACAGCACGGGCCTGGAGTTCGAGCGCGAGGTGCGTTCGCCCTACGGCGAGGACGTGCTGTACGCCTTCCACGCGCCCGCCGAGGGACGCAGCCTGCTGCTGTCGTACAACACCATCCGCGAAGAGGTCGCCACCCCGCTGTCCTGCCACGGCTGGGCGCTGTTCGACGACGGCACGCTGATGGCGCTGCGCACGGACCCCTCGGCGGGCCCCGACGAGCCGGGCCGCGTGCACCCCCTCCAGCTGTGGAGCTCCCCCTACGTCTCCGACACCCACGCGGGAGCCACGGGCACCGGACTGCTCGGCCGGGTCGGCAACGCCGACCTGGTGCGGGGCATCTCCGACTGCCTGTCCATCAGCCGCGCCGTCGCCGAGACCACGCCGACCGCCGAGGTGTACGAGGCGCTGGCCGCCGGCTGCGTCCGCGCCCTCGACAGCCACCACTGGCTGGGCGAGGAGGAACTGGGGGACCTGCGCACCCCGCTGGACGCCGTACGGGCCACCGCCGAGCAGGTGCTGGGGGAGTTCCGTACCGTACAGACGCTGACCCGGCAGGCCGCCGACGCGCTCGACGCGGCCGCCGGCCGGCTCGCCGCGGTGGTGCGCCGGCTGCGCGGCGAGGCACCGCGCGGCGCCGCCGCCTGGGTCGGCGGCCTGAGCGAACTGAGGCAGGCCCAGGGCCACTTGCTGACCCTGAAGGAGATGCGGTACGCCGACACCGCCCGCATCGACGAGCTGGCCGCCGAGACGGAGGCCGACCTCGCCACGTTCGGGCAGCGGGCGGTCGCCTTCCTGGCCCGCGAGGACGCCTTCGCCGACCACCACGAGGAGGTCGAACGCCTCGCCTCCGACGCCGAGTCGATCGGCAGCGTCGCCGAGGCGGCACCGGTCGCCGGCCGGCTCGACGACCTCGCCGGCTCGCTGCGCACGGTCACCGAGGTCGTCGCCGGCCTCGACATCGGCGACGCCACCGTGCGCACCTCCGTCCTGGAACGCATCGCCGAGGTGCTGGGCGGTGTCAACCGCGCCCGAGCCCTGCTCGACGCCCGCCGCCGCGAACTGCGCGACCACGAGGGACGCGCCGAGTTCGCGGCCGAGTTCGCCCTGCTCGGCCAGGCCGTCACCGGCGCGCTCGCGGCCGCGGACGATCCCGAGGCCTGCGACGAGCAACTCGCGTCCATGCTGGTGCGGCTGGAGAACCTGGAGTCCCGCTTCGCGGAGTTCGACGACTTCCTCGGCGAGCTGACCGACAAGCGCACCGAGATCTACGAGGCCTTCTCCGGCCGCAAGCAGGGCCTCCTGGACGCCCGCGCCCGCCGCGCCGAACAACTCGCCGCGTCCGCGGGCCGGGTGCTGGAGACGATCGCCCGGCGCGCGGCCACGCTCGCCGACGCCGACGCCGTCAGCACCTTCTTCGCCTCCGACCCGCTGGTCGCCAAGGCCCGCCGCACCGCCGGGGAACTGCGCGAACTCGGCGACCCGGTAAGGGCGGAGGAGCTGGACGGCCGGCTGAAGTCCGCCCGCCAGGAGGCCGCCCGCGCGCTGCGCGACCGCACCGACCTGTACGCCGACGGCGGCCGCACCCTCCGCCTGGGCACCCACCGCTTCGCCGTCACCACCCGGCCGCTCGACCTCACCCTGGTCCCGCACGGCGACGGCCTCGCCTTCGCCCTGTCCGGCACCGACTACCGCGCCCCGGTCACCGACCCGGGCTTCGCGGACACACGCCCGTACTGGGACCGGCGGCTGCCGTCCGAGTCGCCCGAGGTCTACCGCGCCGAACACCTCGCCGCCCGGCTGCTGCGCCGCCACGGCGCGGCCGCACCGGCACAGGCCGACCTGCCGGCCCTGGTGCGCGGGGCCGCGGAGGAGGCGTACGACGAGGGCTACGAGCGCGGCGTGCACGACCACGACGCGACGGCGATCCTCACCGCCCTGCTCCCCCTGTACGAGCAGGCCGGGCCCCTGCGCCACGAACCCGCCGCGCGAGCCGCCGCCCAGCTGTTCTGGGCGCACGGCACCAGCGCCGAGGCCCGCACGGCCTGGACCCGGCGAGCGGCCTCCCTGGCCCGCGCCCGCGACGCCTTCGGCCCGTCCCCCGCCATCGCCGAACTCGCGGCGGAACTCGCGGCGGCCCTCGAGACCTGGCCGGCCGCCCCGGGCGGCCACGGACCGGCCTCCCTGGGCGGCCACGGACCGGCCTCCCTGGGCGCGGGCGACCTGGCGCCAGCCGCCGCGGCGTATCTGTTCCAGGAGCTGACGAGCGGGCCCGACGGGTTCGTCATCAGCGCCGCCACCCGCACCCTGCTCGACAAGTTCCGCCGCACCGTGGGCAGTTCCGCCTACGACGAGGACCTGGCGGCGCTCGACGACCTCGCCGCGCGCCGCCAGCTGGCCGAGGCGTGGCTGTCGGCGTACGTCACCTCCACCGGTACCGAGACCACCGCCGGTGACCTGGCCGAGGCGGTGGCCGCCGAGCTGTGCCCGGACCTGCCCCGCTACGAGTCCGAGGTCTCCCCGGTGACCACGGTCGAGGGCCTGCTCGGCACCCACCCGCGCATCGAGGGCCGCAACCTCACCCTGCGGATCGACGAGTTCCTGGCCCGCACCGAACGCTTCGAGACGCGGGAGGCACCCGCCTTCCGCGCCTACCAGCGCCGCCGCACCGCCCTGGTCGACACCGAGCGGGCCCGGCTGCGCCTGGACGACCACCGCCCGCGCTCCATGGCCGCGTTCGTCCGCAACCGGCTCATCGACGAGGTCTACCTGCCGCTCATCGGCGACAGTCTCGCCCGCCAGCTCGGCACCGCGGGCGAGACCAGGCGCACCGACACCGGCGGCCTGCTGCTGCTCGTCTCGCCGCCCGGCTACGGCAAGACCACGCTGATGGAGTACGTCGCCGACCGTCTCGGCCTGATGCTGGTCAAGATCAGCGGCCCGGCGCTCGGCCACGCCGTCACCTCGCTGGACCCGGCCGAGGCCCCGAACGCCACGGCCCGACAGGAGATCGAGAAGATCAACTTCGCGCTGGCGGCGGGCAACAACACCCTGCTCCTCCTGGACGACATCCAGCACACCTCGCCGGAGCTGCTCCAGAAGTTCATCCCGCTGTGCGACGCCACCCGCCGTGTCGAGGGCGTCCGGAACGGCGAGGCGCGCACCTACGACCTGCGCGGCAAGCGGTTCGCCGTCTGCATGACCGGCAACCCCTACACCGAGTCGGGCGAGCGCTTCCGCGTCCCCGACATGCTCGCCAACCGCGCCGACGTCTGGAACCTCGGTGACGTCCTGACCGGCAAGGAGGACGTCTTCGCCCTCAGCTTCCTGGAGAACGCGCTCACCGCGAACCCCGTGCTGGCCCCGCTGGCCGGCCGCGACCGCCGCGACCTCGACCTGTTCCTCCGGCTCGCGGCCCATGACCCCGCAGCCCACGCCGACCGGCTCGGGCACCCCTACGCGCCCGCCGAGGTCGAGCAGATCGTGTCCGTGCTGCGCCATCTGCTCGGCGCGCGTGAGACGGTCCTCGCGGTCAACGCCGCCTACATCGCCTCCGCCGCCCAGTCCGACGCGACGCGCACCGAGCCGCCGTTCCGGCTCCAGGGCTCCTACCGCACCATGAACAAGATCGCCCAGCGGCTGCGGCCCGTCATGAACGACGCCGAACTGTCCGCCGTCCTCGACGACCACTTCACCGCCGAGGCACAGACCCTCACCACGGGAGCCGAGGCCAACCTGCTGAAACTGGCCGAACTGCGCGGCACCCTGACCCCGCAACAGGCGGATCGCTGGGCCGAGTTGAAGTCCGCCCACGTCCGCGCGCAGGCCCTCGGCGGCCCGGCCGGGGATCCCCTCACGCGCGCGACCGCCGCTCTTGCCCTGCTGGCCGACCGGATGGGCGCCATCGAGGCCGCCCTGACCGGCAGCACCGCCTCCCGGGCCCGGCACGCGGCCGAGCGCGCAAAGGAGGAGTGACGACGATGGAGACGATGACGGCGGTCACCGCGGCGATGGCCTTGATGACGCCCTTCCTGGTCCCGCTCAGCACCGCCACGCTGATCGTGGCGGCCAGTACGACCGTCCTGATCCGCCGCGACCGCCGCCGGGCCCACGCCTACCGGTGCCCGTCGCCGGCCGAGGAGGAGTGAGCGCCTCCCGGGCGGTGCCGCCGGATCAGTTCCGCGAGTTGCCGAACAGGAGGCGGTAGCCGATGAGCAGCACGAGCGAGCCGCCGATGGCCGCGCCCCAGGTGTAGAGGTCGAAGAAGTTGCTCTCCACGGGCCGGTCGAGGAACCTGGCGGAGAGCCACCCGCCCACGAACGCGCCCGCGATGCCGATGAGGGTCGTGCCGATCAGTCCGCCCGGGTCCCGCCCCGGCAGCAGGATCTTGGCGATGGCCCCGGCTAGCAGTCCGAGGATGATCCAGCCGATGATGCTCACGTCGCCTGTCCTCCAGGAGTGTTGGTTGCCCGATCGCGTGGTTCCGGATGCCTGCTCTGGTCAGGACGCGAGGTACGGCACCCGTGGTTGCCTGGCCGGTCCGCGTCCAGCCACATATTTTCATTATTGCGCAACCCCGGAACTGCCGAGGAGGGCAAGCGCGTTGACCCCCATGAACACGGGGGACCGGAAAATCTGCGGAGGAGTTCGATGAGTGTGCCCTTGACCAAGGGCGGCAACGTTTCGCTGAGCAAGCAGGCTCCCGGCCTGACGGCGGTCACGGTCGGGCTGGGCTGGCAGGCGGATGCCGGATACGAGCTGGACGCCAGCGCGCTGTTGTGCGACGCGTCCGGCAAGGTGCTGTCCGAACGGCACTTCGTCTTCTTCAACAACCTGAGCAGCCCCGACGGTTCGGTCCGCCACAGCGGCGGCGGCAGCCCCGTCGGCGGCGACGACCAGCGGATCGACGTCGACCTGACCCGTGTGCCCGCCGAGATCACGAAGGTGGTCTTCCCGGTCTCGCTCCACGAGGGAGCCGCCCGCGGGCAGTCCTTCGGCCGGGTGCAGCACGCCCACATCCGCGTGCTCGACCGGGAGGGCGGCGCCGAACTCGCCCGGTACGACCTGGCGGCCGGCGGCCTGGCCGGTGAGACGGCGCTGGTCTTCGGCGAGCTGTACCGGCACGGCGCCGAGTGGAAGTTCCGGGCGGTCGGACAGGGGTACGCCTCGGGCCTCGCGGGCATCGCCACCGACTACGGCGTGGACGTCCTGCAGGAGACGGCCGACCCGGACCCGGACCCGGACCCGGACCCGGCCCCGAACCCGGCCCCGTCCGCCCCGGACCCCGGTACGGGAGCGTACGGCCCGCCCCCGCCGGCCCCGGCGCCCACGCCCCCGCCCGCCCCCACACACATGCCCCCGCCCAGCCTCCCTGTGACACCGACACCGACCCTGGTGTCCCCCCAGCCGCCGATCGTCGCCGCACCACCGCACCCCACGAGGAGTCCCGACATGACCTGCTTCTTCGACCCCGGCCACGGCCCCGGCACGACGAGCGTCAGCTGGTACCCGCAGTGGGGCGTGCCCCGGCCGGTCCAGGCGTGCGCCGAGTGCGCGCAGCGCGTCCAGACCACCGCGCCGCCGTTCTACACCCCGCCCCAGCCGATGAGCCCCGGATATCCCCAGGCCCAGCAGGGCTATCCGCAGCAGGGCTATCCGCAACAGGGGTACCCGCAGCAGGGCTACCCGGCCCCCCAGGGCGACCAGCAGCAGGGCGGTCGCCGCTTCGGCACCGGCGCGCTCATCGGCGCCGGCGCGGCCGGCCTGGTCGGCGGGGCCCTGCTGAACGAGGCGTTCGACGACGACGAGCCGGACGTGGTGATCAACAACTACTACGAGGAATGACCGGCTCCCGCGGAGCCGGGGAGCGGGGCGGAGAAGGCGGGACATGACCGGTGCCCGGTCGCGCCGGCGTTGGCCCGGCGGTGGGGCTCCTGGCCGCCGCCTCCCACAGCGGCGTGCGCGCGGCCGGCGGGCCGCCCTCCGGCTCCGCTCCCCGGTCCGCGCCGGTTGTCCCGGCCCCGGCCTCGCCCACCGGCCCGGCGCGGGCCTCGGCGACGGCGACCACGGGACCGTACGACCCGGCCGACCACGCCCCCAGGTGCGCCGGAGGGCCGACCGGGCGGGCGTCAGCGCACGGCTGCTGACGGCGATCGTCTACAACGAGTCGTACCAGCCCCACGAGCCCGGTCTCGAAAAGGGGCCTGGCAGAAGTGGCAAGCCGGACGCCGCCTTCGGCATCGCCGACATGCTCGCCCCCGCCCGCGGGGGCCACCCCCGGCAGCCAGGCCCGGTCCCACCTCGACAAGCTGCACGCGAACCGGGCCAGGGGCCGGACGGTCCGCTCCTGACCCGACGAGAGGCGCTAGTTGTGCTGTGACCGGCAAACCTTTCCGGTCACAGCGCTAGACCCGGGCCCGCGTCGCCGCCCGGCCCGAGCGCGCCGTCGGCCGGGCCCGCTTCGCGGTCCGGGCGACGAGCAGCGGACTCAGTGGCCCGGCGCCCAGCCGTTCCACCAGCGGCGGGGCGAACCGGCGCGCCATCAGCACGACGATCAGGGTGATGACGGTCCCCACCAGGGCGCCGACGCCGACGTCATGGGGGTAGTGGGCACCGACGTAGACACGCGAGGCCCCCATCGCCACGGCCATGAGCAGGGCGATGGACCCCAGCCACCGGCTGATGACGAGCAGGGCCACCGCGAACGCGAAGGCGACCGTGGTGTGGTTGCTGGGGAAGGCGTAGTCGTCGACCGGGGGACACGCCTCGATGAGGAAGCTGTGCGGGAGGGCCCGGCAGGGGCGCGGCTCCTCGAAGACGTTCTTGATCCCGCTGTTGACGACGTACGCCAGGATCACGGCGAACGGCGTGGCCAGTACGGCGGCCATCACCGTGTTCCCCTCGCGCCGGGCGCGCCACCAGGCCAGCAGCAGGAAGAGCGCGAACAGGCCCATGCCGAGGTCGGAGAAGAGCGCGGCGGGCTCGTTCAGCCAGTGCGTGTCCCGAGCGAAGTTGGTGACGTCGGTGTAGAGGCCGCCGTCGATGGCCGCGCCGTCGAGCCCCGTGGCGGGCGGGGAGGAAGTCGTCATCAGGTGGATCTCCGGGCCATGGGTCCACGTGCGTGAGCGCTCCGGGGAACGCGTGTGAACACACGCGGACGCAGAAGTGGAACCCTCGTGAAGCCGGGCCGTCCGAGGGATGAACGTCTACAGATTGGTAGACGGTAGCAGTTGGAGATCGGGTTGCTTCAGGCGCCGTCGTATTGCCGCCGGGCCGATCACGGCCTCCTGAGGACGGGCGGTCGCGGCCAGAGGCGTCCTGGCGCTCGCCGTCATCCGCCCCGGCTCGCGCGGCAGCGCCACGACCAGGCAAATCCGCGGGGAACGCTCCGGCGGCGGGCTCATGCGGCCGGCGGGCCGGCCAAGTGATGGAGCACCGGCCAAGTGATGAAGCAGGGGCAGACCCGCCACGGGGGGGGTGCGAACGAGTCTGCCCCTGCACGATGCCGCCCGCGTACCTCCCCCCGGAGAGCAGGCGGCCTGACCCCGCCCGGGGGTCACTGGGTTCAGCGCTGCGGGAGCGCCGAATGTCACGGGTCCCGGTGCACTGACACGAAGTCGACACATCTGTGCAGTAAGGCACTCATCGCGTCACTCAGTGCGTCACAACTCGCAGGCGGCATTCCATGTGATCCCACGTGATTCCATGCGATTCCACGCGTTCACGTGCCGGATTGCCCGGTCTTCGCCGCACCGGCCTGGGGAGCGCGGCCCGGCGGACTGGTCTGTCCGTTCTTCTGGTTCTTCTGGTTCTTCTCGACGGCCGAGTTGCCGTTCGGCTGTCCGTTCTCCTTGCCCGGGTCGCTCGCGTTGCCGGGGTCGCTCCCGCTCCCGGAGTCGTTCCCGTTGCCCGAGCCGCTCCCCTTGCCCGGGCTGCCGGTCTCGGCCTGCGCCAACTGGTCGGCGCAGTAGGCGTCGACGTTGTCCTCGCCTCCGGCGGCCTCGACGAACCGCTTCCAGGCCGTCGACTCCAGCGCCTTGCCGCTGCCCTTCACCGACGCGTACGCGCGGCAGTGGGCCTGGATGTCCTTGGCCGTCGGCGGCCGGTCCCGGGTCACGGAGGGAACGGGCGTGGGGGAGGCGGGCCCGGTCGGTGCGGCGTCGGTGGGCGCCGGTGCGGTCGACCGGTCGGGCGACGGAGCCTGGGGAGCGGTGGGCGACGGATGCCGCCGTGCGCGACCGTCGTCCGCTGCCTTCCCGTCGGATTTCGGTGAGCCGATCGCCGCGATCGCCACGCCGCTGAGCGTCAGGCCGGCGAAGAACACGGCGATGGCGGCCCGCACCGAACGCCGCCCCGGGACGCGCCGCGGTCGCCAGTCGTCCCGCCTCCGCGCCCGTGCCTGCTGGTGGGCGCCCTCCTCCCGGGCGGCCCGGAAGGCGGCCACGGCCCGCTGCTCGGCCGACGCGTCGAGGGCCTCGGCGCACAGGGCGCGGCGGAGGACGGGTTCCAGCGCGGTGGCGCGGGTGTCACCGTCGCCGCCGGGCCCGCGGCCGCCCGTGCCGGCGCGTCGGCGGTCCACGCCCCCACCGTCGCTGTGTCGGTCGCCCATACCCGTGTCCATCCCATGCGGTTGCTACTCGTTCGCTCTACGGATCCGACGCCCTCGCTGCTCATTCCGACTGCCTCAGCGTATGGAGGCCCTATCCCGTCACACCCGGCCTCTGCCGACCGGTCCGGCCAGGGCGGGGCATGGCGTGTTCAGGGACAGGCACGGCTCGATCGCCGTCGGCGCGGACGGCGCGTACCGCACCGGTGCGCCGTGCGCCTTCAGGCCGCCGTCAGGCCGCTGTCACGCGTCGAGACCGCCGAGGCCGTCGATGCCGTCGAGGAGCAGGGTGAGTCCTCCCAGGAACTCCTGGTCGGCGCCGACGTTCCGGGCGTCCCGGGCGGTCTCCGCCATGTGCGGGAACTCGGCGGACGGCAGCTCGGTGATGGCCACGGTGCCCGGACCGGACAGGGCTCCGAGATGTTCGAGCTGGATGGCCCCGATGACGTAACTGAGCAGTCCGCGCAGGGCGACGACCCGCCGCTCGCCCGTGACGCCCGCCTCGGTGAGGACGGCGAGCACGGCCTCCGACCAGCGCAGCACTCCGAGGGAGTGGTGCCGGTGGGAGATGGCGAGCGGGACGATCGCCGGGTGGTCCGCCACGGCGTCGCGCAGCCGCCGCACCATGACCTCGATCCGCTCGCGCCACGGCATGGCGGGGTCCGGCGGCTCGACGTCCACGCGGGCGAGTACGAGCTCGACGACGAGTCGTTCCAGTTCCTCGCGGTCGTCCACGTACCGGTAGAGCCCCATCGTGCTCATGCCGAGTTCCTTGGCGACGGCGCGCATCGACAGTCCGGTGAGCCCGTCCCGGTCGATGACTGCGAGGGCGGCCGCGGCCGGCTGGTCCTGTGTGAGTGAACGTGGGCGTGGCATGGCGGTTGACAGCGTACGGGATACGCCTACGCTGGTAAGCGTATGTCGTACGCTTACGGAGGGGAGCCCGTCGTGCGCATGTCCCGCAGCCCAGTGAGGCCCGGTTCCACCGTCCGGGACCGGCGTCTCACCGCCGTCTCCGGCGACCAGGTCGCCGTTCCCGATCCCGGCCGGCTGATCCACCTCCAGTTCCGGCGGTTCGCCGGCTGCCCGGTCTGCAACCTGCACCTGCGCTCGGTGGTGCGGCGGCACGGGGAGATCGAGGCCGCCGGTGTCCGCGAGGTCGTGGTCTTCCACTCGCCCGCCGACGAACTGCTGCCCCACACCACCGATCTGCCGTTCGCCGTCGTCGCCGACCCGGCCAGGCTGCTCTACACGGAGTTCGGCGTGGAACGCTCGCCCCGCGCCCTGCTCCACCCGCGCGCCTGGTGGCCGATCCTCCGGGCGGTCCTGAGCGGCCTGCGGGAGGTCGTGCGCGGGCGGGAGCACCTGCCGTCCACCAGCCCGCACGGCGGCCGGCTCGGTCTGCCCGCCGACTTCCTCATCGCACCCGACGGCCGGGTCCTCGCCGCCAAGTACGGTGAGCACGTCTACGACCAGTGGTCGGTCGACGAACTGCTGGAACTGGCGGCCACGCGCGTGGGGAAGGTGACGAAGGTGACGGAGGACGACTCCTGGTGACGCTTCCCGGCTCGTTGCACGTGATCAATGAAGGGCTGGCGTTCCTCCTGGAGGTGCTGGCCCTGGCCGCCCTCGCCTGGTGGGGGTGGCAGAGCGCGGACCACACGGCCGCGCGTCTCCTCCTCGCCGTCGCCGCTCCCGCGGCGGCGGCCGTCGTGTGGGGCCTGTTCGCCGCCCCGAAGGCCCGGGTGGCGCTGCCGGTGCTGGGCGTTCTGGCCGTGAAGGCGCTGGTGTTCGGCACCGCGGTGGCCGCCCTGTACGCCGTCGGCCGGGACAGGTGGGCCACCGTCTTCGCCGTCGTGGTCGCGGTCAACACCGTCCTCGCCACCCTGGACCGCAACGCCTTGACGCACCGCGGATCCTGACCCGCCGCCCGCGCCTCACTGCGGCGGGTGGGACCCGCGGCCGGCATCGCCCGCAGCGCGGCGTACTGGCTCCCGTGCGGCGGGGATCCGGATGCGAGACGCGCTCCCCGAACGCACGGGACGCCGCCCAAGACCGTGCCGCCGCCGGCGACGGCGGTCGCCCCTCTCGCACGGCCAAGACCGCGCAGGCCACGGTCACATGTGCCGACGAGGCAGAAGGAAGAGTGCATTCATCGTGCGAGTACAAGGCGCACGGCGCCTCTCCGCGGCTTCTCCGACCACGGCTTCGGTCACGGCTTCGGTCACCGATTCGACGACGGATCCGTTGTGATCGTCGAGCTCTAGTGGCGACTGCCGCAGGAACCCAAGAGGCAGGGGGCGCGCTCATCACGGGCGCGCCCCCGAGCTGATCACCCTGGAGAAGGGCTACGCCTGCCGGCGCCCTCGCACCCGGCCCGCCCGGCACCTGATCTGGGCTACGTTTTGCTTCTCGGATCACGAGAACACGGGGGTGAGTGTTGTACTCGAACGAACTCGGCGTGCTGCCTGCCGTACTCACGGGCACAACCATTGGATTGCTGGGGCTGTACTGGGCGATTCGGCCGACGAACCGATTGCATCTGTCATTCTGCGCAGGTCTGGCATGTGCTGCCTCCGCAATGGTGTATGCGCTGCTGAATCCGCTCCTTCAAGTGAGCGATTTCTCGGCAGCCCATTTGAGGGATGAGATTACGAACGGGCATTTGGCGCTGAGAGCGACATCCCTGATCATCGGATTCTCGTTCTGCGTGATCTTCTGGCGGGTCGCCCACGAAAAGGCACCCGAATACTCCATGGGCGCGGATCCCGAAAAAGACCTGCGCACCATGACGCAAGAGGCAAGAAGAGGAATCTGGACGCTGGAGCGAGCCGCTGCCCAGGGTGTACTTTTCATGGTCATCCTGGTCGGCCTGTGGGTGCTCGTGATCACGTCCCGCACCTCCACTCTCATCGCCATCCTGAACTGGGCCTTCCTCTTCATCGTCGACGACTTCGTGATGAGCGCGAACTACATCGCCCACCGCCGCGTCGGCCCCCCGAAGCTGGACGCCTGGAAGATCGCCGGCTGCTCACTCGGCACGGTCGTGCTCTTCGTGATCATCCTCTTCCAGGAATTCGACCGCTGGGTCGGCTGGACCGTTCTCTGTTTCACGTTGCTCATTGCCATGGTGACGCTCTTCCGTGCTGTCGCCCCTTTCCTTGCGGCGGCCGCCTCGAACTTCGGAATCATGCCGGAAGAAGACGACTGGCGTCCCGACGAGGAAGAAGGGGTCCTCATCGAAAACCTGAAGCTCCTCCGTGACCAGGGCGTCCTGACCGAGGAGGAACTGTCAGCGAAACTCCACCTCGTCCCCTTGCTCTACGAGCACGGCCACAGGGCCCATGAAATGGCGACCGCTCTCCCGGAACAGCGCTCATGAGACACCGTTGAGTACCGCCGCCCGCCGCCCGCCGCCCGCCGCCCGCCGCCCGCCGCCCGCCGCCCCGAAGGGCCCGCGGTGCCCGCCGAGGTGGAAGCAGGTTCACATCGCATCTCGCCGAGGCACGCGAGAAGTCAGGTGTGGCCCAGCGGGATGTGACGGCCGGATGGAAGTCAGCGCCCCCGGGCCTCCCCCTCGGCACGGTCACGGCCCTCGTATCCGGCTCCACTCGTGATGGCGAGGTACCGTCCCTAGCTGTCCTCGGGCAGGTGGAAGTAGACGGTCCCCGAGCGCCAAGGGCCGTGCTCGGTCATCTCCGATTCGATGACGACGTCCTGAATCTCGACAGGGCCCAACGCCTCGATGGAATCGGCCAGCCCTCGCAGAAGCGCCGGGACGCTGTCACACCCCGGACCAGCGGGGTTGGCCTGAGAGAAGTGGCGCACGGTCCAGTACTCCGGAGAGCTCGTCATGGGCTGATTGTAAGAAAGCCGCAGTGCGGTAGCGCTCAACACCGCCCTACGAGCAAGACCAGGCCGCGCTCGCCCAGCGGCCCTCCTACGTCCGTGAGAGGACCGTCCAGCAGATCGCCGACCCGTTCCGCGTGCCCCGGCCGACCGTGTACGGACACCTCGACAAGCCCGAGATCCCCCGCGGGCCGAAGGGGGCCGCGATAGCGACCGCACGCCTGAGCCATCCGAGCGACAGCCGTTCGAATTCCTGGGAGAAATCCATTCCCGTGGGCCGTGGCACACTTGTTCTCCGCCTCATGGGCGGTATCGGCGAGAAAGCCCCACGATTGGGAATGCGAAATCCGTACTCCGTACGGATCCGACCGTCGACGTGGGTGGCTGCCATGGCCCGTCAGCGCTCGCTTACTCTTGCCGGAGGCGAAGCGTGCCGGTCCGACAGCCCGGACGCGGCGCCGGACGCCTCGGGCACCGCCTGCATGGCAGTGATCTAAGTCACAGAGAAATGCGGGCGTCCTGGGTAACCATCCTCGTTCGCCCCTTTCATCCGTGGTGATTTCCCTCATGGGGAAGCGTGGTGCGAAAAAAACACCACTCACTCTTTACTTGGCCTATACACTCGCCGGTATTCAGGCCGCCCTGCGTGCGCTTTCCGGTGGCCGTTTCCCCTTTGTCCCAGACCAAGAAAGGCCGTCCGTGAAATTTTGCCGCTCCCTCGCCGTGGCCGTCGCCGTCGCGGCATCCACGCACGTCGTGCTCTTCGCCGCCACTCCGGCACTCGCCGCCGGGACATCCGCGGCACAGACGCAGAGCCGGCCGACGTACGCGGAACTGGTAAAGGCCGCCGCAGACGCGCAGAAGGCCTACGAGGAAGCCGTCATCGCCAAGGAGGAAGGGCAGAAGAAGCTCAAGGCCGCCCTGGACTCCCTGGACTCCGACACGCACCCGCTCAAGGCGGCCACGATCGCCGCGGACAAGGCGGCCAAGGAGGTGGCCGGCGCCAAGGAGGCGGCTGAGAAGGCCGTCGCGGACGCTGAGGCCAAGCTGGAAGCGGCCCCGGGCGACACCGAGAAGGCCGAGGCGCAGCAAGCCCTCGAAGCCGCCAAGAGCGAACTGGCGACGGCGGTCGAGGCCAAGCAGGAGGCCGACGCCGCGGCCAAGGAGGCCCGCACCGCGCTGGACGACGCCAGGGTGGCGGCCGTCCGGGAGTACAGCCTGGTCCAGGACGCTCCCAAGAAGGCCCTCGAGGCCAAGGAAGCCGCCGAAGCAGCACTCGCCACCGCCAAGGAGTGCGTCCGTGAGGACGGGCTGACCTCGCTCGCGGTGGGGCTGCCGTCCAAGGTCGTTGCCGGGACCAGCGTCGATTTCACCCTGCGCGTGACCAACGGAACCGAGCGCACGCTGACAGTGGACCCCCTGGTGTTCTTCCATGTGGCCGGCGAACACCGCGGTGAGAAGAGTCACTTGGAGGTGGAATGGTCCAACGGCGCGGGCTGGCGGGCCCTCAACGGCGACGAGCCCGAGCACATCGCGCACATCGACACCATGAAGCCGGGCGAGCAGAGCGACGTGAAGCTGCGGATGAGGGTCGACTCCGCGGCCCAGGCCGCCGACGCCTTCGCTCTGCTGGCCGGTGACGCCTCCGACGCGTACAACCCCTGCGTCCTGGGCCCGATGAAGCGCTACGACTTCGAGCTGCTGCCCGCGGGCAGCAAGACCGGCCCGGCCGACGAAGCCGAGCCCGGCCGACCCGGCGAGAACGATGACAAGCGGCCGGACGCTGCGAAGCCCACCACGGATACGGGCACCTCGGCGCAGGGCGGCGCGTCCAAGCAGACGGTGCAGGTGACGGCCACCGAAACCGACGCCGACGGCAACCTCGCCGCGACCGGTACGTCCTCCGCGATGGCGCCGCTCGCTCTCGCGAGCGCCGTCACCGTCGTACTCGGCGCCGGAGCGGTTCTCGCCGTACGCCGCCGCAAGGCCGCAGACAACGTCTGACCGGTGGACGACAGAGGCCCTGTGGAGTACTCCACAGGGCCTCTGCACTCGGAACCGAGCCCGCGCGCCGGCTTCCGGGCCGTACCACTGGACTGCCCGGTCGGTGACAGCGGCGATGCACTCGAAGCCCCGATCACACCACCGCACTCGTGGGAGCCAAGCCGCCTTGGGCTACGCGGCACGCATGCCCCAGCCAGGCTCTTGTACCTCCTCGAGCTGGAAGGTCTCGTCTTCCCCGAAATCCGGGGCTTGGAAGGGGTTCGTCGTCGGGGGCGGCGATGCTGGAGTCGCACGGCGGGGTTGCCCTTCCAGGGCGGAGAACAGCGACGTCGGATCGATGAGAGGTCTCGCTTTCGTTGCAGGTCCCTGAAGGGGCCTGGCGTGCCGTGACCGGGCACAGCGGTTCTACAGCTTGGTCATCTTGGCGTACGGGCTCAAGATCCGCATCTGCGCCGAGCCGAAATCCACGAGCGCCGCGATTCCGTCCTCGATGCCGATCACCCGGCCGAGGCCGTACATGTCGTGCGTGACCTGGTCGCCCACGGCGAAGTGCTTGGGAGCGGGCGTGTCCGGGGGCTTGAAGGGGCTGGTAGGCAAATGACGCTTCGGTGCAGCAGGCTTTGTCATTGCCCCCAGTATGCGCCTACGAACCGCGCTGGTGGCTGAATCTCAGGGGCAGGAGCAACTGATCGTGGGGCGCACTCCAGCAGGAGCCGAGCCTGCCGACCGGTCGGCAGACGGGTGGGGCCGGGCGGTTCGGCCTCCCTCTGAGGGCGAACCGCCCGTACCCTTCGTGGTGTCTACGGCGTCACATAGCGGGCGCCACACACTGGAGGCAATACCTCGTGCTGATCGCTCAGCGTCCGTCACTGACCGAAGAGGTCGTCGACGAGTTCCGCTCCCGGTTCGTGATCGAGCCGCTGGAGCCGGGCTTCGGCTACACCCTCGGCAACTCCCTTCGCCGCACCCTCCTGTCGTCGATCCCCGGCTCTGCTGTCACCAGCATCCGCATCGACGGCGTCCTGCACGAGTTCACCACCGTGCCGGGCGTCAAGGAGGACGTCACCGACCTGATCCTCAACATCAAGCAGCTGGTCGTCTCCTCGGAGCACGACGAGCCGGTCGTGATGTACCTGCGCAAGCAGGGCCCGGGTCTGGTCACCGCCGCCGACATCGCGCCGCCGGCCGGTGTCGAGGTGCACAACCCCGACCTGGTCCTCGCCACGCTCAACGGCAAGGGCAAGCTGGAGATGGAGCTGACCGTCGAGCGCGGTCGCGGCTATGTCTCCGCCGTGCAGAACAAGCAGGTGGGTCAGGAGATCGGCCGTATCCCGGTCGACTCGATCTACTCGCCGGTGCTGAAGGTCACGTACAAGGTCGAGGCCACGCGTGTCGAGCAGCGCACCGACTTCGACAAGCTGATCGTCGACGTCGAGACCAAGCAGGCCATGCGTCCGCGTGACGCCTTGGCGTCGGCCGGCAAGACCCTGGTGGAGCTGTTCGGTCTGGCCCGCGAGCTCAACATCGACGCCGAGGGCATCGACATGGGCCCGTCCCCGACGGACGCCGCCCTGGCCGCCGACATGGCGCTGCCGATCGAGGAGCTGGAGCTCACGGTCCGCTCCTACAACTGCCTCAAGCGTGAGGGCGTCCACTCGGTGGGTGAGCTCCTGGCCCGCTCCGAGGCCGACCTGCTGGACATCCGCAACTTCGGTGCGAAGTCCATCGACGAGGTCAAGGCGAAGCTGGCCGGCATGGGCCTGGCCCTGAAGGACAGTCCGCCCGGATTCGACCCGACCGCCGCTGCCTTCGACGCGGACGACAACGACGGCACGGGTTTCGCGGAGACCGAGCAGTACTGAACGCCGGGGCACGAAGCTTCCCCCTCGGAGATCACTCCGAGGGGGAAGTTCGAGGCGGCCGAGAACCCTTCAGCGCGCCCGGCAGGTTGCCGCGCCGCCGGACCGGGCAGCCGAGGCCCGGCCACCGGTGCCCGCCCGGGCGGCCGAGCTCGGCTGGGGCCTCGGCTGCAGCGCACCCCTGTCCGCCCGCGAGCTGCCGCACCCCGACACCCGGGCCGAACGCGCCCTGCAACGTGCCCGCCGCCGGGACACGGGCCGTCGTCCACACCACCGATCCCCTCACCTGCCACGCGCTCGTCACCCCGGCCGACGCCCGCGAACTCGCCCGCACCCGCTTCGCCCGCCTGGACAGGGCCGGGCCGCCAGGCGCTCCGGTCCTCCTCGACACCCTGCGGGCCTGGCTCACCCTCCACGGCAGACTGGGACCGCACCGCGGCGCTCCTGGGGGTCCACCGCAACACTCCGCCACCGCCTGGCGCGGGTGGCCGACCTCCTCGACGTCGACCTCCAGGGCCCCGGAGCCCGGATGGAACTCTGGTTCGCCCTGCAGCGGCTACCGGGCGAGGCACCGCACGAGCGCCCCTGAAGCCGACGTTCTCCGCAGCGAGCCGTCGTGCTCTGGTCCGTCCTGCTCACGCCTGATCCGCACGGTGCGCGGCGATCGCCTCGGCCGGTCAGGTGGGCCCGTCCGGGCTCCGGGAGAAGGCCGTGTCGCCGGCCATCGCCACGATCGCGTCCTTGACGAGCAGCACTCGCGGCGGGTAACCCTGCGCTTTGTCCCCGGGGTCGTCCAGTGCGGAGGTGCGCCAAACCTCAGCTCCGGTGCGACTGTCCAGTGCCAGCAGACGGCCGAAGCGGTTGGAGAAATAGACCCGCTTGTACGTCGCTGACACCGCGGGCACGGACAGACTCTCCACGTCCGTGACCTTCTGCCAGAGTTGTTTGCCGCTGTCCGCCGACACCGCGGTGACCGACCCGTCGGACCGGACGAAGTAGACGACGCCGTCCGCAAGGGTGGCCGCGCCGGTCAGCGGGTGTGCCAGCGGTATCCGTCTGACCTGCCCGGTTTCCGAGGCCACCCGCAGCAGCGCGTTGTACGGCCGTTCGTACCCGGCTTCGTACACGTCCTTCGCGGTCTGGGGGGCGAGGAACAGTGGTTGCCCGCCGACGGCGCCGAGCGCTTCCGCCTTCTTGGGCAGTGTGGCGGTTTCGGTCAGGCTGCCGGGGCCGAGCCTCATCAGCTCGACCGGAGCCTGGCCGGACTCGGTGCCCTCCGAGCAGAGGGCGTAGGGGACGCCTCCCAGCACCGACGGAGTGCAGTACTCGTCCAGCGAAGGCGCCCGCCACAGTTCCTTGCCGGAAGGTCCGTAGGCCACGAACCACGAGGAGTCGGGAGACAGGGTCAGCAGTCCGCCGTCGTACAGGACCGCCTTTTCGGCCCGGTTGATGTCGCGTTGCCACCGCCGGTGCCCGGTACCGGCGTCGAGGGCCACCACCCGCCTGGTCTCGTCGTCCGGTTCCTCGTACATGTAGACCAGCCCGTCGCGAACGCCGATCGGCTGCGCCCCCTGAGGGCGGGTGCCGGTCCGCCACAGGGTGCGGCCGGAGGCCGCGTCGATTCTGGCGGCCGTGAATCCCGTACCGCCACAGAACAGGGCGCTTCCCTCCGCCACGCATCCGGGGCTGTCGTAGTCGAGAGGGACACCCTTCACGTCGTACCGCAGCTTCGTCTGCCACGGCCGCCAGCCGTCGGGCAGTGACGCGGCACGGGACGTGGCCGTGGCGGCGGAGGCGGTGGTGGTGTCCGGAGCGGACACGAAGACACCCACCCCGATCCACAGCCCCGTGACGGCCAGCGCCGCGCCGAGGCCGGTGAGCAGCACCCGTGCTCGTCGGCGCTTGCCGGTGCCGGTGCCGGTCGCGGCACCCGCGGAGGTGGTGGCCGCGTTCCGAGAAGTGGGGCGACGCCGGGGTTGCGTGGACCGCCCCGTCTCAGGGGACCCGGTGGCGTCGGATTCCGGCAGCGCCTGGAGCATGCGGTGTACGTCCGTCAGTTCCGGCCGTGTGGCCGGGTCCTTGTCCAGGCAGCGCTCGACGATGTCCAGGAGCGCTTCGGGCACCCTGTCGAGGTCCGGGGTCCCGTACACCACCTGATAGCCGGTTATGTACGGGCTGTCGGCGTCGAACGGTCCCGTGCCGACGGCCGCGAACACCAGCAGTGACCCCAGCGAGAACACGTCCGAGGCCGGGGTGACGTCTCGGGGAGAGGCCACTTGCTCCGGCGACATGAAGGGCGGAGTGCCGATCATCCGCCCGGTCGTGGTGAGGTTCTGGTTGTCGGAAGCGCGCGATATGCCGAAGTCGATGACGCGCGGCCCGTCCTCGGTCATCAGGACGTTGCCCGGTTTGAGGTCCCGGTGCACCAGGCCCACCCGGTGGATGTCGCGCAGTGCCTCGGTGAGCCCCAGCCCCAGCGCGCGCAGTTCCCGTTGGCTCAGCGGGCCGTCCTTCTCCACGACTTCGGCAAGGTTGAGCCCCGGCACGTAGAGCGTCGCCATCCACGGCCGGTCGGCGTCCGGGTCGGCATCCACGACAGGCGCGGTGAAGGCACCGCTCACTCTGCGCGCTGCCGCGATCTCCTGCCGGAAGCGCGTCCGGAACTCCTCCTCCTGGGCATACGGCCCGTGCACGAGCTTGACCGCGACCTGCCGTCCCGAGGCGGAGACTCCCAGATAGACGACTCCCATGCCGCCCGCCCCGAGCCGACCGAGAAGGGTGTACCCGCCTATGGACTCCGGGTCCCCGGTGCTCAGGGGCGTCATCGCCGATCATCCTTCCCAGCGCCTGCCTGCCTCACGGGGATCAGAGTAGGGCCTGCGTGCGATGGGTCATCCGTCCAGGTGAGGGCTCAACTCCCGGCTGTCCAAGCCGATGCCGAAGCCGATGTCGAAGTCGAAGCGCGTCGAGGTGTTCATGTGTGCCCGTTTCGCCAGAGTCGGCGGTCACCTGTGCGACCGCGAACACCGAGCTGACCGTCACGTCCACCCCCGACGGCGAAGGCGGAGCCAAGGAGAAGACCCTGAAGCTGCCGAAGGGCGGTGCCGCGGGGACGATTGCTGTGGTTGCTGTACTCCACTGCTGTACCGCCCCCGTCACCAATGAGCTCCCCGAGGGGCTCTGCGGGCCGGCTCTCAAAGGACCTGCCTGGTCCTACTACCGCACGGGCCCCGGCCTGGACGTCGATATCCTGGTCGAACGTTCCCCCTTCGGCTACGACACCTTCCGCGCCCCGGCCCGCGTTATCGCGACCTTCGACATCCGCTGAGCGAAAGAGGCTGGATGGTGCGGCGGGAGCGGTCGAAGCGGCCGTCCATCGGCTGACAGACGGCGCGCGCACTGGCAGAGTTCGAGGTCTGGCCTCATCCTTATCAGGTCGATCACAGGGCGGCGTCGACGTGGGTCAACTCGCCTTGTGCCTCCCTTGATCCTTCGTCGAAGGTCGGCACTGACCGCCGCTGTTCGCACCTGTTGGTGACAGCTGCGGATGTCAGCTGTAGGACGCGGACTTGACAAGTACGCCCCGCATGCAGGTTCACCGGAACAGCATGATGCTTGCGCCCACAATGGCATACAAGGGAAGGACGACGAAGAGCCAGCCGGTCAAGAGGGCTGGGATCCGGTACTTCTGCTCGGTACTTCCGCCCTGGAAGAAGATTCTCAATCCTCTGTAGTCGGTCACGATGGCCAGCCCCAAGGCGATGGCTGGACTGAACACCGCCAGGGTTATCAGGAGGTCCATGGCCGCCACCGTAGACTCCAGGAAGCCCAGGGGGTGCTGGGGTCACCTGCACAGCGAACTGGCTAGCGGCTCCACGAGGGGCCTGTCGGCGAGCCACGCGGTCGGCGTAGCGACTTTGGCCGGGAGTTTCAATGACCCAGTCAAGCGCCGCCGCGCTCGGATCCTGGAGCACCAGTTTGGAAGATCGCGTACGCGGGTCCCTGCTGAGCTGCCAAGTGCTTGAGCTGGGAGAGAATGCGGCTGGACTCGTGATTCACCGTGGGTCCCCACAGCCTCCTGCCTGAACGGGCACGCGGGGGGCACGGCACACTGGGCGATGTCGGCGGTGGCGATTCTGGCGGGGGAAACGTGAGCAAGGGTTGGCCTGAGCGCTGGTGGACCACGGCTCTCCTGGCTGTGGTGCTGACTGGCATCGTGACCTACGACGTCTGGAGGGTCGTGGGGGTTCTTACGGAGCCGGTAGTGGACTGGTGGGCCCTTCTCGGGCCATGCCTGGGGGGAACCTGGTTTGCGCTCCTGGCGGTTGTGTGTGCCCACCGTGCGATCACCCTCCACAGGAGGACACGAGCCGTAGGTGGTGAGACGCAGGCCGGCCACTGACTCTGTGGCAGACAGGCAGGACTGCGCGGACTTCGCCCACGCGGTCGGCGGAGCGACTTTGGCCGGGCGCTGCTTTGTCGCGAGTGATCATGGCCCCTTACGCTGGCCCGCGGATCGGGCAGGCTTGTGGACCTGTCCATTAGTGCCCGATGTGGGGCCATTGAACGGCTGCGCGAGGCCGTCCGCCGGACGGAGGGCCTCAGCCCGGAGCCGAGCGCGGGGGTCGTGGACTCGCAGTCGGTGAAGGCGGACGCCACCGTCACCCTCAGCTCTCGCCAACGCGGTGGGGATGCGGTGGCGGCTGATGGTGCACCTCGGCGCTTACGGGCCGATGCGACCAGAAGAGTTGGCCGGCCTCCGACGCGGGGACGTCGACGTCGACAACCTGCGCACCCGGGTCCGCCTCGCCGAGCCGGAGCGCATGAACGGGCGGCGCGTCCAGGGCGCCACCAAGTCCGAAGCCGGAACTCGGACTGTGATTCTTCCCGCGTTCCTTCGCCGGGAGCTCCGGTGGCACCTGGAGAGCTACGCCGAGCCGGGACCGGATGGGCTGATCTTCGTCGGCGAGAAGGGACCTTCGTTCCGGCGCAGCACCTTCGGGCGGAAGTGGCGACGGGCGCGTGAGATCGTCGGCATGCCCGAGGGCTTCCGGTTCTACGATCTCCGCCACACGGGGCACACGCTGTCCACGCGGTCCGGTGCCACCCTCAAGGACACGATGGTGCGCGCCGGGCAGTCCTCCGAGAAGGCTGGGCTGATCTACCAGCACTCCGACGAGGAGCGGCAGGAGGAGGTCGCCGCCGGCCTCGATGGCACCGTCCGGAAGGCTCGGGCTGAGGTGGCGAAGAAGAAGGCGACCGAGAAGCCTTCTGGCACGAATCTGGCACGCGGCGAGTGATCGCCGAGGAAAGCAAAAAGGCCCCGGTCTCTGACCTGGGCCTTTCTCATGGAGCGGGTGACGAGAATCGAACTCGCGCTCTCAGCTTGGGAAGCTGCGATCTCGTGGGGCCGGTCTGGGCGCTGACCTGGGCGAACGGTTGGATCGTGGCTCGATCGAGCTGGCCGCTTTCACCGTGATTCCCCGCTGTTCCCCGCTTGATCTGGTGCGGTTGTGGTGCAGTGCTGCGGCTTGGCCTTCGCTGCTCCCGGACGGCGGCTCATTGGATGTCAGAGGGCTGCCAACCTGGAGGTGTCTTGGGAAGGCCGATCAGGACGTCCATGTTCAGGTGTTCCTTGAGCAGCGCCTTGAGATTGCGCCCGTTGATGAGCTGCATCCTGCCGTTTCGGTGAGCGAAGTCAGCGCTTGCCTTGCCAAACCAAGAGGTCGTTACCAGGACTCCGCGACTAGCAGCCTTGTCGTGCATCACCCCCGCCAATGCCCGAACCGTCTCAACGGGCACTGCGTTTTTAGACCTTTTCGCCTGGATGGCGAAGACAGTGGTCCCGACCGGGTCCCGCTGGACCGCGACGGCGTCCACACCGTCATCTCGCGAGCCCTGAGTTCGCCACGTCTCGAAGCCCATGGCTTCGAACAGTTCGCGTACAAGCCGCTCAAAGGCGTAGGGGTCCATCTGCAGGAGGTCGGGGCGGCTGTCGAGCCCTGCCACGGCGCCGACATCCGCCGTAATGCGGTATCGCGACAGATCGATCTCAACGACTGGGGGCACCGCCTCCAGATCGTGCGGATGGCGGGAGACGACAGCGCCGAGGTACTTCAGGCTCTCCTGCGCATCGAGTTCGGGCTCGTCTAATACGAGTTCGTCGAACTGCTCGCGCTGGGCGACCACGCTCACCAGGCAAGGTCGCACCGGCCGCCCGGTTGCGCGATCCTTCGCACTCACATGCCCGTTGAACACCACCGTTGTGACGAGATCAGGTGGGGTGGTGGAGAAGGCCTCGTCCAGTGCCCGCAGGGCAAGGCGGGCGACCAGAGTGCGGTAAACCTTCTTCGTCTCGGCCTCCTTCCGCGGCTGAGCGACGATCTCAGTCCGCTGGGCCACAACCCGGTAGGCCACCACGGCCGGCACTACGTCAAGCTGAGGTAGCTCTACCTCAATGAGGAGCTGCTGAGCCTCAGGTATGTACGCCGCTCCCGCACCGACACGGCACCCTTTGGGCACGGAAGAGCCGCGCAGCACTTCTTCCACAGCCTCTGCAACGCCCTGCGGGCCCTGCTTGGCGAGTGCTTGCTCGACATAGGGGTGCCAGCTCTTCAGGTTCCTGGGCCGGTCCGTCAGCACCGCCTGTAGTTCCGCCAGGCGCTCTTGGGCCTGGCGGGTGCGCTTCTCGGCATCAGCCTTCAGCTCCAGCAAGTGCATTTCTCGCGCCTGCTTCTGCCGCTCCTTCTCCACACGAGCCTGCTCCCGCTCGCGCTGCTCAGCAGCGCGCTGCCGTTCGGCCTGGCGCTTGGCCAACTCACGCTCGATACGGGCAACCTCACGCGCCTGTGCAGCCTGCTCCCGCTCCAGATGCTTCTGTCCTGCGGCCACCAGACGGGCGCGCTCGGCTTCGGCTTTGGCGGCTTCCCGTTTCTGACGGCGCCGACGCTCCTCAGCGGCCTTCGCAGCCGCCTGCTCCTTCTGCTGAGCACGCTTTAACTCAGCAGCCTTGGCCTGCTGTTTCGCTTTGTACGCCTCAGCAAGCACTTGCATCACTGACTTACGGCGCGCCACGAGACCCCCACCTGCACTTCCGCCACCTTCGAAAGCTGCACGCACACCACGGCTCCCCTGCCGGGCACCCCTCAGCGATACCCAAGTCTGCTGAACAGGAATCGTTGCGCTAGCCAAGCGCGGCCAGACCACCACACGACCATAGGCTTCGAAAGCCTGGGTCTTCTGGTTGCCACTACGGTGCTGACCTGCGGTGGAACTGTGCTCCGGCCCATGGCGGTACGCGGTCGATTCCCCGTTGTTTCCCGGGAGTCCCACAGGTTCTGGCACACGGATGGCACGCTTCTTGCCCTCGTCGTCCCTGGAGGCTGGGTCTTGAACGTCTGAGCCCTCAGACGACGAACGTCAACGACGATGGCAAGTGCGTCGGACGATCAGATCTGGAGTGTTGGGACGCTGAACGGACTTGGTGATGTCGACGGCTACGAGTAGGCCGCGTACAGGACAGATATAAAGATGCCGAGTAGAACGCCGGCGCCGAACCACCGCAATCGACCCTCCCAGTCGGGGAGAACCACCGGTGGAGGCGGGGTCACCCTTGCCTCGACTCGCTCCGCGATGTCCGTGAGCGACCTCGTCACCTGCTCGAGCCTGACCGCCTGGGTGCTGTCACCCTTCAGGTTGCCGACTCGGTGTGTCGCCGTACTGAGATCCTCCAGGCTGTTCTCCAGCCGGGCGGCGAGCCCGTTAAGATCGCTGCCGTCGTGGTGGCCGAGAACCCCCTCCAACCGTCTGACGAGCAGGTCAAGCGCGTCAAAGTCGAGCTTCGCGGAGGCTTTGGACAGACGGTCTGCGGCGTGGGTCAGCTGGCCGGCGACATCCTCGTTGATGCTGTGGCTTGCATGGGTGAGAAGGCCAGCGACGTCCTCATTGATCCGGTGAGAGGCGCGTGAGATCTGACCGGCGACGTCCTCGTTGATGCTCCGGGCGGCCAAGGAGAGCTGACTGACTGTGTCAGGCGAGATAACACCGTCTCGCAGAGCATCTTCGAGCATCTGTGACAGCGCGGGCGCGGACTTCCCCAGCTTCGCGAGTGTGGCCCTGGTTTGCGGGTCGATCTCGTGATGGATGTTGATGTCGCCGATGTGGTCACGGCCGACAAAGGCGCCGTCGCCGTAGTTGTTCTGGACGGTGCGCTGCTCCGGAGGCGCTGGGTCGTCGGTGGTCACCGGTCGTCTCGGGTGTTGATGTTGATGTCGCCGTAGTGGTCGTTGCCGATGAAGGCCCCGGAGCCGTGGTTGTGCTGGGAGCCGATGTTGACCGTCTTCGTCGGCGCCGTCGTCTTGAGTTCCTCGATGTCGGCTCGGGCGTCGGGGTGAGCGTCGAGAAAGGCGGCAAGCAGCTCGGTCCAGGTGTCGGTGACAGTGCGCCCAGTGATTTCACGCCGGGCCAGGGCTGCCGCGTGCTCGTTCAGCACCTGTAGGGCAGCGGCCTCCTCCTGAGGGTTGCCACCGCGACGGAAGATTGCCGAGATCCGGGTGCGCAAAGCGTCGGCCTGGCCCTGGAGCAGGTAGGAGAGGACGCCGCTGGCAGCTCCTGTGCTCACGGCCATCACTGCTTCTTCGTACATGGGACGGTTCCCCCTTCGGACCGTTTCGCACGCCAGAACTGATCGACCGTACCGGCCATGGCACAGCAGGTGCCGGGCAATGCGGGGCGCTGACCGAAATCCGCTGCTGAAGGCGTGTTCCCTACGCCCGCTGAGCAATGAGGCCAGCGTTCTCACGTGAGGGCGCTAGCCTGACCTGGCGTTTTCTTGTAGAGATGGCGGGATCTGAAACCACGACCTCTTCGTCCCGAACTATCGGCTGGGAGGTCATTGAGGATTGGCGGGCTGGTCAGCCGGCCATCGAGGGCCGTTGATGGTTGTCCGTGGTCGCGGTGGTTGCTGTACCTCGCTGCTGTACTGCACTTCCCTCAACGCGCGATGGAAGCGGTCTCTGACGTGGTCAGTCGCAGACGGCCTGCACCTGGCGAAGGAAGTACGGCCACTGTCCGGGCCCGCCGCTGTATCCCGCGCTTCGGAAGAACCAACCATCACTCCGCGTTGCTCCTTAGCTCGCGCAGGCGTGCTGCGGCGAACCGGACCTTCCAGCGCAGCCGATCGAGGCGCGCCCGCAGGCCGTATTCGGGCTCGACGAGGATGACGCGGCCGATCTCCGGGCCGACTGCTGAGGGCAGAATAGATTCGAGGCGGAGGGCGCTGCCGCCCGCGATGAGGACGGAGTTGATCCGGGCCAGTGCCCGGTAACCCTCGATCTGCGAAGGGTCCTCGCACTCCTCCGAGTTGGCGCCTAGACCGACGGGGGCAGCGGCGGGGTGTCCGGCATCGGAGACTCCCACTACCCAGGTCCGGTAGCCGCCAGGACTCCCGAAGTAGTGAGACTCGGAGTAGGAGTACCGCTGGGCACCGACGGCCCAGAGGGGAGGACCGGCGACCTCGGGGTGAGGGAGGGAGGAGAGGTGCGACTTCCCCAGGCGGATGACATGCTCGGTGCCGATTCGGATGGCCGGCCGGAAGATCCTACTGCGGGTCGTGAGGCTGTACATCGCGACCTCGTCGTCCTCTGTGCACCATGTGGTTAGGTAGGCCATCCTGCCCAGCGGCCAGGTGCGGACGGTCATCTCCTGCTCGGCGATGCTGATGCCTGTGCCCTCAGGCTCCGGGTCGCCGACGAACTGCTCGACGCTCTGCTTGTACTGCCAGGCAGGCTCGCCGAACAGCTCCTTGACGTACTCATGCCGGACGTGCGGAGCCAGCTTCCGGTAGTTCCTGATGAACAACGCCCGCTTGCCGAGCGTGCCGCGCCACCATCCGCGCAGCGTGTTGTAGAGGGCGACGTAGGCGCCGAACACCGCGGCGATCATCCAGATGTTGAGCTTGGTGTCAACGGTCGGTATCCAGTGCACGGCAGCATCCTGCCGCACTGTCAGATCCCGGCGATACCAGCCGCTAGAACACGGTGGTGACTATGGACTGGGATCGGTTGGTGCGACTGCTGGCGGGTGATGACGATGCGTCTGTGGCTGCCCTGGCTGCCGTGCTCAGCGTTGCTTCCTACGTGGAGTGGGATGGGACTGTGCCTGCTGAGTGGCTTGCCCGGACCTATGCGCGCCGACTTCGGAGCACGCGGCGGAAGGTCGTCGAGACTGTGGGACTGGAACGAGCGGTGCACCTCCTCGGTGGGCATGACCAGCCGGTGCGCCTTGGGCGGGTTACAGCTACCGATGGAGCATGGGTCTTCATGCTCTTCCTCACCGAGGACGGCGGCGCACTGGTGGCCTGCACGGGCGTACGGCGGGCGGGCGGCCCATCACCGCTTTAGGAGAGAGGCTGGGTGATCTCGGGCCTGAGCTGCGACTTCGCTGGCCGAGGAAGCGAGCGGCTACTCGACCGCGGGGCGCCGGTGTTGACCGTGGCTGACCGCCGCATCTGGCACGGTTGTGGCACGAACCTCAGCCGACGACAGCCAGCCACGATGGAGGGTGCGCCGACCGACCAGGCGCGCGTGTGCCTCGCTGCACCCCCACCGGCTTGCACCACGCACTGCGACGGAGAAGCACTTGCCCCTATGGGGCAGCATCTTATTCCCCGGTGTTCTCCGTGGTTCGCCGTACGATCTGGCACGCGTCTGGCACGACCTCTTCGTCCCGAACTCCCTGCTGGGCGGTCACTAACTCTGGTGCTGGGTAGCGGGCCATGATAGCTGCTGTGATCACCAGCGGTCACGGTGGTTGCTGTATTGCTGCTGCTGCCCTTCGACCGGTCCCGCATCTATTATCAGTGGCCCTATTCCGTGCTCCACGGAGATGAGGGTGAGCCGTCCGGGTCCAGCCCGTACTGCCATCTCCCACGGCCCAGCAGGGAGCGGATATGGCCAGCGTCGGCGGCATGCCGGTAAAGGGCGTCGAGGCCCTCCTGGTCACCGGCCTGTTCCCGCATTCGCTCCAAGTCGCGCAGGACGTAGAAATCACCGGCATCGGCGGCCTTCAGAGCGATGGCTTCGGCGCCCTCTCGATCCCCGGCCTCCTCCTGTATTCGTGCAAGATGGGCGGGGGTGGGGCCGCCGTTGGCCTCTGCGGCCTGCCGGAAGGCGGACTCGGCGCGCTCCGGGTAACTGTCGTGCCACGCTCGCCACAGATGCAACAGAGGGGAGATGTCACCAACATCGGCTGCTTCTCGAGCGACGGCTTCGGCACCTTCCAGGTCCCCGGCGTCCTCTCGCATCTCTGTAAGAACAATGAAGCACAGAGTATCGCCAGCGTCGGTGGCTTCCCGGGCCATGGCTTCGGCACCTTCCCGGTCCCCGGCGTCCTCTCGCATCATCATCAGGTCGGCCAGGGAATTGGGGTCACCAGCGTCGGCGGCTCGCCGGTAAAGGGCCTCGGCACCGTCAAGATCCCCGACCTGTTCTCGCAGTCGCGCCAGACCGCGTATCGCATCTGGGTCACCGGCTTCGCCCGCCTGCCGGTAAAGAGACTCGGCACCCTCTCGGTCCCCAGCCATCTCAAGCCTCTGACCCAAGAATTTCAGGCCTCTGGGGTCCCCAGCGCCTGCGGCCTGCCAGAACAAGGAAGCGGCGCCCTCCTGGTCCCCGGCGCTTTCCCGTTCCCAGGCGACTTTGATCAGGGCGCCGGGGTGGCCGGCACCGGCAGCTAGGAGGCGGAGGTAGTGGGCCCATTGCGCACGGCCCATCTCCTCGGCGGCTTCAGCGAGGCTGTTGAGGTCGCCGGGGTGAATGAGATGTGTGTAGGCGGCGTGCCAGAAGGATGCTGGTGGGCAGAGCCGGCGGCGGGCGGTTCTCCCGTGCTGTTCGAGATAGTCGGCGAGGCGGAGCATAGGACCCGTTGGCAGGGCCGCAACAGTGGTCGGCGTCGGGCCGATCGGGGGACGACGCGCGGGCCGAGGGTTTGTACGGCCCAGCGGTACCTGCTTGCCGTGGACGGGGCGGGCAAGGTCCGCATAAGCGGCTTCTGCCCAGTCGTTGGTGAGTCGGTTCCAGTCGTCGTCGGTGAGATAGTCGGCGGCGGCGTCGGTGAGGAACGCTTGGGGGAGGTGGAGGCCCATCCCGAGACGCCGGGCGTCCATCGCAGCTTCCAGCAGAGCCCGGACGGCCGGGGCGCCGTGCTTGTAGCGGCGCAGCAGTTCGGGAGCTCCAGCGAGGTCTTGGGCGATGCGCCCGTGGCTGCCAGCGCGGGCAAGGGCATCCGCCAATAGCCGGTCACCTTCCTGGGCAAGCCTTGCGGCCGCTCCGAGCGCGTCCTGGTCGAAGGTGTCGGGGACAGTCACTGTGCGGCTGGCGAGCAACTCCCGGACGCGGCTGTGCGGGTCGGGATTGCCGGGTCTGGGGATAACGGTGAATTGATCCTCGTACTCGGGCCAGAGGGTTCCGAGGATGAGGACCGGTCCGCGGCTGGGATCGGTGAGGAGGGTATGCAGGGCGGCGGCGATGCGTTCGCCTGCTTGGAGGTCTCCAAGATAGTGCTGGGCTTCGTTGAGCCACACCACTGTGTGCGGCGCGACGCGTTCGAGATCGGTGAGCGCGGCTTCGGCCCGTGTCGGGTCGTAGGGATGCCACAGAAGCCACCCCTCTGCAGCGAGCGGTTGGACGGCCTCCCAACACGCCCGGGTCTTGCCCGTGGACGACGAGCCGACCAGGACCAACATTCGGCTGCGACCATCCATGGCTTCGCCTACCGCATCAGCTAACACCTGGTCGTGGGCACGGCGGACGTAGCTGGACAATGCCCGAACCGAGTTGGTGGACGCGGCAATTCCGGACGGATGGACTTCCAGGTCATGCGGATCCCACTGCCCGATCGGCCGGCCGGGGCCCTCGCCGCCTCCATGCCCTAGACCGTCCCGGTGCGCGGCAGCTTTGTGCTGAAGATCTAGTAGCTCCCCTTCTGGTAGGCGGAGTGCTCGGGCCAGCGCCGTGACGGTTGCAACTGACGGGACGGCCCCGTCTGCCCGGAACGCTTCGTGGACTGTCGTACGGGCCAGCCCGGACCTGGTAGCCAACTGCATCTTAGTCAGCCGTTTATGAGCCAGCCCATCGTTGAGCTTGTCACGCAGCTTGGCCAGCGGTTTTTCCCGCCCATCGGGTCCCTTGCCCGGCATCAGGCCCCCAGTTGAATGTGTACGCCCACGTTCATCTTCGTCCGGTCGAACCGCGAAGTTCAATCAAGTCAGCATCCCACCCTATGCAGGAGATCATCGTGCTCGTGTCATCGCCGTCCTTCTGAACGGCTGCTGGTAGTCGTCGTGTTCGTCATAATCGTGCCATGCGATTCGGAACAGGTCGGTTGCCGTGGCTCATGGCCGTCCGCCTGGCATGTTCCGCGCTGATTAACTCGTGATCGCTTGCGCGGCCTGCTCGCCGATCGCCACAACCATTCCTCCCAGTGCAGTACCTGCCGCAGGGGCGATTGCCTCCATGAGACGATCAGTCAGACGGCGTAGACGGCCACGATCCGGATCGGCACCGCCCGCCTCGGCCTCCAACTCGTCCGTGATTTGGGCCACTTCGAGTTGCTGCTCCTCCTCGAGACCGTACGAAGGAATCCCCTGACGAGCAACGCTCGCGAAGTGAGTGAGCTGAGCGAGGACGGCAGGGTCAATCCCCGAATTATTGTTCTGGGTGAAGTCGGACTGAGTGCCGACAACAACATTTTGCGATCCATCGACCCGGACGTTGAATGTCGGACCGTTGGATGTAGGCGGGTTAAGGAACTCAGACACCGACTTCTCGCTTTCTGCGCATTCAACCCCTGTTGCTGTGAGCGAGGGATTGAGTAGATGATTCGCCTGATCGACCTGCAGTCCCTGGATCAGGTCAACTGAGTGAAGATAAGAAACGGCGAGTTCAACTTCGCGCTCCTTGAAGGGCTGTCCGACAAAAGAAGACCTTCCTGATTGATGGAACTCCGCGCTAGTCGCGGGCGTCTCGCCTTCGATGTAGCAGTCATACAGCCAGAGCATCAAAGATTTACGCAAAGTCGTCATCCGGGCAGGTCCGTTGCTTCTTTCCGTACGCAGCTCGGAAACTCGGCTAATTCCGAATGGGCTGATGGTGTAATCATCCGCCAATGAATGCAATTGAATTAGACCGGCCGCCTGAAGCCTACGTACTGCCGGCCTGAGGTCACGACGGTCAAACTGCGACCACACGTCAACCGGTTTGTCGAGGTCGCCGTCAGACTGGTCGTAAATGTATTCCAGGATGCTCAGCTCGTCCGGTGTGAGAGACACGCGGCGAGCCTACGCCAACTGGCCGGGACCTTCCAGGAAAACCTCCCTGGGCGGGCTACTGGACGGTAAGCTCTGGCCAAAGCTTGACACTGCTTGATCACATGTCTACTCAGGTAGGTTCGACGCTTTTGGGAGGCTGGATGCACGACCAGGGAAACAACGCCAGAGTAAGGGTGCGTGACTATCTCTATGTCGATACTTTGCGGGTCAGGACTCTCCTAGCCCAGCTCTCGTCGGGCCTGCCCGAGACGAGGAGGTCGGATCACACCCGGCGATGGACTGATTCCCTCGCGGGTATGGATGGTCCACGACATGAAGAGCGGGCGAGCGACCAGGAAGTTCGCTCTCTCGCGGATCTACATGTTGCGATGCTCGAAGATGATGCCGAGTACGTTCAGATGCTTCTCGATGTCAGTGAAGTCTCCAAAAGGCCGAAGAACTGGAATCGCGGTCGTCTTCATCGTGCACTCCGTCCCGGATCGCTAATCCGAGTCAAGGGCCCAACAAGCATCATTTATCCCGCTTCATTTGCTGCATCTGCTACTGCCTTCGACTCATTCAGTGATGATGTAAATTTTTCTCGCGACGTGGAAAAGATTGTTCACGCAATGTATGGTGAGCATCTCACGCTTCGTGTGTACCCATGCGGTCAGGACGAGTGGGAATATCAATTTTCGGGAGTCATTTCTGACCCTGGTAACTACCTGGCTGGCGAGAAGACGGTGCTTTTCTCTCGTCTAGGTGCAGATCCGCAAGAGTGGACCACTCTTGCGACCATCAGTAGAATTCCTGAGCGAGACAGCACGCCCCCGACTGCCCGCTTTGAGCGGGTGATGTCTACTCTTCAAACCGTCATGGGGGACAGTGAGATCAATCGCCAGGTCCTTGAGAGGATGATTCAGGAAACGAGTAGAGCGATGGAGGGAATTGGTTTGAGTGAAGCTCCCACGTGGCCAGCGATCTCCGTAATTCCGCTCGCCGTTTACCGAGCAGTGCAGCCATCGCAAATCACAGCCGAGCTAGAATTGGATGACTGACACCTGGACGGTGATATTAGGTCGGTGGAGCGGCTTTGGGCTGGAGCTGCTTTGGGGCGAGTGATCTTGGCCCCGTAAGCTTCCGGCGCGTCGGGCAGTCTGTGGACCTGCCCGGTAAAGCACGACGTTGGGGCCAAGATCTTCGAGGCTCGCGCCAAAGTGGCTGCGTAAAGCCGCGGAGCCGACCGCCCCAGCCACGACGTACCCCTTCTCTGACATCAGGCGACGAATTGCTCTGAGCGCGGCACGGACGCCGGCCGGGCTGGAGCGGGGCGGAGACAGACATCCGATGCGGTTGATCAGTCAAGCGGTGCTGGGGAAGGCGGTCTGCTCGTCGTAGGGGATGCGGTGGGTGAGGCAGTGGTGCAGGCAGCCCAGTAGGCGGTTGAAGAGGTTGCGCTGGGCTGCGACGTGTCGTTCTTCGGCTGTGCGGCGGCGGTCGTAGTGGGCTCGTGCTCCGGGGGATGCGGTGAGGGCTGCGAATGCCCATATGTAGCCGGCCGAGGCGAGACGCTGGTTCTTGATGTGCCTGAAGTTCCCCCATGATCGTGGACAGCGGATGGTTACGCTGCGGGGGCAAGGTCTTGTGCTGTCAGGGCCCTGGTTTCGACCGGGGTGACGT
>NZ_JBIAXS010000006.1:0-126450 GCF_042896885.1 Streptomyces sp. NPDC001231
CAGGGCGAGCGGTGCGGAGGCGGTGACCAGGTCCCGCAGCGGATGCCGGGCCAGGACCGCGTCCACCTCCGGCGTCAACGCCGCCGCCAGCCTGGCCGCGGCCGGCCGGTTCTCGTCCCGCAGCGCCGCCACGGCGGCCAGGACGGTGTCCCGGTCACCGTCGTCCCGCGGCACTCCGGAGGCGGCGCGCTCGTACAGGCGTGCGCCCTCCTCCAGGACCAGGTCGGTGTCCAGACCGGCGGGGATCTTGATCTGCGCGTGCTGGCGCCAGGTGGTGACCGGATCCGCCCAGGCCTCCACCTGGTACGTCCAGTGGCCGGGCTCGCCGGCGGTCACGGTGGCGCCCCAGCGGTCGGTGCCGGGCGCCAGCTCGCGCATCGGCGTCCAGGGGCCGGGGCGGCCCCGTGGATCGCGCAGGACGACGTTCGCGGCCACGGCGTCGTGACCCTCACGGAAGACGGTGGCCGAGATCTCGAACGATTCTCCGGTCACCGCCTTGGCGGGCCTGCGGCCGTGCTGGACGACCGGGCGGACGTCGAGGACGGGTATCCGGCCGACGGCCGTGGTGCCGCCCGTGGGGGACGGCTGCGGGGCCGGCGGGTTCTGCCGGGCGGCGTCCTGGTGGCGGGCCGGCGGCGCGTCGGCGCCGGGCCGGCCGGAGGCGTCGCCGGTGCTGCCCTTGCTGTTTGTCCGTGGTGTTGCCGAGTGGTGCGTGGCGGGCATGACCGCTCCTGTCCGCGTCAACGAGGGTGTGGGCGGATGTGTGTGGGGAGGTGGGTCCTGCGGGGTTCTGCGGGGTCCTGCGTGTGGTGCTGCTGTCGGTGTACCGGAGGAGCCTTCCCACCCTATTCGGGTGAGCAATCCGGCACTTTGTTAACTACTCGCGCGTATCTCCGCACACAAGACCGGTTCAGTCCGGACACGGACGCCACGGGGGTCGAACCGGTCTGTTCAGGTCGATGTCGGACAGTGTCCGAACCCAGCGGTGCCCGCACTCGGACCGGTACGGTTTTGTGTGACGGGGCGCACAGCGCAGTGCGTCCATCCAGCGAACGCGCCGAGGTGGCATGTGAAGGCGATCCGTCGGTTCACCGTCCGTCCCGTTCTCCCCGAGCCCCTGCGCCCGCTCAGCGAGCTGGCCCGCAACCTGCGCTGGTCCTGGCACGCCGAGACCCGTGACCTCTTCCAGTCCGTCGACCCCGAGCGCTGGGCCTCCTCGGGCGGCGACCCCGTACGCCTGCTCGGCAGTGTGCGTGCCGCGCGGCTGACCGAGCTGGCCGGCGACCGCCGCTTCCTGCGCCGGCTGACCGCCGCCGCCGACGACCTGCACGACTACGTGACCGGTGACCGCTGGTACCAGGACCGGTCCGAGGGCCTGCCCGCCGCGGTCGCCTACTTCTCACCCGAGTTCGGCATCACGGCCGCGCTGCCGCAGTACTCCGGCGGCCTCGGCATCCTCGCCGGCGACCATCTGAAGGCGGCCAGCGACCTCGGTGTGCCGCTGATCGGGGTGGGGCTGCTGTACCGGCACGGCTACTTCCGGCAGACCCTGTCCCGGGACGGCTGGCAGCAGGAGCACTACCCGGTGCTGGACCCCAACGAGCTGCCCGTCACCCTGCTGAGGGAGTCCGACGGCGCCCCGGCGCGGGTCTCGCTGGCGCTGCCCGGCGGCAAGGCCCTGCACGCCCGGATCTGGGTCGCCCAGGTCGGCCGGATTCCGCTGCTGATGCTGGACTCCGACGTCGAGGAGAACGACCTCGGCGAGCGCGGGGTGACCGACCGGCTCTACGGCGGCGGCAGCGAGCACCGGCTCCTTCAGGAGATGCTGCTGGGCATAGGAGGGGTGCGGGCGGTGCGGACGTACTGCCGGCTCACGGGCCATCCCGAGCCGGAGGTGTTCCACACCAACGAGGGCCACGCGGGCTTCCTCGGCCTGGAGCGCATCGCCGAGCTGTGCGACCGGGGACTGGACTTCGACTCGGGCCTGGAGGCGGTACGCGCGGGGACCGTCTTCACCACCCACACACCCGTTCCGGCCGGGATCGACCGCTTCGACCGGGAGCTGGTCGCCCGCCACTTCGGGCCCGACGCCGAGCTGCCCCGCATCGACGTCGAGCGGATCCTGCGGCTGGGCATGGAGACGTACCCCGGTGGCGAGCCGAACCTGTTCAACATGGCGGTGATGGGCCTCCGGCTGGCCCAGCGCGCCAACGGCGTCTCGCTGCTGCACGGGAGGGTCAGCCGGGAGATGTTCGCCGGACTGTGGCCGGGATTCGACCCCGAGGAGGTGCCGATCACCTCGGTGACCAACGGAGTGCACGCTCCGACCTGGGTGGCCCCGGAGGTGTTCCGGCTCGGCGCCCGGCAGGTCGGCGCCCAGCGCACCGAGGACGCGCTGACCGTGGGCGGCTCCGACCGCTGGGACGCCGTCGCCGGCATCTCCGACCTGGAGGTCTGGGAGCTGCGCCGGGAACTGCGCGAGCAACTGGTGACGGAGGTGCGCGGCCGGCTGCGGGCCGCCTGGCAGCAGCGCGGCGCCGGGACCGCCGAGCTGGGCTGGATCGACGGCGTCCTCGACCCGGAGGTGCTCACGATCGGCTTCGCGCGCCGGGTCCCGTCGTACAAGCGGCTGACGCTGATGCTGCGTGACCGGGACCGGCTGATGGACCTGCTGCTCCACCCCGAGCGGCCGGTGCAGATCGTGGTCGCGGGCAAGGCGCACCCTGCGGACGACGGCGGCAAACGGCTCATCCAGGAGCTGGTCCGCTTCGCGGACGACCCGCGGGTGCGTCACCGGATCGTCTTCCTGCCGGACTACGGCATGGCGATGGCGCAGAAGCTCTACCACGGCTGCGACGTCTGGCTGAACAACCCGCTGCGGCCGCTGGAGGCGTGCGGGACCTCCGGGATGAAGGCCGCGCTCAACGGCTGTCTGAACCTGTCCGTGCTGGACGGCTGGTGGGACGAGTGGTTCCAGCCGGACTTCGGCTGGGCCATCCCGACCGCGGACGGGGCGGGCACCGACCCGGACCACCGCGACGACGTCGAGGCCGCCGCGCTGTACGACCTGCTGGAGCAGCGGGTCGCGCCCCGCTTCTACGAGCACGGCCGGGACGGGCTGCCCGAGCGGTGGATCGAGATGGTCCGCCGGACCCTGTCCCTGCTCGGCCCGAAGGTGCTGGCGGGCCGCATGGTCCGCGAGTACGTGGAGCGGCTGTACGCTCCCGCCGCCCAGGCCCACCGTTCTCTCGGCCCGGACGCGGCGCGTGAGCTCGCGGCGTGGAAGGCACGGGTGCGTTCGGCGTGGCACGAGGTGACCGTCGACCACGTGGAGACCTCGGCCAGTACGGCCACCGCCGAACTCGGTGCCACCCTCGGCCTGCGGGTGCGTGTGGGGCTGGGCAGCCTCGGCCCGGACGACGTGGAGGTGCAGGCCGTCTCGGGCCGGGTGGACGAGGAGGACCGCATCACCGACGCCACCGCCGTCCCGCTGAAACCCGCGGGCGCCCCCGACTCCGACGGCCGCTGGGTGTACGAGGGCCCTCTGTCCCTGGACCGCACCGGCCCCTACGGCTACACGGTCCGCATCCTCCCCACCCACCGCTTCCTCGCCTCCAACGCGGAACTGGGCCTGGTGACCACCCCACCGGAGGAGGCCGGTGAGCAGGCGGGGGTGCTCCTGCGCTGACCGGGCCGCCGGGCCCCGGCTCCCCGTGACCCTTCGGGTGCCCGCGGGCCCGGCAGCCGATCGCCTGGGCCGCACCACGAGGCGCGTGGGGCGGTGTGTGCCGCGGTGGGATGGGCGGGGCGGGTCATGGCTCCGGGATGTCGGCGCACAGTTTGCGCAGGGTCGTGCCGCAGCGGCGGGCGTAGGCGTGTTGGAGGCCGCGGGCGGCCGGGCCGGCCGCTCGGGCGTACCACTTGGCCGGGCGGCTGAACGCGGTGACCGTGAGCCAGACGGTGCCGTCGCCCGTGCGGTCCACCAGGAACGACTCCTCGCCGCACTCCGGATGGCCGGGCAGGGTGCCGTAGGCCCACCCGGTGCGGCGGGGCTCCTGCTCCGTCCAGACCACGCGGCAGGGGGCCCTGACGACCCCGGCGAGGGTGACGGTGACGTCGACGCCGGGGGCGGCCCGGTCGGCGCTCGCCTCGATGCCGACGCCCAGGGCGCGGTGCATCTCCCACGTCATCACGGCCTCGGAGGCCCGGCGGAACACCTCCTCGCCCTCGCCTATGCGGGTGCGCACGTGCAGAGGCTGGAAGCCGGGCGGGCAGTGACCCTGCTCGCGGGTCGCGCCGACCTCCTCGTAGGTGAAATGTGCCGTCGACATGCGACCCAAGCGTAGGGCGGCCCCCGGGAGGGCTGTCCTCCCGGGGGCCGCCGTCGTTCAACGAGCCGGAGATCAGGTCACGTTGACCGCGGTCCAGGCCGCCGCGACCGTGTTGTACTCGGTGCTGCCGGAGCCGTACAGCGCCGACGCCGCGTTCAGGGTCGCCGTGCGGGCGGCCTTGTAGTTGGTGGTCGACGTCATGTACGTGGTCAGCGCCTTGTACCAGATCTGGAGCGCCTTGGCGCGGCCGATGCCGGTGACCGTGGCGCCGTTGTACGTCGGCGAGTTGTAGCTGACGCCGTTGATCGTCTTCGCGCCGCTGCCCTCCGCGAGGAGGAAGAAGAAGTGGTTCGCGACGCCGGACGAGTAGTGCACGTCCTTGCTGCCCACGGTGGAGGACCAGTAGTCCGCGGAGCCGCCGTCCTTGCTGGGCTTGTCCATGTAGCGCAGCGGGGTGCCGTTGCCGTTGATGTTGATCTTCTCGCCGATGAGGTAGTCACCGGGGTCGGACGCGTTGTTGGCGTAGAACTCCACACCCGTGCCGAAGATGTCGGAGGTGGCCTCGTTCAGGCCGCCGGACTCGCCCGAGTAGTTCAGCCGGGCGGTGTTGGAGGTGACGCCGTGGCTCATCTCGTGGCCGGCGACGTCCAGCGAGGTCAGCGGCTTGACGTTGCCCGCCCCGTCGCCGTAGGTCATGCAGAAGCAGCTGTCGTCCCAGAAGGCGTTGACGTAGTTGTTGCCGTAGTGGACCCGGGAGTAGGCGGCCGTGCCGTTGTTCTTGATGCCGTTGCGGCCGAAGGTGTTCTTGTAGAAGTCCCACGTCGTCTGGGCGCCGTAGGCGGCGTCCGCGGCCGCCGTCTGGTCGGTGGTGGAGCTGGAGGCGGTGCCGGTGCCCCACACGTCGGTGGTGTTGGTGAACAGGGTGCCGGTGCCCGAGGTCTTCCCCGCCAGGTTGTTGGTCTTGTGACCGCCGCGGGTGGTGTCGTACAGCTGGTACGTCGACCCCGACAGGGTGGTGGTGAGGCTGACGGTGCCCGCGTACAGGGTCTTGCCGGTGCCGGTCTCGATGCCCTGGTACTCGAAGAGCTTCTCGCCGGTGGCCGCGTCGGTGATGACGTGGAGCTGGTTCGGCGTGCCGTCCTCCTGGAAGCCGCCGACGACCGTCTCGTAGGCGAGGACCGGCGTGCCGTCGCCCGCCCAGACGACCTTGCGCGGGGCCTGGTCGGTGGTGGTCTTCTCCGAGCCGGCGGCCTGCGCCAGGGTCACCGCCTGCTTCTCGGCCTTGGCGGTGGCGACCTTCGGGGTGAGCGTGGCGACCTTGATGGTCGCCTTGGTCGCTCTGGTCACGCCCTGGGTCTTGCCGGCCTTGGAGGTGTGGACGACCAGGTCGCCGCCGAGGACGGGCAGCCCGGCGTAGGTGCGCTCGTAGCGGGTGTGCACGGTGCCGTCGGCGTCCTGGACGACGTCCCTGGCGACCAGCTCCTCCTTGGCGCCGAGGCCTATCTCCTGGGCGGTTCCGGAGGCGTCGGCCTGCGCCTGCTGGATCAGCGAGGTGCGGGCGGCGTTGGTCAGGAAGGTGGGGGCGGCGGCGAGGTGGGCCGCGCCGGTGGATTCGGCCGTGGTCTGGGCCGAGGCACTGGTGGTCAGACCGGTGCTGAGGAGGGCTCCGGCGGCGACAGCGGTGGCGGCGGCCAGAGTGATGCGCTTGTGACGCGCGTAGCGGGGAGTCACACAAGCTCCTTATGTGGGGGTGATCCGGTACGGCGTGGGGCTGCCGGCCCGGATCGGGGGTGAGGGTGCTGTGCTCGTGCGGCGGGTGGAGGAAGAGTGGCACCAACGACGCGTACATGTCAGTGCCCCGAAGTGATGTTGGCCGAAAAATGACTGTCCGGTAAATGTTGCGGCGTCATGAACGGACCTCGGCAAGCCGCTTGGACCTCGGCGGTGGCGCCCGAGGTCCCGGCCCCGGGGTGGGTCAAGGGCGAGGTGGTTTTCAGCCATCGGGACGGCCGGATCGATGCGGAGGTCGCCGCGCCGGGAGGGCCCGATGTCGACCGAAACCCGAGGGTTCGTGCGGCCTGTCGCGGCCGCGGGTGACCCGCGGAGGCCGCTACGAGACCGCGCCGCCGCCCTCACCCGGCGGCGTCGCGCCGTTCCCGTGCCAGGTGTGCCACAGGGCTGCGTACGCCCCGCCGGAGGCCACCAGGTCGTCGTGGGTGCCCAGTTCGGTCGGACGGCCGTCCTCCATGACGGCGACCCGGTCGGCGTCGTGCGCGGTGTGGAGGCGGTGGGCGATGGCGATGACCGTGCGGCCCCGGAGCACGGCGGTGAGGGCCCGCTCGGTGTGGCGCGCCGTGGCCGGGCCGAGCAACGCCGTGGCCGCGTCCAGGACCAGGGTGTGCGGGTCGGCCAGTACCGCACGGGCGAGGGCGAGTTGCTGGGCCTGCGAGCCGTCGGTGCGGTGACCGGCCGCACCCAGCCCGGTGTCCAGGTGGCGGCGAGGGGCCCGGGAGGCTCTCCCGGGCCCCTCGCCGTGCCGGACGGGCCACGACGACCTTGACGGTGCGGAAGTTGGCGTCCATCCGCACCCGGGTCGTCGTGCGGTGCCGCATGACGCTCAGCCAGGCGTTGAACGCCCCGACCACAGCAGCCCGGTCCAGCCGGCCGGCGCGGCCATGTTCCCCGGCTGGAGCCCGTCGTCGATCGCCCGGGACATCAGACAGGGCGTCGCCGCAAGCAGCACCATCCACACACTGGCCGGCACCGCCCCGGCCGCCGGCCGGCCCGGCCGGCGCAGCACCAGCCACCACAGGTACCGCCGGCCGCCCCGGCAGTCGGGTGTCCCGGGATCCTCGTAGGCGTCGATCACCGCTTCCCCGGTCCTCTCCGCTCAGGCCAGGCTGTCGCGCCAGGCGCGGTGCAGGTCGGCGAAGCGGCCCGTGCCCGCGATGAGTTCGGCCGGGGCGCCGTCCTCCACGATCCGGCCGTGCTCCATCACCAGCACCCGGTCGGCGATCTCCACGGTGGACAGGCGGTGGGCGATCACCACGGCCGTACGCCCCCGCAGCACCGTGGCCATCGCCGTCTGCACCGCCCGTTCACCCGGGATGTCCAGCGAGCTGGTCGCCTCGTCGAGAATGAGCACCGCCGGATCGGCGAGCAACGCCCTCGCAAAGGAGACCAGTTGCCGCTGGCCCGCGGAGATGCGGCCGCCCCGCTTGCGTACGTCCGTGTCGTAGCCGTCGGGCAGGGCGCTGATGAAGTCGTGCGCGCCGATCGCCTTCGCCGCCTGCTCGATCTCCTCACGGGTGGCCTCCGGGCGGCCGATCGCGATGTTCTCCGCGACCGTGCCGGAGAACAGGAAGGCCTCCTGCGTCACCATGACCACCCCGCGCCGCAGTTCGGACACGCCGAGTTCGCGCAGGTCCACCCCGTCGAGCAGCACGCGCCCGGCGGAGGGGTCGTAGAAGCGGGCCAGCAGCTTGGCCAGGGTGGACTTGCCCGCGCCGGTGGAGCCGACCACGGCGACGGTCTGCCCGGCCGGGACGACCAGCTCGAAGCGGGGCAGCACCTCGCCGCCGGTGCGGTAGCCGAAGCCGACCCCGTCGAAGACCACCTCGCGGCCGGGCAGCCCCGACCTCGGCGCCGGGAGCGGCCGGGGCGCCGGCGGCTCGGGCACGGACGGCGTCTGCGCCAGCAAACCCGCGATCTTCTCCAGCGAGGCGGCCGCCGACTCGTAGGAGTTGAGGAACATGCCGAGCCGGTCGATCGGGTCGTACAGCCGGCGCAGGTACAGCACCGCCGCCGCCAGCACCCCCAGCTCCAGCGAGCCGTCCGCCACCCGGTAGGCGCCCCACAGCACGATCACCGCGACCGTCGTGTTGGCCACCAGCCGGGAGCCGACGACATAACGGGCCATCTCCAGCAGGGCGTCGCCGTTGGTGCGCTCGTGGCGCCGGTTCAGGACGCGGAAACCGGCGTCGTTGGCGGCCTCGCGGCGGAACGCGCGCACCGGCCGGATGCCGTTCATCGTCTCCACGAACTTCACGATCACCGCGGCGATCGCGGTCGACCGCTCCTGGAACACCCGCCCCGCGCGCCGCCGGTACGCCCGGATCAGCAGGTGCAGCGGCACGAAGGACGCCACCGCCACCGCGCCGAGCCCCAGGTCCAGCCACAGCAGCATCGCCGAGATGCAGACGAAGGACAGCACGACCGAGACGAGCTCGTCGAGCCCTTCGCCGAGCAGTTCGCGCAGCGACTCCACGTCCGTGGTGGAGCGGGAGATCAGCCGGCCCGAGGTGTAGCGCTCGTGGAAGTCCACGCTGAGCGCCTGCCCGTGGCGGAAGATCCGGCCCCGCAGATCCAGCAGCACGTCCTGGCTGACCCGGGCCGAGGCGATGACGAACGCCCACTGGAGTGCGCCGGAGGCGAGCGCGCACAGCAGATAGCCGACCGCCACCGCGACCAGCGGACCGCGGTCGTGGTCGCGGAACGCCGGTACGGCGGTGTCGATCGCGTACGCCACCAGCAACGGGCCCGCCTGGACGGCCGCCTGCTGGAGCAGTAGCAGGAGCGTGGTGCCGGCGGCCCGGGCCTTCATGGGCGCGAGCAGGGAGCGCAGCAGGGCGGAGGTGGCGCCCGGGGGAGTGGGCAGGACGTCGCGGTCGAAGGGGTCGCCGGTGTCCTCGGGGCGCGGCGGGTCCTGCTCGTCCCCGGCGGCCGGTACGGGCTTCGTGGGGGCCGTCATCGCTCGTCGTCCTCTTCTTGCGGTTCCTGCGGTTCCTGCGGTTCCTGCGGTTCCTGCGGTTCCTGCGGTTCTCCCGGCTCTCCCGGCTCTCCCGCTTCTTGTGGTGCTTCCGGCGAGCGTCCGCCCGACATCAGGTGGGCGTACTCGGCGTTGGTGCTGAGCAGTTCGTGGTGGGTGCCCACGGCGGTGATCCGGCCGTCGGAGAGCAGGGCGACCCGGTCGGCGAGCAGGACCGTGGAGGGGCGGTGCGCCACGATCAGGGCGGTGGTGTCGGACAGGACCTGGCGCAGGGCCGCCTCCACGGCCGCCTCGGTGTGCACGTCCAGGGCGGACAGCGGGTCGTCCAGGATCAGGAACCGGGGCCGCCCGACGACGGCACGGGCCAGTGCGAGGCGCTGCCGCTGGCCCCCGGAGAGGCTGAGGCCCTGCTCGCCCACCTGGGTCGCGGTGCCCTGGGGGAGGGCGTGCGCGAAGCCGGCCTGGGCGACGGACAGCGCGCGGTCCAGTTCGGCGTCCCCCGCGCTGCCGTCGGTGCCCATCAGGACGTTGTCGCCGACGCTCGCCGAGAACAGGGTCGGCTCCTCGAAGGCCACCGCGACCATCGAGCGCAGTTCCTCGCGGGACATCGCGGTGATGTCCTCGCCGTCCAGCGTGATCCGCCCCGAGGTCACCTCGTGGAGGCGGGGGACGAGCGCCGTCAGTGTCGTCTTGCCGCTTCCGGTCGCCCCGACCAGGGCCATCGACTCACCGGGGCGGATGTGCAGGTCGATACGGTCCAGGAGGGGCTGGGAGCCGGGCGGGGCGTCGGGGTAACGGAAGCGGACGTTGTCGAAGCGGAGCCCTTCGCGCGCCGGGTCCGGCGTCGCCGGGCCGCGCGAGCCGCCGCCCGGCACGGGCGTACGCGCGCCGCGCACCGCCGGCTCCCCGGACTCCGGTTCCTCGTCCATCACTTCGAAGTACCGCTCGGTCGCGGTCGCCGCCTCCTGGCTCATCGCCAGCAGGAAGCCGATCGACTCCACCGGCCAGCGCAGGGCGAGCGCCGTGGACAGGAAGGCGACCAGCGTCCCCGCCGAGAGAGCGCCCGAGGCGACCTGCACCGCGCCCACCACCAGCGTGGCCCCGATGGCCACCTCCGGCAGGGTCATGATGACCGCCCAGATGGCCGCCAGCAGCCGGGCCTTGCGCAGCTCCGTGCCCCGCAGGGTCCGCGACAGGTCGCGGAACGCCCGCGCCTGACTGCGGTGCCTGCCGAACCCCTTGATGACGCGGATGCCGAGCACGCTCTCCTCGACCACCGTCGTCAGGTCCCCGACCTGGTCCTGCGCCAGTCGCGCCACATGCGCGTACCGCTTCTCGAAGACCGCGCTCAACGCGATCAGCGGCACGGCGGGCGCCAGCATCACCAGCCCCAGCGTCCAGTCCTGCATCAGCATGATGACCACGCCCACGAGGATCGTGACCCCGTTGACCAGCAGGAACGTCAACGGGAAGGCGAGGAACATGCGCAGCAGCATCAGGTCCGTCGTGCCCCGGGACAGCAACTGCCCGGACGCCCACCGGTCGTGGAAGGCGACCGGCAGCCGCTGCAGATGCCGGTACAGGTCCGCCCGCATCTCCGCCTCGACGTTCGACAGCGGCCGCGCCACCAGCCACCGCCGCAGCCCGAACAGCAGCGCCTCGCCCACCCCGAGCAGCAGCAGGTACAGCGCGCCGAGCCACACGCCGCGCGGATCACGGTCGGCGATCGGCCCGTCCACCATCCACTTCAGGACGAGCGGGATCACCAGCCCCACACAGGAGGCGACGACCGCGATGAACGCGGCGGTGAACAGCCGTACGCGGACGGGCCGCACGTACGGCCACAGGCGCAGCAGGGCACGGACGGCCGAACGGCCGGTCGGACCGGGGGAGTCGGTGCGGTCCTCGGGGGTGTCAGGTGTCGTGGGCATCACGGGCGAGCCTACGGACCGGCGCCGACATCTCCTACCGAGTTTTGACCGGACCGGACTCCGCCGCTGGTCCTACGACCTGCGTGTTCGACCGCGGGACCCATGCCGGGCCCGGTCCGGTCGTAGTGCCGCATCAACCGATCGGCTGATGCGGCTTCGAGCGCGCCGGCCGATGTGCGCGGGCCCCGTCCGCCGGGACTCTTGAGCCATGTCCGTCATCGAAGTCAGCGAACTGCGCAAGTCCTACGGCGGCCGGAACGTCGTCGACGGCGTCTCCTTCGCCGTCGAGGAGGGCGAGATCTTCGGCGTTCTCGGCCCGAACGGCGCCGGCAAGACCACCACCGTCGAGTGCGTCGAGGGCCTGCGCGTCCCCGACGCGGGCCGCGTCCGCGTCACCGGCCTCGACCCCGTCGCGGACCACGAACAGGTCGCCCGCGTGCTCGGGGCCCAGCTCCAGCAGAGCGAGTTGCAGGCCAAGCTCACCGTCCGCGAGGCGCTTCAGCTGTACGCGTCCTTCTACCCCGGTCCGGCCGACTGGCGGCCGCTGGCCGAACGCCTCGGTCTGGAGCAGAAGCTCACCACCCGCTTCGCGAAGCTCTCCGGTGGCCAGAAGCAGCGGCTGTTCATCGCGCTCGCCCTCATCGGCAACCCCCGGATCGTCGTGCTCGACGAGCTGACCACCGGGCTCGACCCGCGCGCCCGCCGCGACACCTGGCAGCTCATCGAGGACGTCCGGGCCCGCGGCGTCACCATCCTCCTGGTCACCCACTTCATGGAGGAGGCCCAGCGCCTGTGCGACCGGATCGCCGTCATCGACCGGGGACGCCTCGCCGCCCTGGACACCCCGGACGGCCTGATCCGGCGCTCGGCGGGCGCCACCGTCATCAGCTTCACCCCGTCCGAGCCGCTGGACGAGCATGATCTGAACGCGCTGCCCGAACTCGCCTCCGCGGCGTACAAGGACGGCCGGATCACCCTCTCCGGGACCGACGAGACCGTCAACGCCGTCATCACGCTGCTCGCCCGCCACCACATCACGGCCCATCAACTCCGCGTCACCGACGCCACGCTCGACGACGCCTTCCTGGATCTGACGGAGGTCGAGGCATGAGCAACGCCCTGGTCGACCCGGCCGTACTGCGCGCCGAGATCCGCCTGTTCGGCCGTGAGCCCGGCGCGATCTTCTGGATTCTGCTGTTCCCCACCCTGCTCCTGGTGATCCTCGGCTCCATCCCGTCCTTCCGGGAGGCCGACCAGGCCCTCGGGGGCCTGCGCCCCATCGACGCCTACGTGCCGGTCGCGGTGCTGCTCGGGCTGATCCTCGGCGGGCTCCAGGGCATGCCGCAGGTCCTCACCGGCTACCGCGAACGCGGCATCCTGCGCCGGATGTCCACCACCCCGGTCCGGCCCGCCGCCCTGCTGTCCGCGCACATGGTGGTGTTCGGGGGCGCGGCCCTGACCTCGGCGCTGCTCTCGCTCTCCGTCGGCCGGCTCGCCTTCGACGTGACCCTGCCGAGGCAGCCGTTCGGCTACGTCGTCGCCCTGCTGCCGGCGGTGTTCGCCGCGCTCGCCCTGGGCGCGGTGATCTCCGCGCTGTCCCGCACCACGAGGATCGCGGGCGCGATCGGGTCCGCGGCGCTCTTCCCGATGATGTTCTGCGCGGGTGTGTGGCTGCCGGTGCAGGCCATGCCGGACCTGCTCGCCAGGATCGTCGGCTGGACCCCGTTCGGCGCCGCCGCCCAGGCACTGAACCAGGCGGCCGAGGGCCACTGGCCGGGCTGGTCCCACCTGGGGGTGACGGCCGCGTGGGCGGTGCTGCTCACCGCGGTGGCCGCGCGCTGGTTCCGCTGGGAGTGAACCGGCCGTGCCGGACACTGGTGGGATGACGGACGCGGCGCAACAGCAGCCCCGGGCCTCCTTCGACATGTGGGGGCCCTGGGCGCTGCTGGCCGCCGGTGTCGTCGCGGCGGCCCTGTCCGCCCGCCTGATCGGCATGGACCGGTCGGAGACGGCCGTCTCGGGAGTGCTCGTGGCCGCGGCCGTCGTGCTCCAGGTGGGCTGGGCGAGGGCGAAACGGAAGCGGCCGGGTCCGAGCCGCACCGGTGCCGGCCTCTACTTCCTGCGCTGGGCCATGGGCTTCGTGCTGACCTGGATCAACCCGTTCTTCGCCTTCTACGCCGTGACCGGCTACTACACCGCCGGCCGCGAGCTGCCCCGCCGCCTGGTGATGCCCGGTCTCTTCCTGACCGCCGTCACCATGTCCGGCAGCCAGATCGGCGGCATGCCGCCGCACGGGCTGACCCTGTGGCTCGGCTTCTTCCTGGTCCTGGCCGTCAACATCTGCATGGTCAGTGTGTTCACCCGGTACGCCGAGCAGGAGCAGGCCCGCGCCGTCGTCCAGGCCGACACCATCGCCGAACTGGAGTGCACCAACACGGCGTTGCAGCAGGCCCTCGACGAGAACGCGGCGCTGCACGCCCAACTCCTGGTCCAGGCACGGGAGGCGGGCGTCGCCGACGAGCGCCGCCGGCTCGCGGCCGAGATCCACGACACCCTCGCCCAGGGCCTGACCGGGATCATCGCCCAGCTCCAGGTCGTGGCGAACGCTCCCGACCTGGACACCGCCCGCACCCACCTGGAGCGTGCCTCCGGCCTCGCCCGGCACAGCCTCGGCGAGGCCCGCCGCTCGGTGCACAACCTCGCCCCGGTCGCCCTCGCCGCCGACGGGCTGCCGGAGGCGCTGAAGAAGACGGTCGCCGAATGGGGCGAACGCACTGGCGTACGGGCCGACTTCACCGTCACCGGAACCAGCGCGCAACTGCACGACGAGGTCTCGGCGACCCTGCTGCGCATCGCCCAGGAGGCGCTGTCCAACGCGGCCCGGCACGCCCGCGCCCACCGGGTCGGCGTCACCTTGTCCTTCATGGGCGACGAGGTCTCCCTCGACATCCGCGACGACGGCCAGGGCTTCGACCCCCTCGCCGTGCCCGAACGCACCCGCGCCGGCGGCTTCGGCCTCGACGGCATGCGCGCCCGCGCCGAGCGCATCGCGGGCTCCCTCACGGTCGAGTCGGAGCCGGGGCTCGGCACCGCGGTCTCCGCTCGCGTACCGTTGGTACGCCATGACCGATGACGCCGTGATCTCCCTGCTGATCGTCGACGACCATCCCGTCGTGCGCGACGGCCTGCGCGGCATGTTCGAGTCCGCGCCCGGATTCACCGTCCTCGGCGAGGCCCCGAACGGCGTCGAGGCGGTCCGCAAGGCCGCCGCGCTCGACCCGGACGTGATCCTGATGGATCTGCGCATGCCGGGCGGCTCCGGCGTGGACGCCATCCGCGAGCTGACCCGCCGCGGCGCCCGCGCCCAGGTGCTGGTCCTGACGACGTACGACACCGACTCCGACACCCTGCCCGCGATCGAGGCGGGCGCGACCGGCTACCTGCTCAAGGACGCCCCGCGCGACGAGCTGTTCACCGCCGTCCGCGCCGCCGCCGAGGGCCGTACGGTCCTCTCCCCGGCCGTGGCCTCCCGGCTGGTCTCCGCGGTCCGCGCGCCCGCCCCCGGCAACGAGCCGCTGTCCGCCCGCGAGCGCGAGGTGCTGGCCCTGGTCGCCAAGGGCACCTCCAACCGGGAGATCGCCCGCGAGCTGTTCATCAGCGAGGCCACCGTGAAGACCCACCTCACCCACCTGTACGCCAAGCTCGGCGTCAAGGACCGCGCGGCGGCGGTCGCGGTCGCGTACGACCGGGGCATCCTCGGCCAGGACCTTTCTATTCCGCCACCCTGAGCAGGAGTACGGACCTCGCCGGCACCGTGATCGCGACGCCCGAGACGTGGGCCACGCCCGGCGCCCGGGCCTGCTCCTCACGCGAGGTGTCCACGATCACCTCGTACCGCCGGGCCCACGGAGGCCCCGGCAGGACGAAGCCCACCGGGCGGTCCCCGGCGTGCAGCACCGCCAGGAAGCTGTCGTCGACGATCGGGGCACCGCGCTCGTCGCGGCCCGGGATGTCCCGGCCGGACAGGTACATCCCCAGGGTGGCCGCGGGCGCGTACCAGTCCCCTTCCGTCATCTCCGTGCCGCACGGGGTGAACCAGGCCAGGTCCCGCAGCCCGTCCGCCGAGTGCGCGCGCCCCGAGAAGAACGCGCGGCGGCGCAGCACCGGATGCCGGTGGCGCAGCGCGATCAGACGGGCGGTCAGCTCCGCCAGCTCCCGCCAGCCGGGGTCCTCCAGCAGGCTCCAGTCCAGCCAGCCGGTCTCGTTGTCCTGGCAGTAGGCGTTGTTGTTGCCGCCCTGGGTGCGTCCCAGCTCGTCGCCCGCGACCAGCATCGGCACACCCGTCGACAGCAGCAGGGTGGTCATGAGGTTGCGCAGCTGCCCGCGCCGCAGCGCCCGCACCCGCTCGTCGTCCGTCTCGCCCTCCGCCCCGCAGTTCCAGGAGCGGTTGTCGTCGGTGCCGTCCCGGTTGTCCTCGCCGTTGGCCTCGTTGTGCTTGCGCTCGTAGGACACCAGGTCGCGCAGGGTGAAACCGTCGTGCGAGGTGACGAAGTTGACGGAGGCGTAGGGGCGGCGCCCGCCCCAGGCGTACAGGTCGCTGGAACCCGACAGCCGGTAGCCCATCTCCCGCACGTCCGGCAGCGCGTGCCGCCAGAAGTCCCGCACCGTGTCGCGGTAGCGGTCGTTCCACTCCGTCCACAGCGGCGGGAAGGCGCCCACCTGGTAGCCGCCGGAGCCGACGTCCCACGGCTCGGCGATCAGCTTGACCCGGCGCAGCACCGGGTCCTGCGCGATGACCGCGAGGAACGGCGAGAGCATGTCGACGTCGTGCATGGAGCGGGCCAGCGCGGCGGCGAGGTCGAAGCGGAAGCCGTCCACGCCCATCTCCGTCACCCAGTACCGCAGCGAGTCGGTGATCAGGCGCAGTACGTTCGGCTGGACCACGTGCAGGGTGTTGCCACAACCGGTGTAGTCGGCGTACCTGCGGGCGTCCCGCTGGAGGCGGTAGTAGCGCTGGTTGTCGACGCCCTTCAGGGACAGCGTCGGGCCGTACTCGCCGGCCTCCGCCGTGTGGTTGTAGACCACGTCGAGGATCACCTCGATACCGGCCGCGTGCAGTGCGCGCACCATCCGCTTGAACTCGCCCACCTGGGCCCCCGCGGTGCCGGAGGAGGCGTAGCCGGCGTGCGGGGCGAAGTAGCCGATCGAGTTGTAGCCCCAGTAGTTGCGCAGGCCGCGGCGCAGCAGATGGTCCTCGTGCGCGAACTGGTGCACCGGCAGCAGCTCCACCGCCGTCACGCCCAGCTTCACCAGGTGCTCGATCGCCGCCGGGTGGGCGAGACCGGCGTACGTCCCCCGCAGCTCCCCGGGAATCCCCGGGTGCAGCTTGGTGAAGCCGCGCACATGCAGTTCGTAGATCACCGAGTCCGCCCACGGCGTCCTGGGGCGGCGGTCGTCCGACCAGTCGTCGTCATCGTGGACCACGACGCCCTTGGGCACGTACGGCGCCGAGTCCCGCTCGTCGCGCACGGTGTCCGCGACCTGCTGGTCCGGCCAGTCGCGCACGTGCCCGTAGACCTCCGGCGGCAGCCGGAACTCACCGTCCACCGCGAGCGCGTACGGGTCGAGCAGCAGCTTCGCCGGGTTCCAGCGGGCGCCCGTCCACGGGTCCCAGCGGCCGTGCACCCGGTAGCCGTAGCGCTGCCCCGGCATGACGCCGGGCACGAAACCGTGCCAGGTCTCGTGCGTCAGCTCGGTCAGCGCGACCCTCGTCTCCTCCGCTTCCGGGCCCGGCCCGTCGAACAGGCACAGTTCGACCGCCTCCGCCCCGCCCGCCCACAGCGCGAAGCCGGTGCCCGCCGCCCCGTCCGGGCCGGCCCGGAAACGGGCGCCCAGCGGCGTCGGCGCACCCGGCCACACGGGCACGGCGGGTGGCGGCGCCGCGCGGTGCGCGCCGTTCACGGCGGCGGACGGCCGCCCCTCCTCGGTGGCGCGCCCGCCCGCCACCGCCTCCTGCTCGGCTGCGCTGGACACCAGGGCGGCCCCTCTTTTCGGCTGTGCGGCTCTGTGCGGCTCTTCCGGCTCGTGTCCGCCTCCGGCCCGCCCCCTGCGGCTGACCCCCGGTCGCGGCTCCCCGTCGCGCGGTTCTCCCCACTGTTCTGCCCAGAGCTTGCCTCGCACTCACGTTTCACGGGGGCGGGCCGGTCGTCGGACAGCCCATGAGGCACGTAAGCGGGCGCGCACGGCGCACGGGGCGGCGCCGACCGCCGTACCGACTTGGGCGGCACTGGTTCGGCAGGGCCCGACTCGACGTCCGGCCACGCCAGTTCCGGACTCCGGGCCCCCAAATCAGCGTCCAGCCACGTCTGAAGGGCGTCGAGGAGGAATGGAAGACGCACAGCGCGGTCAAGTAACCGGGTGGGAGACGGCGTCGAGGCGCGGGCGGTGTTGACGGTAGCTGTTGAACTTGGGACGGAACAGTGACAATCGCCTGACAACTCGCCTCTGACCTTGTGGTTAATATGCGCCAGAGCGCGTACGGCGCGCTGGGGTTACGGGTCGGGCCGGCCCGGGGAGGGGAGTACAAGTGAACGTGCGGCCGATATCGGGGGCGTCGGTGGATGCGCGGGGACGACGGGGAAGCAAGGGGCTGCTGGCGCTGGCCTCCGGGGTGCTGCTTCTCGCCGTCACCGCGTGCGGCGGAGGGGGCGCCCAGGGGCCGGCGTCCAGTGGGGGGAAGGGCAAGGGGTCCGAGACGGCCCGCAGCGAGCAGTCGCAGGCGGTCGTGACCATCGCGCCCGAGAACGGCGCCAAGTCCGTCGACACCAGCGGCGCCCTCAAGGTCGGTGCGACCAAGGGCAAGCTGACCCAGGTCGTCGTCAAGGACACCAAGGGCACCGCGATAGCCGGGCGGATATCCGCCGACGGCTCCGCGTGGACCCCGGACATCCACCTGGCCGCCTCGACCAGGTACACGGTGCACGCCCTCGCCAAGGACTCCGAGGGCCGTGAGGCGGCCGAGGACTCCAGCTTCACCACACTGACGCCGCAGAACACGTTCGTCGGCTACTTCACTCCCGAGGACGGCTCCACCGTCGGCGTCGGAATGCCGTTCTCCCTCCGCTTCACCCGGGGCATCACGGCCCCGAAGGCCGTCGAGAAGGCGATCGAGATCAAGACCGAGCCGGCCGTCGAGGTCGCCGGCCACTGGTTCGGCAACGACCGCCTCGACTTCCGGCCCGAGCAGTACTGGAAGGCCGGCACCAAGGTCACCGTCAAGCTCAACTTCGACGGCGTCGAGGGCCGCCCCGGCGTCTACGGCAAGCAGACCAAGACCGTCTCCTTCACCATCGGCCGCAACCAGGTCTCCGTGGTCGACGCCAAGAAGCACACGATGAAGGTCATGCGGGAGGGCAAGGTCGTCAAGACCCTCCCCATCACCGCGGGAGCGCCGGGCACCGCCACCTGGAACGGCCAGATGGTCATCACCGAGAAGCTCACGGTGACCCGCATGAACGGCGAGACGGTCGGCTTCGGCGGCGAGTACGACATCAAGGACGTCCCGCACGCCATGCGCCTGACCACCTCCGGCACCTTCATCCACGGCAACTACTGGGGCGGCGGCGCCTTCGGCAACTACAACGCCAGCCACGGCTGCATCGGCCTGCGCGACGTGCGCGGCGGCTACGACAGCGGGGTGCCGGCCGCCTGGTTCTTCAACCGCTCGATGATCGGCGACGTGGTCGTCGTGAAGAACTCCCAGGACCGGACCGTCGCCCCGGACAACGGGATGAACGGCTGGAACATGTCCTGGGAGGACTGGAAGGCCTGACCCTTCCCCGACGGCTCCGCAGACGGCTCCGCCCGGTGTGATCGACCGCACCGGGCGGGTTGCCGTTAGCGCCGGTTAACCTGCACTCATGACCGTATCTCTGGAAGTCGCCGAGGGCGTCGGCACGCTGCGCCTGGACCGCCCGCCCATGAACGCGCTCGACGTCGCGACGCAGGACCGGATCAAGGAACTCGCCGAGGAGGCCACCCGCCGCGAGGACGTGCGCGCCGTGGTGATCTACGGCGGCGAGAAGGTGTTCGCGGCCGGCGCGGACATCAAGGAGATGCAGGTGATGGGCCACGCGGCGATGGTCGTGCGGGCCCGCGCCCTGCAGGACTCCTTCACCGCCGTGGCCCGCATCCCCAAGCCGGTGGTCGCCGCGGTCACGGGCTACGCGCTGGGCGGCGGCTGCGAGCTCGCGCTCTGCGCGGACTACCGCATCGCCGCCGACAACGCCAAGCTCGGCCAGCCGGAGATCCTGCTCGGCCTCATCCCCGGCGCGGGCGGCACTCAGCGGCTGTCCCGGCTGATCGGCCCCTCCCGGGCCAAGGACCTCATCTTCACGGGCCGTCAGGTCAAGGCCGACGAGGCCCTCACCTTCGGCCTGGTGGACCGCGTGGTCCCGGCCGCCGAGGTGTACGAGGCCGCGCACGCCTGGGCCGCCCGGCTCGCGCAGGGACCCGCGATCGCGCTGCGCGCCGCCAAGGAGTCGATCGACGCCGGCCTGGAGACGGACCTCGAGACCGGGCTCGCCATCGAGCGCAACTGGTTCGCCGGCCTGTTCGCCACGGAGGACCGCGAGCGCGGCATGCGCAGCTTCGTCGAGGAGGGCCCCGGCAAGGCGAAGTTCCTGTGAATCCTCGCCCGTGGCCTTGCAATTGACGTGACGTCTGATTCGCGCCCCTCGGCGGGCGGTTTGTGGCAGCCTTGAGCCAGCCGTGAGCCTGCCTTGCCGAGGGAGCCGGTCGATTGCCTCCAACCGATCCGTCCGCCCAGGTCAACGGGGCCGCTGACGGGCCCGACGTGTCACCGGCATATGCCGTTCGAATCCCGAGGGCCGAGGCCCCCCGAGGGGCGTATTCCGCCGGAACGCCCCCGAGGGATGCCGTGGGCGGCCATGATGGGGGCATGGCGGGGCTGGAAGGCATCGAACAGCCGCGGGAACAGTCACGTGCGACCGCGGCGCGCTGGTCGCCCGCGGTCGAGGACGAACGGGCGCTCAAGGCGCTGGAGCTGTACGGCAATCCGACGGAGTCCGAGGTTCCGCTCCCGTCCCGCCCCGAATCCGCCGCCACCGCCCGCAGGCTCGCCCAGGTCGTCGTCCTGCGCCAGTGGGGACTGTCCCCGAAACTGGCCGAGGACACCGTTCTGCTCGTCTCCGAACTCGTCGGGAACGCCGTGCGGCACACCGGCGCCCGCGTCTTCGGCCTGCGGATGCGCCGCCGCCGCGGCTGGCTCCGCGTCGAGGTCCGCGACCCCTCCCGAGGGCTGCCCTGCCTGATGCCCGTGCAGGAGCTGGACATCAGCGGGCGCGGCCTGTTCCTCGTCGACAAGCTGTCCGACCGCTGGGGGGTCGACCTGCTGCCGCGGGGCAAGACGACATGGTTCGAGATGCGCGTGGCCGACCGCTGACCGCGCCGGCCGCCATGGCGGACTGACGCTCATCTCGTATCAATACGTGTGAATCGCCCGTTTTCTTGCTCTTCCCCTCTTAAATGGTGCGGGTGACCACGACCGATCGCCGCGGCGTGCTGCGGGCCGGTGCCGGGCTCGTCGCCGGGGGCGCGCTCGCCGCCGGCTGTTCCACCACCGGCGCCGCCCCGTCCGCCACCGCATCCTCGGCCTCCGCCGCCGAGTCCCCGCCCGCCGGCACCCCGCAGGCCGCGCCCACGCCGCGCCCCTTTCCCCGGCAGCCCGCGCAGATCACCCACGGCCCGCGCGACCGGCCCCGTGTCGCCCTCACCTTCCACGGCCAGGGCGACCCCGGGATCGCCCGCAGCCTGCTCACCGAGGCCGAGAAACACGGCGCCCGCCTCACCGTGCTCGCCGTCGGCACCTGGCTCGACCAGTATCCGCAGCTGGCCCGCCGGATCCTCGACGGCGGCCACGACCTCGGCAACCACACCCAGCACCATGTGGCCGTCAACGCCATGGCGGAGGCCGACGCCCGCGCGGAGATCACCGGCTGCGCGGACCGGCTGAAGCGGCTCACCGGCTCGATCGGCACCTGGTTCCGCCCCTCGCGCGCCCCGACCGCCTCCTCGCTGGTCCAGCGGCTGGCCCGGGCAGCCGGGTACCCGCACGTGCTGTCCTACGACGTCGACTCGCTCGACTACACCCGGCCCGGCGCCCCGGCCGTCACCCGCAAGGTCCTGGCGGAGGTCCGCAACGGATCCGTGGTGAGCCTGCACTTCGGATACCCGGACACGGTCACCGCCCTCCCCGACGTACTCACAGAACTCGACCGCCGCGGCCTGCACGCGGTCACCACCACGGAGCTGCTGAGCTGATGCCACCCACTTCCATCGCCCGGGCCCTGACCGCCGGCGCCGCCTGCCTCGCGCTCACCGCGCTGCCCGCCTGCACCGGGGGCTCGAAGAACCACGCCGACGAATCCCTCGGCAGCAAGGAGCCCGCCCGGCCCGCGCAGCAGCAGGTCGTCGACGTGCTGCCCGGCATGCCGCCGGTCCTCGACCCGACCGACGTCTACTCCGCCGACCGACCGGGCAAACTCTCCCCGGTGGTCAAGGACTTCCCGTCCCGCGTCTACGTCCCCAACACCAACTCCAACACCGTCACGGTCATCGACCCCGAGACGTACGAGGTCATCGAGACCATCCCGGTGGGCCGCCAGCCCCAGCACGTCGTGCCGTCCTGGGACCTGAAGACACTGTGGGTCAACAACGACCTCGGCAACTCCCTGACCCCCATCGACCCGAGAACCGGCAAGGCGGGCAAGCCGGTCGACGTGCACGACCCGTACAACCTCTACTTCACGCCCGACGGAAAGTACGCCGTCGTCATGGCCTCCAAGGACCACCAGCTCGTCTTCCGCGACGCGCACACCATGAAGACGGTCAAGGCCGTCCCGGTCACCTGCGCCGGCGTCAACCACGCCGACTTCTCCCTGGACGGCCGCTACTTCATCGTCTCCTGCGAGTTCAGCGCCGAACTGCTCAAGGTCGACACCGCGAAGATGGAGGTCGTCGGACAGCAGAAGCTGGACTTCCGCGGAGCCATGCCGCAGGACGTGAAGATCTCGCCCGACGGCAAGAAGTTCTACGTCGCCGACATGGTGGCCAACGGGCTGTGGATCCTGAACGGCGACACCTTCGGAAAGCCGGGCTTCCTGCCCACCGGCAAGGGCGCCCACGGCCTGTACGTCAGCCGCGACTCCCGCGAGATGTACATCTCCAACCGCGGAGAGGGCACCGTCTCCGTCTTCGACTTCGCCCAGGGCAAGTTGACCAAGAAGTGGCGCCTTCCGCGGGGCGGCAGCCCCGACATGGGCGGCGTCTCCACCGACGGCAAGGTGCTGTGGCTGTCGGGCCGTTACAACTCCGAGGTGTACGCCATCGACACCCGAACCGGCGCCCAGCTCGCCCGCATCAAGGTCGGCAGCGGTCCGCACGGCCTCGCGGTGTACCCCCAGCCGGGCCGCTACTCCCTGGGTCACACGGGCGTCTTCCGCTGACCCGCGGCGGGTTGGCACCGGTCGGACACGGATTGGACACGACACGACCGGGTGACGATCCGCCGTCCGCCGCCGCGGAACCGGGATCGTGCTGCGCGTGATCGCCACTCGTCTGCGGCGGCGGACCACCGCCGCCCCGCTGTCCCTCTCCGCCGTCCTCGCCACCACGGCCGCGACCGCCCCCGCGACCGCGGCCCCGGCACGGACCGCGGCCCGGGCCGCCGCGTCCGCCTGCCCCCGGTTCGACGACAGCGGCGCGTGCCCCGTGGACAGGACGACGAAGACCGAGATCCTGAACGGCTGCGAGAGCAACCCGTCCTACCAGCCGTGGCACTGATCCCCGCCCACCGCTCGTCTTGAGTCTCCAGCCGCTGGAGGGTCCACACTCGCCGACATGACCGAAGACGGCACCGGCCTTCTCACCATCGGCGAGCTGGCCCGGGTCACCGGACTGACCGTACGCACCATCCGCTACTGGTCGGACGAGGGCGCCCTGCCCCCGGTGACCCGCTCCACGGGCGGCTACCGCCTCTACGACGTGGCCTCCGTCGCCCGCCTGGAGCTGATCCGCACCCTGCGCGAGCTGGGCCTCGGCCTGGCCGACGTGCGCAGGGTGCTCGCGGGGGAGCGGACGGTCGCGGAGGTCGCGGCAGCCCACGTGGCCGCGCTGGACGCGCAGATCCGCTCCCTGAAGGTGACCCGGGCGGTGCTGTCGACCGTGGCCCGGCGCGGCTCGAGTGCGGAGGAGATGACCCTGATGAACAAACTGGCCCGGCTGTCGGCGGCCGAACGCAGGCGGATCATGGAGGAGTTCGTGGAGGAGGTGTTCCACGGCCTCGACACCGCCGATCCCGAGATCCGGGAACGTATGCGGCGCACCGCGATGGACCTGCCCGAGGACCCGACACCCGAGCAGGTCGACGCCTGGGTGGAGCTGGCGGAGCTGGTGCGGGACCCGGAGTTCCGGGCCCGGATGCGCAGCGCGGCCGAGTTCAACGCCTCCGACCGCGGCCACGAGACGCCCGCCGGGACGTCCATGTGGTTCGTCAAGCGGCTCGTCCAGCTGACCGGCCAGGCCCTGGAACGCGGCCTGGCCCCGGAGGCACCCGAAGCCGACGAGGTACTGGACGACCTCCTCGGCAACGCCGACCACGCGGCCGTCCTCGCCCGCCTGGAGGCGTCCCACAACACCAGGCTCGCCCGCTACCGCGAGCTGCTGGCGACCCTGAAGGGCACGTCCGCTCCGACGTACGAGACGGAGTTCGCCTGGGTGATCGCCGCCCTGCGGGCCCGCGTGAGCAAACGGAACAGGTGACGCGGAGCACTCGGCCGGCGCCGGATCGGAATAGCCGGCGCCGTCCGGGGGTTTCAACCGACCTGCGAAAGCTGTGCCGGACACCGACCACGGAAAGGCAAGGCGAGCAGGACATGAAGATCGGCATCATCGGTGCGGGCAACATCGGCGGCAACCTCACCCGGCGGCTCACCGCCCTCGGGCACGACGTCTCCGTGGCGAACTCCCGTGGCCCGCAGACACTCACCGCGCTGGCCGAGGAGACCGGCGCGACACCCGTACCCGCACAGGAGGCGGCGCGCGGCGCCGAGGTCGTCGTGGTCACCGTCCCCGTCAAGGCGGTTCCGAACCTGCCGTCCGGGCTGCTCGACGGAGCGGCCGAGGGCGTGACGGTGATCGACACCGGCAACTACTACCCGCGGGAGCGGGACGGCAGGATCGCCGGGATCGAGGACGAGGGGCTCACCGAGAGCCGCTGGACCGAACGCGTGATCGGCCACCCGGTGATCAAGGCGTTCAACGGCACCTACGCCCGCGACCTCCTCGAACGTCCCCGCCCGGCCGGTGCCCCCGACCGCATGGCGCTCCCGGTGGCGGGCGACGACGAGGCGGCCAAGGCGAAGGTGCGGGCGCTCATCGACCAGCTCGGCTTCGACACCGTGGACACCGGCGGTATCGACGACTCCTGGCGCCAGCAGCCCGGCACCCCGGTCTACGGGCTCCAGGCGGGCACCGACACCGTCGCCAAGGCGCTGGCCGAGGCGTCGCCCGAGCGGCTGGCGGAGTTCCGGGGGTAGCCCGTCCGGTCCCGGTCCGCTGCGTCGCCCCGGATCAGACGGCCGCCCACTGCCGCAGCGCCGTCTTGCTGCCGAAGTTCGCCACGTCCTTGTCCAGCGGGTCGTCGGTGTACTGGTGAAAGAGCCACTTGGCCTTGATCCGGGGCTGCCCCGCGGCGACGTAGTCGGCGATCCACAGGCCGTCGCCCGCGTAGGAGGTGGTGTCGATGTTCAGCCAGAAGTTCCTGTTCGTGTAGAGCACGACCCGGTTGTGCGGGCGCAGGGCCTTGACCTCGCGGATGAACGCGTCCTTCTCCGCGTTGCTCGCGTGCGTGCCCTGGCCCGTCGTCTCCCAGTCGACGGCGAGGACGTCCCCGGCCGTCTCGGGTGCGTGGGAGACGAAGTACTCCGCCTGCGCGGTGATGTCGCCCGGCCACAGGAAGTGGTAGAAGCCGAGCACGAGACCGGCGTCGCGGCCGTGCTTGGTCTGGGCGCTGAGCTTGGAGTTGACGTACGAACGGCTCTCCGTCGCCTTGATGAAGACGAAGGAGAGGCCGCTCGTGCCGTAGGTGGAGGACTGGTAGGCGCTCACGTCGATGCCCTGCAGCATGCACACTCCCTGAAGGTGCCGTGGGGGGAGGAGTCATTGGTCGAGTTCTGCCCCACAACTGGTACGGACGATCCCTTCAGGGCGTTCGAACATCAGCTCCGGGGGACCACCGAACCCAGTACGGCGGCCGGCTTGGCCGACCAGTCCGAGGTGATCACGCTGGCGTGGTGCCCGGCCAGGAGGGAGAGGCGGGCGGCCACCTCGGCGTCCGTGGGGTCGGTCGAGGAGATCGCCGGGGCCACGCCGGCTGCGTCCGTCGTGATCAGGATGTAGTGGTTCCGGGCGTAGAAGGACGTGTCGTAGCCCTGGCCGACGTAGGTCGCCGCGTCGCCGTCGAAGAACACGAACCAGGGGCGGATCGAGGCGTCGTAACGACTCGCGCGCGGGTCGCCGGCGGCGGCGCCGAGCACGGCGGGGAAGGCCTGGGCGGAGGCGATGTTCCCGGCCGCGTACAGGTCGCGCAGGTGGTCGCCGTACTCCTGGTCGGTCCAGTAGTGGTCGAAGGGGTTGGCCTGTTCCACCGTGCCGGGGATCAGCTCGAAGAGGACCTTGCCGGTCAGGGCGTCCCGGGACGGCCAGGCATCGGCCTTCGCGGCCGCGTCCAGCGAGGGGTGTTTCCCGCCCAGCAGGTCGGACGGCTTGTAGACCATGTCGCCGAGCTTCTGCCGCACCAGGGTGTCGAACGCGGCGGGTCCAAGGCCGATGGTGTTGTTGAAGCCGTTCTTCATCTCCATCTTGAAGACGATCGGCCGGTGGTCGGGGTGCAGTTGGTGCCATGCGGCGATGTTGTCCAGGCAGCTGCCGAGGTCCTGGTTCGGCTCTTGCCGTACAGCTCGCCAGGGGTCTTCGCGGCCTCGCAGTTGTTGTCGTTGCCCAGCGGGTTGCTGTGGCTGACCCGCCAGCGCCGGGTCAACGGGTCGGTGTAGACATCGATTTCGAGCAGCGAGGCGCCGGAGTCCAGCGCCTGCGCGAAGTAGGTGTACTTGGCCTTCTCGTACGCGTTGTGCGTACCGATCGCCGTCGTCCCCGAGAACGGCGGCTCCGCCGCACCGGCGTTGCCGGGAACCGCCGTCAGCAGCGCGACGGCACCCAGTAAGGCCGCCGGCCCTCTCGTCCTACGCATGACCAACTCCCTTTGCCCGTAGTTGAGTTGAGCGGAAGCGTAGGGAAGGACGGTTACCGTGCGGTAGCCCCCGGGGGAACAGGTTCGCGCAGGTGTCGGATCTCCGGACCGGAGGCGATTGCTATCGTGCGGTCGCGGAGTGAGCCGTACGCAGAGGAAACGGGGGGACGGGCCATGGGACTGATGGACCGTATACGTGGTGAGTTCATCGACATCGTCGAGTGGACCGACGACAGCCGCGACACCATCGTCTGGCGCTTCCCGCGCTACGAGAACGAGATCAAGATGGGCGCCAAGCTCGTCGTCCGCGAGTCGCAGACGGCGGTCTTCGTCAACGAGGGCCAGATCGCCGACGTCTTCACGCCCGGCACCTACACCCTGGAGACGCAGAACCTGCCGGTGCTGTCCACCCTGAAGGGCTGGAAGTACGGCTTCCACTCGCCCTTCAAGGCCGAGGTCTACTTCGTCACCACCCGCCAGTTCACCGACCTCAAGTGGGGCACCCAGAACCCCGTCATCGTCCGCGACCCCGAGTTCGGCATGGTCCGGCTGCGGGCCTTCGGCGCCTTCGCCGCCCGTGTCGTGGACGCCGCCGCGCTGCTGCGCGAACTGGCCGGCACCGACCCGCAGTTCCGCACCGAGGAGGTGCAGGAGTACCTGCGGCAGCTGATCGTCGGCCGGCTGGCCACCGTCCTGGCCACGGCCGGGGTGCCGATGCTGGACCTGGCCACCCGGCAGGACGGGCTCGGCGCCAGGCTGGCGGGCGCCCTCACCGAGGAGCTGGCCCCGGTCGGCATCGCCGTCCCCAAGTTCGTCATCGAGAACATCTCGCTCCCGCCCGAGGTCGAGGCCGCCGTCGACGCCCGCTCCCGGATGGGGATCGTGGGCAACCTCGACCAGTACACCCAGCTCCAGGCGGCCGACGCTATCGGTGACGCCGCGCGCAACCCCGGCGCCGCGGGCGAGGGCGTCGGACTGGGCGTCGGCATGGCCCTGGGCCGGCGCATGGCGGAGGGCCTCACCCCGCAGCAGCCCGCCGCCGCAGCCCCCGCGCCCGCGGCCACCCCGCCGCCGCTGCCTCAGCAGCAGTGGTTCATCGGTGTCGGCGGCGCCCAGCAGGGCCCGTACGACAGTGCCGCGCTGACCGGCCTGATCAGCGCCGGCACCCTCACCCGGACCACCCTGGTCTGGCAGAACGGCATGTCCGGCTGGCTCCCCGCCGAACAGGTCCCGGAGGTCGAACGCCTCTTCGGCAGCGTCCCGCCGCCGCTGCCGCCCCAGGCCTGAGCGGGCGGGGACGACGACCATGACCGAGGACCAGGCCACCGCGGCCTCCGCCCGCTCGTACCCGTGCGAGGCCTGCGGTGCCACCGTGGAGTACGCCCCGGGGACCGACGCGCTGCGCTGCCCCTACTGCGGGCACCAGCAGGCCATCGTGCCCGTTCCGCGGGCGGTGCGGGAGCATCCGATCCAGGAACTGGCGGCCCTCCCCGCCAAGCCGCAGGCCGGGCCCGGCTCCGTGAACACCTTCGTCTGCCCGGGCTGCGGGGCCCGCACCGAGAGCGACACGCTCTCCGTGCGGTGCCAGTTCTGCGCCACGCCCCTGGTGGCCGACGCCAACGCCACCGAGCGGGTCGTCCCCGAGGCCGTCGTCCCCTTCGGGCTGGACCGCGACGCGGCCCGGGACGCGCTGCGCACGTGGACGTCCTCCCGCTGGTTCGCCCCCAAGGACCTGAAGAAGGTCACCGAGGCGGAGTCCTTCAAGGGCAGCTACCTGCCGCACTGGACGTACGACGCGGCCACCGACTCCAGCTACCGGGGCCGGCGCGGTGAGTACTACTACGAGACCGTGACGCGCACCGTCACCGAGAACGGCGAGACCCGCACCGTGACCGAGCAGGTGCGGCACACCCGCTGGTACCCGGCCTCCGGAACGGTGTCCCGGGACTTCGACGACGTCCTGGTGCCGGGCACCGGTCACGTCACCGCGAAGCAGCTGGACAAGCTCACGCCCTGGCCGCTGGAGGAGGCCAGGCCCTACCAGGAGGAGTACCTGGCGGGCTTCCAGACGGTGCGCTACGACATCGAGCCCGAGGCCGGCCTGGAGACGGCCAAGCAGCGGATGGCCGCGGTCATCGAGGGCGACTGCCGCAGCGACATCGGGGGCGACGAGCAGCGGGTCGAATCGGTCGACACCCACTACTCCGACGTCACCTTCAAGCTGATGCTGCTCCCGGTGTGGTTCCTCACCTACCTCCACGCCGGACGGACCTGGCAGGTCACGGTGAACGCCCGCACCGGCGAGGTGGTCGGCGAGCGCCCGTACAGCGCCGGCAAGATTGTCGCCGCCTCGCTCGTGGCACTCGCGGTCGTCGCGCTGATCGTCTGGCTGAGCGTCAGGAGGTAGCGGCCCGTACGGCGGCACGGGCCGGACCTCGTCAGCACTCGATGATGTTCACCGCGAGCCCGCCCCGGGCCGTCTCCTTGTACTTCACCGACATGTCCGCGCCGGTCTCCTTCATGGTCTTGATGACCTTGTCGAGGGAGACCTTGTGGGAGCCGTCGCCGCGCATGGCCATACGGGCGGCGGTGACGGCCTTGACCGCGGCCATGCCGTTGCGTTCGATGCAGGGGATCTGGACCAGGCCACCCACGGGGTCGCAGGTGAGGCCGAGGTTGTGCTCCATGCCGATCTCGGCGGCGTTCTCGACCTGCTCGGGCGTGCCGCCCAGGACCTCGGCGAGGGCGCCCGCCGCCATCGAGCAGGCGGAGCCGACCTCGCCCTGGCAGCCGACCTCGGCGCCGGAGATGGAGGCGTTCTCCTTGAAGAGCATGCCGATCGCGCCGGCGGCGAGCAGGAAGCGGACCACGCCGTCCTCGTCCGCGCCGGGGATGAAGTTGATGTAGTAGTGCAGGACCGCCGGGATGATGCCGGCCGCGCCGTTGGTCGGGGCGGTGACCACCCGGCCGCCGGCCGCGTTCTCCTCGTTCACCGCCATCGCGTAGAGGGTGATCCACTCCATCGCGCGGGCCGTCGCGTCGCCCTCGGCGCGCAGCTGGCGGGCGGTGACGGCCGCGCGGCGGCGCACCTTCAGACCGCCCGGCAGGATGCCCTCGCGGGACAGACCGCGCCGCACGCACGCCTGCATCACCCGCCAGATCTCCAGCAGGCCCTCGCGGATCTCCTCCTCGGTGCGCCAGGCCCGCTCGTTCTCCAGCATCAGGGAGGAGATCGACAGGCCTGTCTCCTTCGTCAGGCGCAGCAGCTCGTCGCCCGAGCGGAAGGGGTACTTCAGCACCGTGTCGTCCAGCTTGATGCGGTCGGCGCCCACCGCCTCCTCGTCCACGACGAAGCCGCCGCCCACCGAGTAGTACGTCTTGGCCAGCAGCTCGGCGCCGGAGGCGTCGTACGCCCACAGGGTCATGCCGTTGGCGTGGTAGGGGAGCGCCTTGCGGCGGTGCAGGACCATGTCGTCGTCGTAGGAGAACGCGATCTCGTGCTCGCCGAGCAGGCTCAGCCGGCCGGAGGTCCTGATCGTCTCGACCCGCTCGTCGGCCGTCTCCACGTCCACTGTGCGCGGGGAGGCGCCCTCCAGGCCGAGCAGCACCGCCTTCGGCGTGCCGTGGCCGTGGCCCGTCGCGCCGAGGGAGCCGTACAGCTCGGCGCGGACCGAGGCGGCCCGCTCCAGCAGGTCCTCGTTGCGCAGCCGGCGGGCGAACATGCGGGCCGCCCGCATCGGGCCGACCGTGTGGGAGCTCGACGGGCCTATGCCGATCGAGAACAGGTCGAAGACCGAGATGGCCACGGTGACTCCTCAAGACGGGGTGGTGCTGGGGGTGCCAGGGGCGGGGCGCCGCGCACGGGCCGGGTTCTCCGGCCCGCACACGGCACTCCTCGGAACGGGACTTACTTGTTCAGACCCGGGTACAGCGGGTGCTTGTCGGCCAGGGTGCGCACCCGGGCCTTGAGGGCATCGGCGTCGTAGGACGGCTTCAGCGCCTCGGCGATCACGTCCGCGACCTCGGTGAAGTCCTCGGTCGTGAAACCACGGGTGGCCAGGGCCGGCGTGCCGATCCTGAGGCCCGAGGTGACCATCGGCGGGCGCGGGTCGTTCGGGATCGCGTTGCGGTTGACGGTGATCCCGATCTCGTGGAGGCGGTCCTCGGCCTGCTGACCGTCCAGCTCGGAGTCACGCAGGTCGACCAGGACCAGGTGCACGTCCGTGCCGCCGGACAGGACGTCCACGCCGACCGCCCGGACGTCGTCTTGGACCAGGCGCTCGGCCAGGATGCGGGCGCCCTCCAGGGTACGACGCTGGCGCTCCTTGAACTCCTCGCTCGCGGCGACCTTGAAGGACACCGCCTTGGCGGCGATCACGTGCTCCAGCGGGCCGCCCTGCTGACCGGGGAACACCGCGGAGTTGATCTTCTTCGCCAGCTCGGCGGTGGACAGGATCACGCCGCCGCGGGGGCCGCCCAGCGTCTTGTGGGTGGTGGTGGTGACCACGTGGGCGTGCGGCACCGGGTTCGGGTGCAGGCCCGCCGCCACCAGGCCGGCGAAGTGCGCCATGTCGACCATGAGGTACGCGCCGACCTCGTCCGCGATCCGGCGGAAGGCGGCGAAGTCCAGCTGCCGCGGGTACGCGGACCAGCCGGCCACGATCAGCTTCGGCTTGGACTCCTTCGCCAGCCGCTCCACCTCGGCCATGTCGACCCGGCCGTCCTCACCCACGTGATAGGCGACGACGTCGTAGAGCTTGCCGGAGAAGTTGATCTTCATGCCGTGGGTCAGGTGCCCGCCGTGGGCGAGGTTCAGACCCATGATCGTGTCACCGGGCTTGAGCAGCGCGAACATCGCGGCCGCGTTCGCCTGCGCGCCGGAGTGCGGCTGCACGTTGGCGTGCTCGGCGCCGAACAGCTCCTTGATGCGGTCGATGGCGATCTGCTCGACCACGTCGACGTGCTCGCAGCCGCCGTAGTAGCGGCGGCCGGGGTAGCCCTCGGCGTACTTGTTGGTGAGGACCGAGCCCTGCGCCTCCATGACCGCCACCGGGGCGAAGTTCTCGGAGGCGATCATCTCCAGCGTGGACTGCTGGCGGTGCAGCTCGGCGTCGACCGCGGCGGCAACGTCCGGGTCGAGCTCGTGCAGGGGTGTGTTGAGAACAGTCATGTGCGTGCGTCCGATTCTCAGCCGGCCGTCTCGGCGGCGTACTCGTCGGCGGAGAGCAGGTCGGCGGGCTCCTCGGCCAGGCGCACCTTGAACAGCCAGCCGCCCTCGAAGGGCGCGGAGTTCACCAGCGACGGGTCGTTCACCACGTCCTCGTTGAACTCGGTGACCTCACCGCTGACGGGTGAGTACAGGTCGGACACCGACTTGGTCGACTCCAGTTCACCGCAGGTCTCGCCCGCGGCCACCGTGTCGCCGACCTCCGGGAGCTGGGCGTAGACGACATCGCCGAGCGCGTTGGCCGCGAACTCCGTGATGCCGACCGTCGCCACGCCGTCCTCGACGGGCGACAGCCACTCGTGCTCCTTGCTGTAGCGCAGATGCTGAGGGTTGTTCATGGCCAGAATTCTCCTGTACGCGGGTCAATGGTGATGAATGAGGGACTGCGAAAGGCGTGCGTGACCAGGGGTGACGTGTCTCACGTCGCCTCCGTGCCGGCTATGAAGGTGTCACTTCTGCCGCTTGTAGAAGGGCAGCGCCACGACCTCGTACGGTTCGTGGTTGCCCCGGATGTCCACACCGACACCGGCGGTGCCCGGAGCGGCGTGCGCGGCGTCGACGTACGCCATGGCGATCGGCTTGCCCAGGGTGGGGGAGGGGGCGCCGGAGGTGATCTCGCCGATCACCTCGCCGCCCGCGACGACCGCGTACCCGGCGCGCGGGACCCGGCGGCCCTCGGCGACCAGGCCGACGAGCACCCGGGGCGGCTCGGCGGCGGCGCGCTCGGCGGCGGCCAGCAGCGCCTCGCGGCCCACGAAGTCGCCCTCCTTCTCGAACTTGACCACCCGGCCGAGGCCCGCGTCGAACGGGGTCAGCGACGTCGACAGCTCGTGCCCGTACAGCGGCATGCCCGCCTCGAGGCGCAGCGTGTCCCGGCAGGACAGGCCGCACGGGACCAGCCCGGCGTCCGCGCCGGCCTCGGTCAGCGCCTGCCACAGCTTCTCCGCGTCGCCCGGGGCCACGAACAGCTCGAAGCCGTCCTCGCCGGTGTAGCCGGTACGGGCGATCAGCGCGGGGACGCCGGCGACGGTGCCGGGGAGCCCGGCGTAGTACTTCAGGCCCTCCAGGTCGGCGTCGGTGAGGGACTTCAGGATGCCGGCGGACTCGGGGCCCTGCACGGCGAGCAGCGCGTAGCTGTCCCGGTCGTCGCGCACCTCGGCGTCGAAGCCCGCCGCCCGCTCGGTCAGCGCGTCGAGCACGACCTGGGCGTTGGAGGCGTTGGCGACGACCAGGTACTCGGTCTCGCCCAGCCGGTAGACGATCAGGTCGTCCAGGATGCCGCCGTCGGCCTGGCAGATCATGGTGTAGCGGGCGCGGCCGAGACCGACGGTGGCGATGTTGCCGACCAGGGCGTGGTTCAGCAGCGCGACGGCCTGCGGGCCGGTGACGGTGATCTCGCCCATGTGGGACAGGTCGAAGAGGCCGGCCTTCGTCCGGACGGCGTTGTGCTCGTCGCGCTCGGAGCCGTAGCGCAGGGGCATGTCCCAGCCGGCGAAGTCGGTCATCGTCGCGCCGAGCGAGCGGTGCAGCGCGTCGAGCGCGGTGCGGCGGGGTCGATCGGGTTCGGTACTGCTCATCGGACGGTCTCCAAGGCATGACAGGCGAGGACGGATCATGTCCTCCCCATCTGTCATCGGAACCTGAGAGGTTCGCCATGACCGCCGTCGGACGGACGGTGCACGGCTTGCACCTTGGGTGGAGCCACTGCGCCAGCGGCCCGCTTTTCAGATGTGCCTCGCCCGCGCGGTAACGGGGCCTGAGAGATTCAAGGGAGGTACTTGCTCCTTCGGCGCCCCAGCGAGACGGCTGGGGACTCTCCCGCGCGGATTCAAGCGGCCGATATGCAGTTGCGCGCACATCATTGCACGCCCGGCCCGTTTCGCGGCAGGGCGGCATCTGTGACCGTCCTGTGGCAGGACGTGCACGGAAACGCCGGGCGCCGCACATTACCTTCTCTTTACGATCTGTGGGGAGGAATGATGACGGCGCACAGGACCCCGTTGTACGCGACGGCCCAGGCCCCCGCCCTCTTGGTGCGCGACCTGCGAGACCGGTCCGACCGCGGCCCGCGCGTGCTGCGTTTCGGCCCGCGCGACCTGGTCGTGGTGACCGGCCTGCCCGGCAGCGGCAAGTCCACGCTGATGCGGCGCGCGGTGCACGGCGTCCGCATCGACTCCCAGGACACCCGCGACCGCTGGGACGCGCGCCTGGCGGCGCACCTCCCCTACGCCCTGTACCGCCCCCTGGTCCGCCTCGCCCACTTCGCGGGGCTGCGCCGCGCGCTGCGCTCCGGGGCGGCGCTCGTGGTCCACGACTGCGGCACGCAGCCCTGGGTCCGCGCCTGGCTGGCCCGCACCGCCCGCCGCCGCGGCGGCACCCTGCACCTCGTCCTGCTGGACGTCACCCCGGGCACCGCCCTGACCGGCCAGCGCGCACGGGGCCGCGGTGTCTCCCGCTACGCCTTCCACCGCCACCGCCGTGCCACCGCCGCCCTGCTCCGCGCGGTGGAGCGGAGCACCCTGCCGAGGGGCTGCGGCTCGGCGGTCCTCCTCGACCGCGAGGCGGCGACGCGCCTGCGCCGGATCGACTTCGCCCCCTGAGAACCACACGCGGCTCCCAGGCCCTGTCGTCGAATTCCCGCCTGCCGTGCGGCGTCTGGCACGCATTCCCCGAGCTCTTCGAGCAGGGGGGACCCCCAGCCGCGTTGCCGAACCGCCCACGTGGCTCCGCCACGAGGGTGCTCCGGCGCCTTGCGATCGCACGCATCGGAAGCCGCGCGGCCCGCCCTTCAGGCGGACGACGGGAAGGTGACGACAGGACCCAGCACCGCCCGGCACGCGAAAGCCCGCCCACCACCGAAGCCCACTCCCGCCGGGGCTCCGGTCCGCCCGGCCCACCGCGCCGAAACCCGGCCCCCGGGCCCGGCGACGCGGCGCGCAGCACGCGGACCGCTGACCGGATCAGGGCGCGGTGTCCGCCGGTACGTCCTCTGGGGCCACCGCCGTCCTGTCGGGGGTTGCGGTTCTGCCGGGCCGTGAGGCGGCGGGTGCTGTCGCGGCGGACCGAGTTCGCGACCCGAGGGCCGTGGACAGCCCCTGCGCGCGGAGCGCCACCCGCGCGGCCGTTCGGCCACCGCGTCGAGGCGCGTCTCGCGCTGGTGGCCGGTCGGCCCGCGAGCCGGTGGTGCCGCCGGCCGCCGGGGGTGCTCGCGGGGGGAGTCGTGGGGTCCGGTCATGGGATTTTCCGTGAGGTTCGGGCGTGTACCCGATAGCCTTTCGGCCACAGCAGTGTTCACAGCAGGCGGTAGCAGATGGACTTCCCGGCGGACTTCTCCGCGGACCTTCCGGCACAGGCGCAATCCCATCCGCACGGCGGATGGCCCGGCAACGAGCTGGAGGAGGTGCTGTCCGCCTCCCTCGGCGTCCCGACCGCCGGTGGCCGGATCGTCGAGGTCCTCGGCCGCAGCCTCGTCTGGGTGCCCCTGCCCAACGGCGGCGGTCCGCGCAGCGGCCCGCTCGATCTGCCCACGCTGGAGATCGACGGCCAGGCGTACGTGCCGGTCTTCAGTTCCGAGGAGCAGTTCCGTCAGGGCGCGGGCTCGCACATGGCGTACACCGTCGCGCCCGCCGTCGAGTTCGCGCGCGGACTGCCCCCGCAGGCCGGCATCGCGCTCAACCCGGACGGCGTGGTCGGCGTCCCGCTGCCACCGGCCGCCGTGGCCGAATTGTGCCGGGCGGGGCGCACCCAGCTGGACGGCCCGTCGAGCGGCGGCCGCGTCCGCCTCTTCGAACCGGACTGGCAGGACGACCCGGTGGACTTCCTCGCCGCCGCCAGTGCCGAGTTCGCCGAGATCGGCGTGGTCGGCACCGCCCGCCGCTGCCTGGCCGCCGTCGAGACGGACGAACCGGTCATGTTCATAGGCGTCGAACTCTCCCAGTGGGAGGGCGATCCGCAGGCCGGCCCCCTGGAAGCCCTGGGCCGCGCCCTGACGAAGACCCCGGCCAGGTGGCCGGTCAACCTGGTCCTCCTGGACGTGGCCCAGGATCCCGTGGCGGACTGGATGAGGGAGAACGTCCGCCCGTTCTACCAGCACGCCCACTGAGTCCGACCAGGGACGCCGGGGAAGCGCACACGATCCGCAGCCGGCGGCGCACGGCGAGTCCCCGGCCGCCGGACGGCGGCTTAAGCTAGGCCTGCCGTCACTTTCCCGCCTGCCCGCCGGGCGGACGACGGGAAGGTGACGACAGGACCCGGACCCACGGCTCGGTCGAAACGTCGGTTGTATGGAGGGGCGGTACAAGTGAGCGCCAGCGGCACCACGGCCGGACAGGTCGAGCAGACGCTGCGCCAGGTGACGCCCGGGCGTCACGACGCCTACGAGGCGCTGCTGCGCGCGCTGGCGACCCCCTCCTCCGGCCAGGTCTGGATGCTGCTCTGGCACGGCCAGGCAGGTTCCCCCGACGCCCAGTACGGCCACATGGAGGTCGACGGCCACGGCTACGCGCCCTGCGTGACCTCCGCCCAGGAGCTGTCGGCGAGCGGCTGGAACCGTTCGTACGAGGTCGTGGACGGCCTCGACGTGGCCCGCACCCTCTACCCCGACCACTACGGCCTCTGGCTGAACCCGCACGCCCCGGGCGGCGGCGTCGGCATCCCGTGGCTGGACCTGCGCCGTATCGCCACCGGTCTGGACCGGCAGCCCGCGGGACCGCTCCGGCTGTCCGAACCCGCCGTGGAGGCCTCGCAGTTCTACGCCCTGCTCACCCAGAACGCCCACCGTACCCCGGCCCTGCGCTCGCTGCGCCGTGCCTGGGTGCAGCCCGCGCTCGGAGCGCCGTATCTCGCCATCGGCCTCGACGTGTACGACACCTCGCCGCCGGCCGTCGACTCGGTGCGCGTGATGATGCAGCAGTCCATCGGCGCCGTCCCCGACGGGCTGCCGGTGTCGACGGTCGCGATGTCCGACGAGTACGACCCGGTCGCGATGTGGCTGCGCGCCAACTCCCGGCCGTTCTACGACCGGGAGACCCACGCGGGCCCCGCCCAGGCCCCGGCGGCCGGCTACGGCTATCCGCCGGTGCGCGGCGGCTACTGATCCGTCCGGTCCGTCCGCCGGCAAGGTTCTCGCACAGGCGATCCTCTGCGCGCGTAGATGGATGCGGATGGTCCGTTTTTGCTGTGGGCCGTCCCAACTGGTCCATGTCCGAACCCCGTTACCCACTGTCCGGATAACGGAACCCCTTAACCCGCATCACGTTTGCGCATCCATTCACCGCCAAGACTGGCAACAGATCACCATGGCGTTGAAGACTCCCGCTCCAAGGGGGCGTTCGCCCCTGTGTACGACGGACTGAACAGCCGCCACAGCGGCAAGCGCGGGCCGGCCACCGCCGGTTGAGAGGGGTCCCTGCCAGATGACGGCACCATTGCACGAGCCGACCGCGGAAGCGGCCCCGAGCGCTGCCGACGAGGCGACGGCCGCCAGCGTCGCTGCCAAGGCCGTACAGGGGCGTTCCCTGGGCCGGATCGCCTGGGAGCGCCTCAAGCGGGACAAGCTCGCCCTGACGGGCGGCATCGTCGTGCTTCTCCTCATCCTGGTCGCGCTGCTCGCGCCCGTGATCGCGCACCTGGTCGGTCAGGATCCCGAGCTGCACCACGAGGACCTGATCGACCCGCTCTTCGGCACCCCCAAGGGTTCCCTCGGCGGCATCAGCGGCGACCACCTCCTCGGCGTCGAGCCGGTCAGCGGCCGCGACATCTTCGCCCGCATCGTCTACGGCGCCCAGATCTCGCTGCTCGTGGGCTTCCTGTCCGCCGTCGTCGCCGTCATCCTGGGCACCATCCTCGGCATCCTCGCCGGTTTCTTCGGCGGCTGGGTGGACGCGGCCATCAGCCGGGTCATGGACGGCCTGCTCGCCTTCCCGCAGCTGCTGTTCATCATCGCGCTGGTCTCCGTCATGCCGAACGAGATGCTCGGCCTGACCGGCACGGGTGTGCGCGTCTTCGTGATGATCCTGGTCATCGGATTCTTCGGCTGGCCCTACATCGGCCGCGTGGTGCGCGGCCAGACGCTGTCGCTGCGCGAACGCGAGTACGTCGAGGCGGCACGCTCGCTCGGCGCCGGCCGCTTCTACATCCTGTTCAAGGAGCTGCTGCCCAACCTCGTGGCGCCGATCATCGTGTACACGACGATGATGATCCCGACCAACATCCTCACCGAGGCCGCGCTGAGCTTCCTCGGCGTGGGCGTCAAGCCGCCGACCGCCTCCTGGGGTCAGATGCTCTCGAACGCGATCGACTACTACGAAGCGGACCCCATGTACATGGTGGTCCCCGGTGTGGCGATCTTCATCACCGTCCTTGCCTTCAACCTTTTCGGCGACGGCGTGCGCGACGCGCTCGACCCCAAGGGCTCTCGCTGAACTGCCCTACCCCCAGCGACCCGTGCACTCACACGGGGTCTCTCATCTATCCGGAGGATCCGAGAACGTGACTACCCAACGCACCTCAGGGCGGCGCAAGCAGGCCATGGCCGCTGCGGCCGTGGTCGCCGCGCTGCTGACCACGGCGGCGTGCGGCGGCGGCAACGACGGCAACGGCGGTGGTGGCGGCGGTTCGAAGAGCGGCGCGGCCGGCTTCGACGCAGCCAACAACAAGGTCGCCCAGGCCTCCCTGGCCAAGAAGGGCGGCACGCTGAAGTTCGGCGCGGCCCAGGACGCCGACTCGTGGGACACCACGCGCGGCTACTACGGCATGATGTGGAACTTCGCCCGCTACTACAGCCGCCAGCTGGTCACGAACAAGACGGAGCCCGGCGCGGCCGGCGCCGAGCTGACTCCGGACCTCGCCACGGGTCTCGCCAAGGTCAGCGACGGCGGCAAGACCTACACGTACACGCTGCGCGACGGTGTGACGTGGGAGGACGGCAAGCCGATCACCTCCAAGGACGTCAAGTACGGCATCGAGCGTGTGTGGGCGCAGGACGTGCTGTCCGGCGGTCCGACCTACCTGAAGGAGGTCCTGGACCCGGACGGCAAGTACCAGGGCCCCTACAAGGACAAGGACAAGGACCACCTGGGTCTGAAGGCGATCGAGACGCCGGACGACAAGACCATCGTCTTCCGCCTGCCGAAGGCCAACTCGGACTTCGAGCAGATGCTGTCCCTGATCTCGGCGTCCCCGGTCCGCCAGGACATGGACACCAAGTCCAAGTACGGTCTGCACCCGTTCTCCTCGGGCCCGTACAAGTTCGAGTCGTACAGCCCGGGCAAGGACCTGAAGCTGGTCCGCAACACCGAGTGGAAGCAGGCTTCGGACCCCATCCGCAAGGCGTACCCGGACGAGATCACCATCAAGTTCTTCTCGAACGCCAACGACCTCGACCAGCGCCTGATCGCCGGTGACTACGACCTGGACCTGAACCAGACCGGTATGTCGCCGCAGGGCCGCCAGACCGCCCTGAAGAAGTACAAGGGCAACCTGGACAACCCGGTCTCCGGCTACGTCCGTTACGCGGTCTTCCCGCAGAGCGTGAAGCCGTTCGACAACATCCACTGCCGCAACGCCGTGATCTACGGCGCGGACCACGTGTCGCTCCAGACCGCGCGCGGTGGCCCGGTCGCCGGCGGTGACATCGGCACCAACATGCTGCCCCCGTCGGTGCCGGGCGCCGAGGGCCAGAAGTACGACCCGTTCGAGCTGGCCGGCGCCAACAAGAACGGCAACGTCGAGAAGGCCAAGGAAGAGCTGAAGGCCTGCGGCAAGCCGAACGGCTTCAAGACCACCATCGCCGTCCGCAACAACAAGCCGGTCGAGGTGGCCACGGCCGAGTCGCTCCAGGCGTCGCTGAAGAAGATCGGCGTCGACGTCCAGATCGACCAGTACGACGGCTCGCAGACCGCCGGCATCATCGGCAGCCCCTCGAACGTGAAGAAGAAGGGCTACGGCATCATCATCATGGGCTGGGGCCCGGACTTCCCGTCCGTCCAGGGCTACGGTCTGCCGCTGTGGAACAGCAAGTACATCCTGCAGAGCGGTAACAACAACTACGCTCTGATCAAGGACAAGGCGATCGACGGCCTGTTCGACGACTACGTCAACTCGCTCGACGACGCCAAGAAGGCCGAGATCGCCACGCAGATCAACCACAAGGTCATGGAGGGCGGCTACTACCTGCCCTTCGTCTTCGAGCGGTTCATCAACTGGCGCTCCGACCGGCTGGCGAACGTCTACACGTCGGCCGGCTACAGCGGCCAGTACGACTTCGTCAACCTCGGCCTGAAGTCCTCGAAGTAAACCCGGCACACCCGCCGTACGGCACGAAAGGCAGGTGAAGGCCGGCGCGGCGGGACCGCGGACCCCGGAAAACATCCGGAGGTCCGCGGTCCCGCGGCGGGCCGTAAGCTGTGCTCGCTTACCTCATCAGGCGGTTGTTCGCCGCCGCCGTGATGCTGGTGGTCATCATCCTGGTGGTCTTCAGCATCTTCTTCCTCGTCCCCAAGTGGGCGGGCGTCGACGTGGCCACCAACTTCATAGGCAAGCAGGCCGACCCTGCCGCCATCGAGGCGGTGCGGCAGAAGCTGGGTCTGGCCGAACCGGTCTACGCCCAGGTCTGGGAGTTCTTCAAGGGCATCTTCGTCGGCCGCACCTACGCGGCCGGTGGCGACGTCACCCACTGCGCCGCGCCGTGCTTCGGCTACTCCTTCCGCAGCGAGCAGGCCGTCTGGCCGGTGCTGACCGACCGCTTCCCGGTGACCCTGGGACTGGCGCTCGGTGCCGCCGTGCTGTGGCTGCTCTTCGGTGTCGCCGCGGGTGTGCTCTCCGCGCTCAAGCGGGGCAGCCTTTGGGACCGGGGTGCGATGCTGGTCGCCCTCGGCGGTGTCTCGCTCCCCATCTACTTCACCGGCATGCTCAGCCTGGCGATCTTCGCGTTCGGTCTGAACTGGATCGACGGGGAGTTCGTACCCCTCGGCCACAGTTTCACCGGCTGGCTCGGCGGCATGATCCTGCCCTGGATCACGCTGGCGTTCCTCTACGCGGCGATGTACGCCCGAATCACCCGCGCCACCATGCTGGAGATCCTGGGCGAGGACTACATCCGCACGGCCCGTGCCAAGGGCCTGCGGGAGAAGACCGTCATCGGCAAGCACGCGATGCGCTCGACCATGACGCCCATCCTGACCATGCTCGGCATGGACCTCGGCGCCCTCATCGGCGGCGCGATCCTGACCGAGACGACGTTCAGCCTGCCCGGCCTCGGCCAGGCGGTGCTCAACGCCATCAAGACCCAGGACCTGCCCATCATCCTGGGTGTCGTTCTGATCACCTCTCTCGCGGTGCTCATCGCCAACCTCGTGGTGGACGTCCTGTACGCCGTGATCGACCCCCGAGTGAGGCTCGCATGACCGAACTCAGCAAGAGCGACGCCGCCGTGGGCGAACCCACCGCCGCCTCGCCCACTCCGAGCGCCTTCCTGGAAGTGCGCGACCTGAAGGTGCACTTCCCGACCGACGACGGCCTGGTGAAGTCCGTCGACGGGCTCAGCTTCAAGCTGGAGAAGGGCAAGACCCTCGGCATCGTGGGCGAGTCGGGCTCCGGCAAGTCGGTGACCTCGCTCGGCATCATGGGCCTGCACACCGCCGGCCAGTACGGCAAGCGCAAGGCACGCATCTCCGGAGAGATCTGGCTGAACGGCACCGAACTGCTGTCCGCCGATCCCGACCACGTGCGGAAGATGCGCGGCCGCGAGATGGCGATGATCTTCCAGGACCCGCTGTCCGCGCTGCACCCGTACTACACGATCGGTCAGCAGATCGTGGAGGCGTACCGGATCCACAACAACGTCGACAAGAAGACCGCCCGCAAGCGGGCCGTCGAAATGCTCGACCGGGTGGGCATCCCGCAGCCGGACAAGCGTGTGGACAACTACCCGCACGAGTTCTCCGGCGGTATGCGCCAGCGCGCGATGATCGCGATGTCGCTGGTGAACAACCCCGAACTGCTCATCGCGGACGAGCCGACCACCGCCCTGGACGTCACCGTCCAGGCGCAGATCCTCGACCTGATCCGCGATCTGCAGAAGGAGTTCGGCTCCGCGGTCATCATCATCACCCACGACCTGGGCGTCGTCGCCGAACTGGCCGACGACCTCCTGGTGATGTACGGCGGCCGCTGCGTCGAGCGCGGACCGGCCGAGAAGGTGTTCTACGAGCCCCGGCACCCCTACACCTGGGGCCTGCTCGGCTCGATGCCGCGTCTGGACCGCGACCAGCAGGACCGGCTCATCCCGGTCAAGGGGTCCCCGCCCTCCCTGATCAACGTTCCGTCCGGCTGCGCGTTCAACCCGCGCTGCCCGTACGCCGACGTCCCGAAGGACAACGTCACCCGCACGGTCCGCCCCGAGCTGACCGAGGTCGGCAGCCAGCACTGGGCCGCCTGCCACATGACGCAGGAGCAGCGGGAGCGGATCTGGACCGAAGAGATTGCGCCGAAGCTGTGAGTGAGAACGCAGAGGACAAGGCAGTGAGCATCCCTGCACAGAGCGACGGCGCCGAGGACAAGGCCTCCGGCACGGCCACCCTCACCAAGGACGCCGCCCCGGGCGAGGTCCTGCTCAAGGTGACCGGCCTGCAGAAGCACTTCCCCATCCGGAAGGGCCTGCTCCAGCGCCAGGTCGGAGCGGTGCGCGCGGTCGACGGTCTCGACTTCGAGGTCCGCTCCGGCGAGACCCTCGGTGTCGTGGGCGAGTCCGGCTGCGGCAAGTCGACGATGGGCCGGCTGATCACCCGGCTGCTCGAACCGACCGCGGGCAGCATCGAGTTCGAGGGCACGGACATCACGCACCTCGGGGTGAGCGGCATGCGCCCGCTGCGCCGTGATGTGCAGATGATCTTCCAGGACCCGTACTCGTCGCTGAACCCGCGCCACACCATCGGCACGATCGTCGGCGCTCCCTTCCGGCTCCAGGGCGTCGAGCCCGAGGGCGGGATCAAGAAGGAAGTGCAGCGGCTGCTGTCGGTGGTCGGTCTCAACCCCGAGCACTACAACCGCTATCCGCACGAGTTCTCCGGCGGTCAGCGCCAGCGCATCGGCATCGCCCGGGCGCTCGCGCTCAACCCGAAGCTCGTCGTGGCCGACGAGCCGGTCTCCGCGCTCGACGTGTCGATCCAGGCGCAGGTCGTCAACCTGCTCGACGACCTCCAGCAGGAGCTCGGCCTGACGTACGTGATCATCGCGCACGACCTGTCGGTCGTCCGGCACGTCTCGGACCGGATCGCGGTGATGTACCTCGGCAAGATCGTGGAGCTGGCCGACCGCGAGTCGCTCTACAAGGCGCCGATGCATCCGTACACCAAGGCGCTCATGTCGGCCGTCCCGATCCCGGACCCCAGCCGCAAGAGCGCCAAGAGCGAGCGCATCCTGCTCAAGGGCGACGTGCCCTCGCCGATCGCCCCGCCGAGCGGCTGCCGCTTCCACACCCGGTGCTGGAAGGCGACGGAGATCTGCCGTACGACCGAGCCTCCGCTCAAGGAGCTGAAGCCCGGTCAGCAGGTGGCCTGCCACCACCCGGAGAACTTCGAGGACCAGGCCCCGCAGGACACCGTGCTGCTCACGGCCGCCAAGGAGGCCGCGGAGCTCGTGGCCGACGAGGTCCTCGCGGAGTCGGCGGCTACGTCGGCGGCGGTGGCCGCCGAGGTCGGCGAGACGGCGAAGCCGTCCGGGTCCGCCGAGGCCTCGGAGTCCGCCGAGGCGGAGACCTCCGAGTCGTCCGGGTCCGCCGAGGCCTCGGAGTCCGCCGGGTCCGCCGAGGCCTCGGAGACCTCCGAGTCCGCCGGGTCCGCCGAGACCTCCGGGTCCGCCGAGACCGCGGAGACCTCCGAGACCTCCGGGTCCGCCGAGACCGCGGAGACCTCCGGGTCCGCCGGGTCCGCCGAGACCGCGGAGACCTCCGGGTCCGCCGGGTCCGCCGAGACCTCGGAGTCCTCGGAGTCCGGCACCGACGGCTCCGGCAGCCAGGAGCCGACCGAGAAGTAGGCGGGGCGGCTCGGTGAAGCCGCGCGCGTGATGGAGCGGGAGAGTGCGGAGCCGGCGGCCCCGGCGGTCGCACTCTCCCGCTCCGTCGTGTTCGGGGGCGAACCGGCCCCGAGTAACAATGTGGCGTGCTTCAGCAACTGTTCAGCCCCTCCGTCCAGCACACGCTCGACGTGGTCGGCATCTTCGTCTTCGCCATCTCCGGCGCGCTGCTGGCCGTCCGCAAGAACTTCGACGTCTTCGGCATCGCCGTCCTCGCCGAGGTCACCGCGCTGGGCGGAGGGCTGTTCCGTGACATCGTCATCGGGGCCGTGCCCCCGGCCGCCTTCACCGACCTCGGGTACTTCCTCACCCCCCTGCTCGCCGCGCTCGTGGTCTTCTTCCTGCACCCGCACATGGAGCGCATCCAGACCGCGGTGTACGTGTTCGACGCGGCCGGCCTCGGCCTGTTCTGCGTGGCCGGCACCACGAAGGCGTACGCCTACGGGCTGAACCTCACCGCGTCGGCGACGCTGGGCATGGCCACCGCCGTGGGCGGCGGTGTGCTGCGGGACGTGCTCGCCAACGAGGTGCCGTCGCTGCTGCGCTGGGACCGCGACCTGTACGCGGTCCCGGCGATCGTCGGCGCCACCATGGTGGTGCTGTGCATCCACTACGACGCGCTGAACCCGTTCACCACCGGGCTGGCGGTGGTCACTGCCTTCGTCCTGCGGCTGCTCGCGATGCGGTACCACTGGCGAGCTCCGCGGGCCTGGAACCGCCGGTCGACGGTACAGGAGGAGTGAGGGCCGTCCGCAGGCGGTGGGGCGGCCTCTGCCCCATCACCCTGGTCAGCCAGCGGAACGCCGTCGGGACCTGGGGGCGCCACAGCGCCATGCTGTGGCCGCCCGCGCTGCGCGGCACGAAGACCACGTGCACGGTGGTCGGAGGCTTCGCGATCTGCTCCAGGGCGACGCCCGCCTGGTACCCGTCGCCGGTCTGGCCCGAGAGGTAGAGCGCGACGGGCGGCGGCGTGCGGTAGTTCTTCAGCAGGATGTAGGGGTTGTTCGCGCGCCGCAGCCGGAGGTTCTGGCTGGCGAGCGAATTGCGCTCGCCGATCGGGTCGTTGTACCCGGACAGGCTCACCGCGGCCCGGTAGCGGTCGGGGTGGGCGACGGCGAGCTTGGTCGCGCAGTGCGCCCCGGCCGAGTAGCCGGCGGTGGCCCAGCCGTTCGGGCCGGTCGCGGCACGGAAGTTGTCCGTGACCATCTTCGGTACGTCGATGCTCAGCCAGGTGTCCGCGTTCACGGTGCCCGGGATGTTGGCGCAGCCCGTGTCGATCTTGGCGATCAGGTTCGTGCGCGGCGCCACCAGTATGAACGGCGCGACCCGTCCGCTCCGCATCAGCGGCTCCAGTTGCTGGTGCACCTTCAGAGAGCCGAACCAGGCCTTCGCCGAGCCCGGGTAGCCCGACAGCAGCTCGACCACCGGGAACTTCCTGTTCTTGTAGGCGGGGTCGTCGTACTGCGGCGGCAGCCATACGTAGACCTCCGCGTTCACCCCCGAGACCCGGCCCCTGAGCTGGGTGACCCTGACCCCGCCGGCCGCGTGCATCCCGGGCCCGTCGGCCGGGGTGAACTTCTGCACGACCCTGGGCAGCTTCCGGTAGGCGATGCCCCCGGTGCCGTCGGCGCCCAGGTTGGCGGCCTGCTGCACGTGGTTGCCCGTGCCGAGCAGGTCGGCCCAGTTGTCGTACAGGTTGTTGGCGTTGTTCACCAGCACGAAGACCAGGGTGATGGCCGTGACCTGGGCGAACAGCAGCATCAGTGCCCGGAGGGCGGCACGCAGCGACCTGGGGCCCCTGAGTCGTGTCCACAGGACGAACGGCAGGGCCAGGGCGACCACGGCCAGCACGATGGCGGTGTACAGGAACGGAGTCCCGGTGAGGCTCATGTCCCGATAGAGGGGGAACGGGGCCCCGGGGTTACGGGCAAGTGCGGACACTTACCAAGAAATTGCCTGCGTCTCACCCCGCGGAATGCTCGTCATACGAACACAACGGACGAAAGCTACCGCTTAGTAGTGCCCTGATGTACCGTTCACACATGTCAGAAGCAGCCACCGCCGCGGCCGCGCGGGCCACGATCGGCGACAGCGAGTTCGACCGGGACACCGCGGTCACCCGGAGCGAGCCCGGCGTCTACGGCATCGACCTCTCCGCCGGCTGGACGATCATCAACGCCGTCAACGGCGGCTATCTGCTGGCCGTCCTCGGCCGCGCGCTCGCGGACGCCCTGCCGCACCCGGACCCGTTCACGATCTCGGCCCACTACCTGACCGCGTCCCGGCCCGGTCCCGCCGTCGTCCGCACGGACGTGGTCCGCACCGGCCGCACCCTGTCGACCGGCCAGGCCTCCCTCTTCCAGTGCGACGACGACGGCCGCGAGGTGGAGCGCATCCGCGTCCTGGCCTCCTACGGCGACCTCGGCACCCTGCCCGACGACGTGCGCACCTCGGCGAAGCCGCCCGCGATCCCACCCATGGAGCAGTGCTTCGGCCCCCAGGACGCGGCCGGCGTCCCCGCGCCCGTACCCGGCAGCTCGGCCATCACCGACCGCCTGATGCTGAAGCTGGACCCCGCCACCCTCGGCTGGGCGCTCGGCTCGCCCTCCGGGAACGGGGAGATGCGCGCCTGGTTCGGCCTCGCCGACGGCCGGGACCACGACCCGCTGTCCCTGCTGCTCGCGGTGGACGCACTGCCCCCGACCGCGTTCGAGCTGGGCATCAAGGGCTGGGTGCCGACCGTCGAGCTGACGGTGCACGTCCGCTGCCGTCCCGCGCCGGGCCCGCTGCGCGTGTCCATCACCACCCGCAACCTGGCCGGCGGCTTCCTGGAGGAGGACGCCGAGGTCTGGGACGGCGCCGACCGGCTGGTGGCGCAGTCCCGGCAGCTCGCACGGGTCAGGCTGGACTGAGGGAGTGCCGCACCGGCGCGACGGGCCGCGCCGTCAGTCCAGCCAGTGCCGGCGGCCGATGCTGATCAGACGCAGCTGCCGGGTCGCGACCCGGGTGACGCGCTCGCGCTCCTCCTCGGGGGCGTCGAGCGCCTCCAGGAACAGCGAGCCGGTGATCAGCATCTGATCGACGTACAGATGGGCGAGCATGAGCAGGTCGTCCTCGCTCCACCCCGCGGACTGGGGGTCCTTGGCCAGTTCGTCCCTCACCTCGCTTGCGAACCTGGCCAGTTGCTCGCCGACCACCTCCCGGACCTGCTGCACCCCGCCGTGGCGCTCCCGGGCGATGAAGCGGACGTGGGCGGGGTACGCCTCGACATGACGCGCGATCAATCCGACCGCGCGCGTGATGCGTTGCTCGCTGTCGTCCGCCTGGGACACCGTCGACCGGATCATCGGGTGCAGGCTGCTCAGCGCCTCCTCGACCAGGGCCACGCCGAGATCCGCGGTGGAGTGGAAGTGGCGGTAGAAGGCGGTCGGGGCGACACCGGCGGCGCGTGTGACCTCGCGCAGGCCGAGGCTGCTCAGGCTCTGCTCCTCCAGCAGCCCCAACGCCGCGTCCATCAGGGCCTGTCGGGTCCGCTGCTTCTGGGCCTGCCGGGCGCCGGGAGTGTGACTCATGCCATTCAGTCAACAAGTGTTCTCCGGATTGTCCAAGCCGGAGGCGCGCTAGACTGAGCAGTCAGTGAACAAGTGTAACTACAAACGTTCACCGACAAGGGGGATCCGATCTCATGCTGTTCCTCGTCGCCGCACTGCTGCTGCTCGGCGTCGTCCTGGGCACGGTGGCCCACGCGCCGCTCGACTTCACGGTCGCCGCGGCCGTGGTGATCGCCGTCTGGCTCGGCGTCTTCGCGCTCCGCGAGCGTCACGGCCGCAGGCGCGGCACGTCCCGCTGACGCCTCACCCGCCCGGCCCGTTCCCACGACCGTCTGGAGCAGATCCGCCATGCAACTCACCGCACCGGCCGCACACCGCACCGGTACGCAGGACGCCGACGGCATGGCCGTCGCGTCCTTCGTCCTCGGCCTGCTCGGCCTGCTCGTCCTCAACCTGTTCCTCGGCCCCGTCGCCATCGTCCTGGCCGGCGTCGCCCTGTGGCGCGGCACCGACCGCCGCGGCCGCGCCTGGCTCGGCCTGACCCTGGGCATCGCCGACCTCGTGGTCCTGCTGGCCTTCGTGCAGGCGGACAACACGCTGTCCTGGAGCTTGTGACACCTGGCCCATCCTGATCTCCGGCCCGGCCGCGGGCGCCCGTAGAATCGGCCTCACCATGGCTTACCTCGACCACGCCGCGACCACCCCGATGCTCCCGGAGGCGGCAGAGGCGCTGACCGCGGCACTGGGTGTCACCGGCAACGCCTCCTCCCTCCACGCGTCCGGGCGCGCGGCCCGCCGCAGGGTCGAGGAGGCCCGCGAAACCCTCGCCGAGGCTCTCGGCGCCCGTCCCAGCGAGGTCGTCTTCACCTCCGGTGGCACCGAGGCGGACAACCTCGCCGTCAAGGGCCTGTACTGGTCCCGCCGTGCCGCCGACCCGGCCCGCACGCGCATCCTCTCCAGTCCCGTCGAGCACCATGCCGTCCTCGACGCCGTGCACTGGCTCGGCGAGCACGAGGGCGCCACCGTCGAGTACCTTCCGGTCGACTCCTACGGCCGCGTCCACCCCGAGGCGCTGCGCGAGGCCGTCGCCCGCAATCCCGACGACGTGGCCCTGGCCACCGTCATGTGGGCCAACAACGAGATCGGCACGCTGCTGCCGGTGCGCGAACTGGCCACCGTGGCCGCCGAGTTCGGTGTCCCGCTGCATGCCGACGCGGTGCAGGCCCTCGGGCAGGTCCCGGTCGACTTCGCCGCCTCCGGACTGGCCGCGATGACGGTCTCCGGCCACAAGATCGGCGGCCCGTACGGCGTCGGCGCGCTCATCCTGGGCCGCGAGTACACCCCCGTGCCCGTGCTGCACGGCGGCGGCCAGGAACGGCACGTCCGCTCCGGCACCCTCGACGTGCCCGCGATCGCCTCCTTCGCCGTGGCCGGCCGGCTCGCCGCCGAGCGGCGCGAGTGGTTCGCCCGCGAGATCGGGGCGCTGCGCGACGAGTTGATCACCGCCGTGCGGTCGGCCGTCCCGGACGCGATCCTCGGCGGCGACCCGGCACCGGAGGGCCGCCTCCCGGCCAACGCCCACTTCACCTTCCCCGGCTGCGAGGGCGACTCCCTGCTGCTCCTGCTGGACGCCCAGGGCATCGAGTGCTCGACCGGCTCCGCCTGCACGGCGGGCGTCGCCCAGCCCAGCCACGTACTGCTGGCCACCGGCACCGACCCGGACCTGGCCCGCGGCACCCTCCGTTTCTCCCTCGGCCACACCTCCACCCAGTCCGACATCGACGCGGTCGCGAAGGCCATCGGCCCGGCGGTGGAAAGGGCCCGCGCGGCCGGCCTGACGTAGCGCGACGGGACCACGGGACGGGCCCCAGGTTCGGGTCGGTGCGGCGGGCGGGCCCGCTACCTCGGGTCCGTGCGGCCGGGCGGGCCCCGGGAGTTCAGGTTCGCGCGGGAGCGGTCCAGTGGTTCGGGGTCGGTGCGGCGGGCCGAAGCCCAGTGCTTCGGGTTCGTGCGGCGGGTTGTCCCCAGCGGCTGCGGTCGGTGCGGCGGGGCGGGCCCCAGTGGTGCCGGTCCCTGCGGCGGGGCGAGTCCCGGTTCTTCGGGCGGCGGGCCGGGCCCGGCACTTCGCGTTGGTGCGGTGGGCGGGCCCAGAGCTACGGGTCCGTGCGGCCGGGCGAACCCTTGTGCTTCGGGGCCGTGCGATGACCGGGCCCCAGCGGTTCGGGTCCGTGCGGCGGGGCGGGGCCCGTGCTTCGGGTCCGTGCGGCGGGCAGGTGCGGTGGTTCAGGCCCGGGAGGTCCGGGCTGCGCGGACCAGGCGTATGTAGCGGTCCCAGTCCCAGTGGGGGCCCGGGTCCGTGTGGTCGGCGCCCGGAACCTCCACGTGGCCGATGATGTGCTCCCGGTCGACCGATATGCCGTAGCGGTCGCAGATCCCGGCCGTCAGCCGCGCCGAGGCGGCGTACATCGCGTCGGTGAACGACGAGGCGTCGTCGACGAAGCCCTCGTGCTCGATGCCGACGCTCCGCTCGTTGTACGTCCGGTTGCCCGCGTGGAAGGCCACGTCCAGCTCCCGGATCATCTGCGTGACATGCCCGTCCGCGCCGACGATGTAGTGCGCGGCGGCCCCGTGCCCCGGGTCCTGGAAGACCTTCACCGCGCTCGCGTAGCTGCCCTGCGTGACGTGGATGACGACCCGGTCTATCCGGTAGTCGTCCGGGCGGTCCGCCGGCCGGTAGTTCGCCGGGGAGGCCGCCACCCACCGCGCGTCCACGAAGTCGACCGCGCCCGCCACCCGCGGCTTCTGCGCGCCGGGCAGCCGCCACCACAGCCGGGCCAGCCCACTGCGCTCCAGCGCGGCCCCGCCCACCACCACCGCGGCCCCGCCGATCAGCAGGGCCCGCCGTCCCAGCCGCCGCCCCCGCGCATCCGTCGCGCCCGTCGCGTTCGTCTTCTTCGCCCCCATGCGATCTTCAACGCACGTCGGGCGGCCCCGGTTCCCGCGCCCCGTACCCTGGAAGGGCTATGACTGACACCCCGCAGCGCTCCCGCCCCCTCCGCGTCCTCGCCGCCATGTCGGGCGGGGTCGACTCCGCCGTCGCCGCCGCGCGCGCCGCGGAAGCCGGCCACGACGTCACCGGCGTCCACCTCGCGCTCTCCGCGAACCCGCAGTCCTTCCGTACGGGCGCGCGGGGCTGCTGCACCATCGAGGACTCGCGCGACGCCCGCCGTGCCGCGGACGTCATCGGCATCCCCTTCTACGTGTGGGACCTCGCCGAGCGCTTCCGCGAGGACGTCGTGGAGGACTTCGTCGCCGAGTACGAGGCCGGCCGCACCCCGAACCCGTGCCTGCGCTGCAACGAGAAGATCAAGTTCGCCGCGCTGCTGGACAAGGCGCTCGCCCTCGGCTTCGACGCGGTCTGCACCGGCCACTACGCCAAGGTGATCGTGAACGAGGACGGCACCCGCGAGCTGCACCGCGCCTCCGACATGGCCAAGGACCAGTCGTACGTCCTAGGCGTCCTCGACGACAAGCAGCTCGCACACGCCATGTTCCCGCTCGGGGACACGCTCACCACCAAGGACGAGATCCGCGCGGAGGCCGAGCGCCGGGGCCTGGCCGTCGCCAAGAAGCCCGACTCGCACGACATCTGCTTCATCGCCGACGGCGACACCCAGGGCTTCCTGGCCCGCCGCCTGGGCAAGGCCGAGGGCGACATCGTCGACGAGTCGGGAGCGGTCGTCGGCAGCCACGAGGGCGCGTACGGCTTCACCATCGGCCAGCGCAAGGGCCTGCGCATCGGCACCCCGGCACCCGACGGCAAGCCGCGCTACGTCCTGGACATCTCCCCGGTGACCAACACGGTGACGGTCGGCCCGGCCTCCGCCCTGGACGTCACCGGCCTCACCGCGATCAAGCCCCGCTGGTGCGGCACGGCCCCGTCCGGCCCCGGCACCTACACCGCCCAACTGCGCGCCCACGGCGGCGAGACCGAGGTGACCGCCGAACTCGTCGGCGACGAACTCCGGGTGACCTTCACCGAGCCGGTCCGCGGCGTGGCCCCCGGCCAGGCGGTCGTGCTGTACGACGGGACGCGCGTGGTGGGCTCGGCGACCATCGCCGCGACGGTCCGGGCGAAGGAGCCGACCACGGCGGTCTGACGCACGGACCGCCGACGGTGCGGGCGGCGCCGGTCGCCCGGCTAGGACCGGCGTTCCGCCGTCTCCTTGATGCCGGTCAGGGTGGCGTCCATGCCCTTGCCGAGTTCGTCGAGGCGGTAGGCGATGATCGCCTCCTCCTGGTCGGGGGCACGGTCGATGTACGCGCTCAGGCCGGAGCGGCCGGGGCCGACCGTGACCGACTGGCGCAGCACGGTGCCCCCCTCCGGCGCCGGGGAGAGCGCGAAGGACCAGGTGGCCATCCGGTCCGCCGGGTCCTCGGAGGCCTTGCCGTACCGTCCGTCCGGGTCCAGCACGCACCAGGTGAGGGTGCGCTCCGGGGCGGCCTCCGTGATGTGGGAGAGGGTCCGCCACTCGCCCACGAACGGATTCTGGTTGTGCCCGAGGTAACGGGCTCCCGGCGCCGGCCGGTCGGCACCGCCCTGCCACTCCACGCGCACCAGCTCGGGGCTGAACCCGGCCATGGCCTCGACGTCGGTGACGACTTCCCAGACCCGCGAGGGTTCCGCCGCGATGTGCACCTCGCGGTCCGTGCCGGGCTGATCGGCGTAGCGCATGGCTGCTCCCCGTGCGGGCGCGGTCGTTCGCCGCTCCCGCACGGGGAGTCTAGAGTCGCCAACTCCCCCTGAAAGATGTTGAGTCGGTCACAGGGGTGCCAGTTCGGACACCAGCCGGGCCGCCGTCGGCGCCGGAACGCCGTGCCGCTCGGCGGCGCGCAGCACGGCACCGCCGATCGCGTCGAGCTCCAGGGCGCGGCCCGCCTCGGCGTCGCGCTGCATCGAGGACTTCATCCCGGCCGGAAACGCGTCGTACATCGCCAGGGTCCGGTCCGCGTCGAGCGGCGCCCCGGTGGCGCGGCCGACGGCGGTGATCTCGTCGACGAGGGCGACCAGCTCTTCGCGGTGGCCGGTGCGGACCGTGCCGATGGGGGCGTCGTAGCGGGTGGTGAGGAGGGCGAAGGGGGCGAGGAAGGCCAGCTTCGCCCAGAGGACGGCGGTCTCGGACTCGGCCACGCGGGTCCGCACCCCGGCGGACTCCAGCACGGCGGCCAGGTCGCTGAGCGGGCGCGCGGTCGTCCCGGCCAGATCGATCTCGGTGAACGGGCTGCCGTGCTCGATGACACCGGGCGCGACGCGGGTCGACTCGACGCGGATGACGCCCGCGGCCACCCGGTCGTCGCCGTAGCGGCGGCGCAGGGTCTCGGGGTGCTCGACGCCGTTGAGGAGCGGCAGGACGAGGGCGTCCGCGCCGAGCATGGCCGGCGGGACCCGGTCCAGCGCGGCGTCCAGGCTGGTGTGCTTGACGGCCACCACGCACAGGTCGACCGGTTCCCGCAGCTCGGTGTCCGCCTCGACCTTGGCGGTGAAGTCCCCGAACTGACCGCTGTGCACCCGTACCCCGCCCTCGCGCAGGGACCGCGCCGTCGCGTCCCCGGCCAGGCAGATCACTCGGTGACCCGCCCGGGACAGCAGCGCGGCGAGCAGCCCGCCGACGCCGCCGGGGCCGAGCACGGCCACGGTCCAGGGGCGGGGAGCATCCGGAGCGGAAGCGGCTTCGGTGATGTCGGGAGTGGTGCTGGGCATGGTTGGGACATCCCTTCCGGTCGCGGGGCGGCACCCGTCGGGCGGGCCGCCGTCTCGGTGGGCGCCAACAAAGACGGGGCCCGGCGCATTTCCGGCCCCGGCCCATCGCGCCGCCGGCGGGGGACCGCGCCGGGACCGTGAGCGGGCCGGGCCGCGCGGACGCGGAGGCCGGCCGCGACCGGGGACACGGCCGTCCTGGCCGGCGCCCGGCTGTCCGGTGCGAGAACACCGCACGGCCGCGACGGCTCGGGAGGACGGCGGGCGTGAGGACCTCTGGCAACGTCCTGTGCAGTTCAGGAAGCGTCCTGTTCAGGACGCGAAGAACTCCGCCAGCACCGGTGCCAGTGCCTCCGGTTCCACCGCGTGGGTCTGGCCCTCCAGGACCCGGTACGTGCCCCGGGGCGCGGCCTCCGCGACCGCCCTGGCCGCCTCGCGCAGCCAGGCCGGGCTCGCGCTGCCGGCCACGGCCAGGACCGGCACGGTCACCGAGGCCAGCAGGTCGCGGGGGACCAGTCCGTCCCCCATCACCGCGTCGTCGTGGGCGAGCGTGGGCGCGATCGCCTCCATGCCCGCCCACATGGGGGACTGGCGGGCGCTGGCGATCATCTGCGGGGCCAGCCCGGTCAGGAGCAGGAACAGCTCCACCGCGTCCCCGCGCCGGTCCTCGGCGAGCGCCGCGGTCAGCTTGCCGGTGTACTCGGCGCGCTCCTGCTCGCCGCCCTCGTACACGGCGAACGGCGGCTCGTACACGGCGACCTGACGGACCGGCAGTCCGCCCGCCGCCGCCCTGAGGGCCAGCGCGCCGCCGGAGGAGACGCCGTACAGCGCCGCCTCGCCGCCCACCGCGTCGATCAGTGCGGCCAGGTCCTCGACCTCGCGTTCCACCGCGTAGGGCGCCGTGTCCCCGCTTCCGCCGCGGCCCCGGCGGTCGTAGACGACGGCGTCGAAGCGGTCCGGCAACGCCGCCGCCAGCGGCGCCAGCGTGGCACCCGTCGACATCGCACCGCTGACGAGGACGACCACCGGGCCCTGTCCGGTACCGCGGTAGACGAGGGGTGTGCCGTCACGCGAGACGGTCTTCTTGTCCATGCCAGTCATGCCAGTGAAGACTGCCACGCCGCGGCGGCCTCATCGGGTCACAACACTTCCACTTCGTAGAAGCACAGATGGTCCTTGATCTCGGCGACGTCCTGCTTCGGGGCGGGGTAGGCCCACACCAGGTCCGCCGCGTCAGGCAGGGACCAGTAGGACGCCGTGCCCTTGAAGGGGCAGTACGTGTGCGTGTCGGACGCCGTCAGGAGGTCGAGGCGCACGTCCTCGGGCGGCAGGTAGTAGCGCGGGGGGCACCCCGTCTCGCGCAGTACCAGTGCGCGGTCGCTCTCCGCGAGCACCTGGCCGCCGCGCACCACACGCACGTGCTCGTCGCTCTTGTCGATCGTGATCGTGTGTCCTTGGGTCATACCGGTACAGCACCCGCCGGCCCCCGCTTCTTCCCGTCCACGGGGCCGGTTGCCCCGCCGCGTACCGTGGGCGCATGAACATCTGCGTCTTCCTCTCCGCCGCCGACCTCGACGACCGCTACACCCGCCCCGCGCGGGACTTCGCCCGGCTGATCGGCAAGGGCGGGCACAGCCTGGTCTGGGGCGGATCCGACACCGGGCTGATGAAGGTGGTCGCGGACGGTGTGCAGGAGGCGGGCGGCCGGCTCGTCGGCGTGTCGGTCGACTTCCTGTCGGCGAAGGCGCGGCCCGGCGCGGACGAGATGGTGATCGCCCGGGACCTCGCCGAGCGCAAGAAGCTGCTCCTGGAGAAGGCCGACGCGGTCGTGATCATGGTGGGCGGCACCGGGACGCTCGACGAGGCCACCGAGATCCTGGAGCTGAAGAAGCACGGCCGGACCGGCAAGCCGGTGGTGCTGCTGAACACCGACGGCTTCTACGACGGTCTCGAGCAGCAGTTCCGCCGCATGGAGGAGGACGGGTTCCTGCCCCGGCCGCTGGCCGAGCTGGTGTTCTTCGCCGAGGAGCCCGCGGGCGCGATGGCGTATCTGGACGAGGCGCTCGACGGCAGCTGAGCCGGTGGTGCGAGCATGGCGGGCATGGCTACTCATGTGATCACCGGGGCCGGCTCCGGCATCGGCGCGGCCGTCGCCCGCCGCCTGCACGCGCGCGGGGACGAGCTCGTGCTGCACGCGCGCGACGCCGGGCGGGCCAAGGAACTGGCCGCCGCGTTCCCCGGCGCCCGGACGCTCGTCGGCGACCTCGCCGACCCCGACCGGCTGAGCTGGGCGTTCTCGCACCAGACGCTGCCCGACCAGGTGGACTCCCTGCTCCACATCGCGGGCGTGGTCGACCTCGGCCCGGTCGGCGAGCTCACCCCGAAGACCTGGCGCCACCAGCTCGACGTCAACCTGATCGCCCCCGCCGAACTGACCCGCCACTTCCTGCCCCAACTGCGCGCCTCGCGCGGCCACGTGGTGTTCGTCAACTCGGGCGCGGGCCTGAGCGCCCACGCCGACTGGTCCGCGTACGCCGCCTCCAAGCACGGCCTGAAGGCGCTGGCGGACTCGCTGCGCCACGAGGAGCACGCCAACGGCGTCCGGGTCACCTCGGTCTACCCGGGCCGCACCGCCAGCCGTATGCAGGCCAAGGTGCACCAGCAGGAGGGCAAGGAGTACGACCCCGGGAAGTGGATCGCCCCCGACTCCGTCGCCACGACCATCGTCATGGCGCTCGACCTGCCGCGCGACGCGGAGGTCAACGACCTGACGGTCCGCCCGGGCCTGTGACGGACGGCCGGGGGCGGTCCCCGAAGGCTGCCGCCCCCTGAGGCGGTCCTGTCCCCGCGGGGTTGCGTAGTCTTCCCGGGTGAGCGAGAACAGCCAGTTCAGGTTCGGTGCCGCCACCGGCGTCGGGTCCATGCCCGGTGGGGACGCCCGGGAGGCCGCCAAGACCGTCACGGGCACCTTCGAGGACTTCCCCTTCCTGCCCGAGCTGCCCGCACGCGGCCCCGGTGCCGACATGATCGGGCGCACCGCGGGGATGCTCGTCGAGCTGTACGCGCGCGTGGAGCCCAGCGGCTGGCGGCTCGGGGACCGCCCGGGCCGGGACACCAGGCGGGCCCGGTCCTGGCTCGGGGAGGACCTCGACGCCCTGGAGGAGTTCACCCAGGGGTACGAGGGCGCGCTGAAGGTACAGGCGGTGGGGCCGTGGACCCTCGCCGCCGCCCTGGAGCTCAAGAACGGCGAGGCGGTCCTGTCCGATCCCGGCGCGTGCCGGGACCTGGCCGCCTCGCTCGCCGAGGGGCTGCGGCTCCATCTCGCGGAGGTGCACCGGCGCGTTCCCGGCGCCGGGCTCGTCCTCCAGCTCGACGAGCCGTCCCTGACCGCCGTCCTGCGCGGGCAGGTGCGGACCGCCAGCGGCTACCGGACCCACCGCGCCGTCGACCGGCAGATCGTGGAGGCCACGCTCCGGGACGTCCTCGGGGCGCACGACCAGGGGCCTGTCGTGGTCCACTCGTGCGCTCCGGACGTCCCGCTCGCCCTGCTGCGCCGCGCGGGCGCCGCGGCGGTCTCCCTCGACGTCTCGCTTCTCACCGAGCGTGACGACGAGGCGATCGGAGTGGCGGTCGAGGCGGGCACCCGCCTCTTCGCCGGTGTCGTCCCCGGCACGGACGGCCCGTTGTCAGACCCTGCCGGTAGCGTCATGGGTGTCAGGACGATGTGGCGCAGGCTGGGGCTGCGGCCGGAGCTTCTCGCCGAGGCGGTCACGGTCACCCCGGCGTGCGGACTCGCGGGCGCTTCCCCCGCGTACGCCCGCCAGGCGCTCGCCCACTGCGTCCGGGCGGCGAGATCGCTCGCGGACAACCCAGAGTAACGGGAGGACAACACGGTGGCCGGCGACAAGCAGCAAGCGGAAACAGCGGTGCCCGTCGAGGCACGGGAGAAGCACGCGCGGCTCGCGGAGCAGGTCGAGGAGCACCGCTTCCGGTACTACGTCAAGGACGCTCCCGTCATCAGCGACGCCGAGTTCGACGAGCTCCTGCGCTCGCTGGAGGCGCTGGAGGAGGAGTACCCGGAGCTGCGCACGCCCGACTCGCCGACCCAGAAGGTCGCCGTGGCGTACGAGACCGGTCTCGCCGAGGTCGAGCACCGCCAGCGGATGCTCTCCCTCGACAACGTCTTCGACGACGAGGGGCTCGCCGCCTGGGCGGACCGCGTCGCGAAGGACGTCGGCACCACCGGTCACCACTTCCTGTGCGAGCTCAAGGTCGACGGCCTCGCGGTCAACCTGACCTACGAGGACGGCAGGCTCACCCGCGCGGCCACCCGAGGCGACGGACGCGTCGGCGAGGACATCACGCCCAACGTCATGACGATCGCCGAGATCCCGCACCGGCTGGACGGCGACCGCGTCCCGAGCCTGGTGGAGATCCGCGGGGAGGTCTACTTCCCCATGGAGGCCTTCCAGGACCTCAACGCCCGCCGGGTCGCGGCCGGCGAGAAGCCGTACGCCAACCCTCGCAACTCCGCCTCCGGTTCGCTGCGCCAGAAGGATCCCAAGGTCACCGCGACGCTGCCGCTGCACATGGTGGTCCACGGCATCGGCGCCCTGGAGGGGTACGAGGGCCTCACCCGCCTCTCCGAGGCCTACGAACTGCTGAGGTCCTGGGGCCTGCCCACCTCCCGGCACAACAGGGTCGTCGACGACCTCGAAGGCGTCCGCGCGTTCATCGCCCACTACGGCGAGAACCGCCACTCCGTGGAGCACGAGATCGACGGCGTCGTCGTCAAGCTCGACGAGATCCCGCTCCAGGGCCGCCTGGGCTCGACCTCCCGTGCCCCGCGCTGGGCGATCGCGTACAAGTACGCGCCGGAGGAGGTCAACACCAAGCTCGTCAACATCCGGGTGGGCGTGGGCCGGACCGGCCGGGTCACGCCGTACGCGCAGGTCGAGCCGGTCACGGTGGCCGGTTCCGAGGTCGAGTTCGCCACCCTGCACAACCAGGACGTGGTCAAGGCCAAGGGCGTGCTCATCGGCGACACGGTCGTGCTGCGCAAGGCCGGTGACGTCATCCCGGAGATCCTCGGGCCGGTCGTCGATCTGCGCGACGGCACCGAGCGCGAGTTCGTGATGCCCTCCGAGTGCCCCGAGTGCGGTACGCCGCTCAGGCCGATGAAAGAGGGCGATGTCGATCTGCGCTGCCCCAACGCGCGGGCGTGCCCGGCCCAGTTGCGCGAGCGCCTGTTCTACCTCGCGGGCCGCAAGGCGCTGGACATCGAGCACTTCGGCTACGTCGCCGCGGCCGCCCTCACCAAGCCGCTGGAGCCCGCGGAGCCGCCACTGAAGGACGAGGGTGACCTGTTCGATCTGACGGTGGAGCAGCTGCTCCCCATCAAGGCCTACGTCCTCGACCAGGACAGCGGTCTGCCCAAGCGCGATCCGAAGACCGGCGAGGAGAAGGTCGTCACGGTCTTCGCCAACCAGCAGGGTGAGCCGAAGAAGAACGCGCTCGCGATGCTGGAGAACATCCGGGCCGCCAAGGAGCGCCCGCTCGCGCGCGTGCTCACCGGCCTGTCGATCCGTCACGTCGGACCGGTCGCGGCCCAGGCGCTGGCCCGGGAGTTCCGCTCCATCGACCGTATCGAGCAGGCCGGTGAGGAGGAGTTGGCGAACACGGAGGGCGTGGGCCCGATCATCGCCGCCTCGCTCAAGGAGTGGTTCGCCGAGGAGTGGCACCAGGAGATCCTGCGCAAGTGGCGGGAGGCCGGCGTCCGTATGGAGGAGGAGAGCTCCGGCGAGGACGAAGGCCCGCGCCCGCTCGAGGGATTGACGGTCGTGGTGACCGGAACCCTCGAACAGTTCACCCGCGACGGCGCCAAGGAGGCGCTGCAGAGCCGGGGGGCGAAGGTGACCGGCTCGGTGTCGAAGAAGACCTCCTTCGTGGTCGTGGGTGACAACCCCGGTTCGAAGTACGACAAGGCGATGCAACTGAAGGTGCCCGTGCTGAACGAGGACGGTTTCGTCGTCCTTCTGGGGCGCGGGCCGGACGCGGCGGCCGAAGTCGCGCTTCCGACCGGCGAGTAGCGGTTGAACTCCACCCGTTCGGCGCATACCAGATGCATACGGGTGGCCGGGGCGCATTCGGGCAACCGTCGACGACCGCTGCCCGTGGAAGCCTTCTGCGGCCTACTGTTGAGCTGTGCGCCCGCCGTGCCCAACCGCGGTCGGGGCATCCCCGTGCTCGTCAGGAGTACGTGGAAGGGTTTTCCAGCGCGGTGCCGTCCAGGGGTAGTGGGGCATCGGGCCGCGTGGCGTGGGCACCGCCGGCTGTGAGAGGGACGGGAATGGAACCGACCGAGAGCGCCGCCCCGCACTCACGGCTGTGCCGGATGGCCGGCGCATGGCGGGGGAGACGGGGGCGGACGCCGGAGCGTCCGGGCGCCATGGAGCGCGCCGGACGCATTGCCGCCGGACAGTACACCGTCGCCCGCGCCCGCGCCTCCGCACATACGGCCGTCGAACGTTTCTCCGGGCTGCCCGGCGACGAACCCGAACGGCACCGGGTCCGCTCCGCGTTGCCCGTGGCGATCGTCGCGGCGGCCGGGTCCGCGCTGAGCGCCGGCGTGTACCAGGCGTTCACCGACCACCACGCGCTCTTCCCGTCCGGCACGGTCGGCTGGGCCCTTGCCCTGCTCACCGGCGTCATCGTCGGTCACCTGGTCATGCTCGGCCGGGCCCGGTGGTGGGGCGGCACGGGCTCGGGCGCCACCCTCACCGTCGCCGTGCTGCTGCTCTACGGCTGGGTGCCCGCCGGGATGGTCAGCCTCACCGTCGTCGTCCTGGTCGGCATAGCCCGGCGCCACCACTGGCGGCAGGGCGTGCTGCACGGGTCGGTGGACATCCTCGGCATCGGCGCCGGCGGCCTGATGCTGGGCGCCTTCGGTCGCGTACCGACCGTGGAGAGCCCCTGGAGCCCGAGCGGTTGGACCGCCTCCACTCTGCCCCAGGTGGTGCTGGTCGCCGGCGCCTACCTCCTGGTCACCCGCGCCCTGCTGTGGTTCGTGCACAACTCCCGCAACGGCGGAGTGCCCACCGTCGCCCGCACCGCCGTGATCAGACAGGGACTGGTCGCCGTCGCCCTGCTGGGCATCTCCCCGCTGGTCTGCGTCGTCGCCGTGGCCAAGCCCGTGCTGCTGCCGCTGTTCGCCGTTCCGCTGATCGCCCTCGACTCCAGCCTGTGGATAGCGCGTGCCCGGGCCGAGGAGCAGCTGCGCGACCCGCTGACCGGACTGCCCAACCGGCAGTGGCTCCTGGAGCGCATCTGGACCGCCCTGGACGACGCCGAACGCATCGGCGCCCGGTCCGCGCTGATGCTGATCGACCTGGACCGGTTCCGTTCGGTCAACGACACACTCGGTCACCTCGCCGGGGACCGGCTGCTGTTGCAGATCGCCGACCGGCTGCGGCAGGCGCTGCCGCGCGGGGCGGAGGCGGCGCGGCTCGGCGGTGACGAGTTCGCCGTGCTGCTGCCGGTCGCCGACTCCACGACGTCCGCGACCCGTATCGCGCGCGCCCTGGTCACCGTCCTCAGCTCCCCGCTCGACCTCGACGGGCTCACCCTGGTCCTGGAGGCCAGCGCCGGAGTCGCCGTCTTCCCCGACCACGCCCTGGACGCCGAAGGCATGCTGCGCCGGGCGGACGTGGCGATGTACCAGGCCAAGCGGGACCGCACGGGCGTGGAGGTCTACGAGTCCAAGCGGGACTCCAACACCCCCGACCGGCTGGGGCTGCTGGGCGACCTGCGCCGGGCCCTCGACGCCCACGAGGTCCAGCTGCACTACCAGCCGAAGGTCCGTTTCGACGGACAGGTCGCGGGCCTGGAGGCGCTGGTCCGCTGGGTGCACCCCGAGCGCGGCAAGGTGCCGCCGGACGAGTTCATAGCGATCGCCGAGTCCTCGGGGCTGATGCCCCATCTGACGGAGTACGTGCTGGAGACCGCGCTCGCGCAGGTCGCCCGGTGGCGGGCCCAGGGCCTGTACGTCCCGGTCGCGGTCAACGTCTCCCCGCGCGATGTGCACATCCCCGGGTTCGCCGGTTCGGTGGCCGCCCGGCTGGCCCGGCACGGCGTGCCGGCGGGAGCGCTCCAATTGGAGATCACCGAGCACGTCCTGCTGGAGGACCCGCAGCGGGCCGCCGACACCCTGCACGCGCTGACCGGGCACGGCGTGAAGATGTCCCTGGACGACTTCGGCACCGGCTACTCCTCGCTGGTGCACCTGCGCCGGCTGCCGGTGAGCGAGCTGAAGATCGACCGCTCGTTCGTGGCCCGGCTGGCGGTCGACACGGAGGACGCCGAGATCGTGCGCTGCACCGTCGACCTCGCGCACTCCCTCGGACTGCTGGTCGTCGCGGAGGGCGTCGAGGACGACGAGACCTGGGAACGGCTGCGGGACCTCGGCTGCGACGCCGTACAGGGCTGGCTCGTCGCGGCCGCGATGCCGCCGGAGGAGACGACGGCGTGGCTGCGGGCGCGCGGATCACGCGGCTGGCAGCGCCCTGCCGCCGCACTGCCCGCGGCGGCGGCCGACGAGTGACCATTCCGCCCGTCCGCCAGTCCTGAGAGCGGGCCGGGCCCGCCCTGTTCAGCCCGTGCCGTGCGGCACGAAGTGACCGATCAGCAACGCGAGTCGGCGCTCGTGGGCATGCTTCGGCAGCCGGCCGCTGCGCATCAGGGTCACCAGGCCGTGCAGCCCGGCCCAGTACGTCTCCGTCAGCAGGCCAGGGTCGTCGCCCTGTGCCGCGATGGGCTCCACCGCCCGCAGCAGTTCGCCGAACGCCTCCCACAGGGCCGCCGGGGCCTCGGGCGTGGCGAACGGCAGGTCGACCGTGTGCGTGAACATCGCGTCGTAGAGCGCGGGGCGCCGCTGTGCGAAGGCGGTGTACGCCTCGCCCACCGCAGCCAGCGCCTCGCGCGTGCCCCCGGCCGCCTCGCGGGCCGTGCGCATCTCGGCGCCCAGCTCCGCGAAACCCTGGACGGCGACCGCCGCCATGATCGCGCCCTTGCCCTTGAAGTGGCTGTAGAGGACCGGCTGGCTGTACTCGATCTCGGCGGCCAGCCGGCGGGTGGTCACCGCGTCCCAGCCCTCGGCCTCCGCCAGCTCCCGTGCGGCCGTCACGATCAGCCGCCGGCGCTCCGCTCGTTCGCGCTCCCGGCGCGTCTGGATCGACATGATCCCGATTCTAGCAGCGCTAGAACTTCTGCCGACGTTCTTCTAGCCTCACTCTCAGTCCTAGCGTTGCTAGCAAAGAGGGGAGAGAGGCATGACCGTCACCGCGTACACCCTGGCCGTCCTGCTCGATCTGTTCTGTGTGTTCCTCGGTTACCGCTTCCTGTTCCGGCCCGGCCCGTCCGCGGCCGGCTACGGCGTCCCGGCCGACCCGCGCGGCGACGCCCGCGCCTATCTGTCGGTCAAGGGCGTCCGGGACGGCACCTTCGGGCTGCTGGGCCTCGCCCTGCTGGCCTTCGCCGGAGCCCGTGCCGAGGCGTGGTTCATGGTCGCCGTGGCGCTCGTGCCGCTCGGCGACACCCTGATAGTGCTGCGCAACGGCGGCACGAAGGCCGTGGCCTTCGGGATCCATTTCGCCACCGCGCTCGTTGTGCTGCTCAGTGCCGCACTGCTCTTCGCACTCTGAGCACATCCGGCATCCGACCGGGGGAGTCGCATCATGTCGCTGTTCGTGCCGAAGTTCGACGAAACCGTGCTGGTCCGTGACGCTCGGGCCGAGGTGGTCGGCGGGGTCCCCGTCGGTGTGAAGCTGCTGGCCGACAGCAGCGCGACCGGCGGCGCGCTGTCCACCGTGCGCGTCACCCTGGCCGAGGGCGCCGACGGCGCCCGGCCGCACCGGCACGACAACTCCGCCGAGATGTTCTTCGTCCTGGACGGGACCGCGGAGCTGCTCTCCGGCGACGACGTGGTCACCGCCGAGCGCGGTGACCTGGTCATCGTCCCGCCGGGCCGGCCGCATGCGTTTGCCGCCGCCCCCGGCCGCGGGGCCGACCTCCTCATCGTCATCACCCCGGGCGTCGAGCGCTTCGCGTACTTCCGCCACCTCCAGCGCATCCGCCTGGGCGAGGTCACCCCGGAGAGCCTGCTGGAGGTGCAGGACCTGTACGACAACCACTTCCTGAGCAGTCGGGCCTGGGACGCGCGCCGCTGAACGCCGGCCCCCGTGGGGCGGGGTCCGGCAAACCGTTTCACGGCCACCCCGCCCCGCCCCATAGGATTGGGCCAAAGCACACACACTCACCCCAGAGGATCGCTGCATGCCTGGCATCACGCGCGAGGAGGTCGCCCACCTCGCCCGGCTGGCGCGTCTGGAGCTGAAGCCCGAGGAACTCGACCACCTCGCGGGACAGCTCGACGACATCATCGGCGCGGTGGCCCGCGTCAGCGAGGTCGCCGACCAAGACGTACCGCCGACCTCCCACCCGCTGCCGCTGACCAACGTCATGCGCGCGGACGAGGTCCGTCCGTCGCTCACCTCCGAGCAGGCGCTCTCCGGCGCCCCGGCCCAGGAGCAGCAGCGTTTCAAGGTGCCGCAGATCCTGGGTGAGGAGTGACAGCCATGACGGACATGAACAGCATCATCAGGCTCACCGCCGCCGAGACCGCCGAGAAGATCGCCTCCGGCGAGCTGACGGCCGTCGAGGTCGCCGAGGCCCACCTGGCCCGGATCGAGGCCGTCGACGAGAAGGTGCACGCCTTCCTGCACGTCGACCGTGAGGGCGCGCTCGCCCAGGCCCGCGCCGTCGACGAGAAGCGGGCACGCGGCGAGAAGCTCGGCCCGCTGGCCGGCGTGCCGCTCGCGCTCAAGGACATCTTCACCACCGAGGGCATCCCCACGACCGTCGGTTCGAAGATCCTCGAAGGCTGGATCCCGCCGTACGACGCGACGCTCACCAAGCGTCTGAAGGACGCCGACGTGGTGATCCTCGGCAAGACCAACATGGACGAGTTCGCCATGGGGTCCTCCACCGAGAACAGCGCCTACGGGCCCACCGGCAACCCCTGGGACCTCACCAGGATCCCCGGCGGCTCCGGCGGCGGGTCGAGCGCCGCGCTCGCCTCCTACCAGGCCCCGCTCGCCATCGGAACCGACACCGGCGGCTCCATCCGCCAGCCGGCCGCCGTCACCGGCACGGTCGGCGTCAAGCCGACGTACGGCGCGGTCTCCCGCTACGGCATGGTCGCCTTCTCCTCCTCCCTCGACCAGGGCGGCCCCTGCGCCCGTACGGTCCTGGACGCGGCCCTGCTGCACGAGGTGATCGCCGGACACGACCCGCTCGACTCCACCTCCATCGACGAGCCGGTCCCGCCGGTCGTCGAGGCCGCCCGCACCGGCAGCGTCGCGGGTATGCGCGTCGGCGTCGTCAAGCAGTTCCGCGGCGAGGGCTACCAGGCCGGCGTCATCCAGCGGTTCGACGAGTCCGTCGAGCTGCTCAAGGAGCTGGGCGCCGAGATCGTCGAGCTGGACTGCCCGTCCTTCGACCTGGCCCTGTCGGCGTACTACCTGATCGCGCCGTCCGAGTGCTCGTCCAACCTGGCCCGCTTCGACGGCCTGCGCTACGGCCTGCGCACCGGCGACGACGGCACGCGCTCCGCCGAGGACGTCACCTCCCTCACCCGTGAGGAGGGCTTCGGCGCCGAGGTCAAGCGCCGGATCATGCTCGGCACGTACGCGCTCAGCTCCGGCTACTACGACGCGTACTACGGCAGCGCCCAGAAGGTCCGCACCCTGATCAAGCGGGACTTCGACAAGGCGTTCGAGCAGGTCGACGTGATCGTCTCCCCGACGACCCCGACCACCGCCTTCGCGATCGGCGAGCGCGCCGACGACCCGATGGCGATGTACCTCGCCGACCTGTGCACCATCCCGACCAACCTGGCGGGCAACGCGGCCATGTCGCTGCCCTGCGGTCTCGCCCCGGAGGACAACCTCCCGGTGGGCCTGCAGATCATCGCCCCGGTGATGAAGGACGACCGCCTGTACAAGGTGGGTGCCGCCGTCGAGGCCGCCTTCGTGGAAAAGTGGGGGCACCCGCTGCTCGAGGAGGCTCCGTCGCTGTGAGTAAGGCACTCGCCAAGGCCAAGGGCTTCAAGAAGTCCAAGTCCGGTACGTACCTGTCCATGGCCACCACCGCGTTCGGCGCGGTGGGTGTCGCCAAGCAGATCAAGAAGGCCCGCGCCGAGCACGACACGCTGCGCCTGATCGACGCCACCGTGTCCGCCGTAGCGATCGTCACCGGCCTCGCCATCCTCTGCCGCGAGCTCAAGCGGCTGGGCGACGACGACGTCCTGCTGGGCTGAGAGGGAAGTTTTCACCGTGACCACCACGACCGACCTGGTGTCGTACGAGGACGCGCTGGCGTCGTACGACCCCGTCATGGGCCTCGAGGTCCATGTCGAACTCGGCACCGCCACCAAGATGTTCTGCGGCTGTTCGACCGCGCTCGGCGCCGAGCCGAACACACAGACCTGCCCGACCTGCCTCGGCCTGCCCGGCGCGCTCCCGGTCGTCAACGCGACCGGCGTGGAGTCCGCCATCAGGATCGGCCTCGCGCTGCACTGCGAGATCGCCGAGTGGTGCCGCTTCGCCCGGAAGAACTACTTCTATCCGGACATGCCGAAGAACTTCCAGACCTCCCAGTACGACGAGCCGATCGCCTTCAACGGCTACCTCGACGTGCAGCTGGAGGACGGCGAGACCTTCCGCGTGGAGATCGAGCGCGCCCACATGGAGGAGGACACCGGCAAGTCGACGCACGTCGGCGGCGCCACCGGCCGCATCCACGGCGCGTCCCACTCCCTGCTGGACTACAACCGCGCCGGCATCCCGCTGATCGAGATCGTCACCAAGCCGATCACCGGCGCCGGCGAGCGGGCTCCGGAGGTGGCCAAGGCCTACGTCCGTGAGCTGCGCGAGCTCATCCGGGCGCTCGGCGTGTCCGAGGCCCGTATGGAGATGGGCCAGATGCGCTGCGACGTCAACCTGTCGCTGATGCCCAAGGACGCCGACAAGTTCGGCACCCGCTCCGAGACGAAGAACGTCAACTCGCTGCGGTCCGTGGAGCGCGCGGCCCGTTTCGAGATCCAGCGCCACGCCGCCGTGCTGAACGGCGGCGGCACGGTGATCCAGGAGACCCGTCACTTCCACGAGGACACGGGGTCCACGACCTCCGGCCGCGTCAAGGAGGAGGCCGAGGACTACCGGTACTTCCCCGAGCCGGACCTGGTTCCGGTGGCGCCCTCGCGCGAGTGGGTCGAGGAGATCCGGGCCGCGCTGCCCGAGCTGCCGCTGGTGCGCCGCAACCGGCTCCGCGAGGAGTGGGGCGTCTCGGCCACCGAGATGCAGGCCATCCTCAATGCCGGTGCCCTGGACCTCATCGTCGCCACCATCGACGCCGGTGCCGACGCCGCCTCCGCCCGCAAGTGGTGGATGGGCGAGCTGGCGCGTGCCGCCAACGAGTCCGGCAAGGCGCTGGACGAGCTGTCGATCACGCCGGCGCAGGTCGCCCGGGTCACCGAGCTGGTCGCCAAGGGCGATCTGAACGACAAGCTGGCCCGCCAGGTCATCGAGGGCGTCCTCGCCGGCGAGGGCACCCCGGACGAGGTCGTCGACAAGCGCGGCCTGAAGGTCGTCTCCGACGAGGGCGCGCTGACCGCCGCCGTCGACGAGGCCATCGCCGGGAACCCGGCCGTCGCGGACAAGATCCGTGGTGGCAAGGTGGCCGCGGCCGGTGCTCTGGTCGGCGCGGTCATGAAGGCCACCCGCGGCCAGGCCGACGCGGCCCGCGTCAAGGAGCTGATCCTGGAGAAGCTCGGCGTCGAGGGCTGAGCCCGCGAACCGTCTCGGGGGGTGCACCGGATCCGGTGCACCCCCCGAGGCATGCCGGTACGGGGGGACGGTCCGACCCCCCGTCGGTGCCGTCGGACGGAGGCGCTACGCTCGCGCGCCATGAGTGGACGCGCCGATTCCGAAACGCACCCCGGGATATCCGGGGCCGACGACGTCGAGGCGGCCGGGACGGAGGACCACGCCGAGGGCGACGTCGACGTGGGTGAGGACGGTGCCGTGAAGGACGACGGCACCGAGGGCGACGACGGCACCAAGAGCAAGGACGGCACCGAGGGCGAGGACGGCGCCGAGGACGAGGTGGAGGACCCCGCGGAGGTCGCACGCCGCGCCCGGTGGACGGCGGCCGGGGCCGGGGCCCTGCTGACGCTCGCCGGACTCGCCGCCTCACTGCTGCGGCTGTCCCGCTCGGCCTCCGCGCTCGTCCCGGTCGCCTACGCCGCCGGCGCCGCCGTCTGTGCCGTGGCGACCTTCATCGGCTCCCGGGGACGCACCCGGCGGGCACTGTGGCTGATGATCGCCGGGGTGATGGTGATGGCGCTCGGCGACCAGCTCGACTGACCGCGCGGCGGACACCCGGAGGGGCGACAGACTTCATCTGATTGTCCTGTGAATTGAGTCGCACTGATGTGAATCAGCCCACGAACCGGCTAAACGATCAGATTCGCCTGCAAGAGTGTCTTCAGATTACTCATGCGTTCTTTGCGGGCTGTTCCGATCATGGACGACTTTTCCCGGTCAAAGATCCACAAATCCCCCCTGGGAGTACGTTCGTGGCAGCCCTAGCGCGCTGGTGTGTCCGGCACCGCCTCGTCGTCGTACTGCTCTGGCTCCTTGCCTTCGGTGGGGTCACCGCGGCCGCCTCGGTCACCGGCTCCGCCTACTCCAACGACTACGAGGTCCCCGGCACCGACTCGGGACGCGCCACCCAGCTGCTCAGGGAGGGCTTCCCGGCACTCGGCGGAGACAGCGACACCGTCGTCTGGCACACCACGTCCGGCACGGTGCGCGCCCCGGACGTCGAGCAGACCATGACCCGCACCCTGGACAAGATCGCCGCCCTGCCCCAGGTGGCCTCCGTGACCAGCCCCTACAAGGACCAGGGCGCCCAGGGCTCCGACCAGATCAGCCCCGACGGGCACACCGCGTACGCCACGGTCACCTTCACCCGCCCCTCCCAGGACATCACCAAGCCCCAGGCCGAGGCCGTGGTCGAAGCGGCCAAGGCGGCCGAGACCGACGGGCTCCAGGTGGAACTCGGCGGCAGCGCGATCAGCCTCACCGCGGCCTCCGGCGACCACACCGCCGAGATCGTCGGCGTGCTCGTCGCCGCCGGGGTGCTGCTCATCGCCTTCGGCTCGCTCGCCGCCGCCGTGCTGCCCATCGCCACCGCGCTGCTGAGCGTGGGCACCGCGTACGCCGCCATCGGACTCCTCGGCCACGCCATGACGGTCGCCGACTTCGCGCCCATGCTGGGCATGCTGATCGGACTCGGCGTCGGCATCGACTACGCGCTGTTCATCGTCACCCGGCACCGGCGCGGACTGAAACGCGGACTCGGCCCCACCGAGGCGGTCACGAACGCCGTCGCCACCACCGGACGAGCCGTCGTCTTCGCGGGTGCCACGGTGTGCATCGCTCTGCTCGGCATGCTCATCCTGCGGCTGGGCTTCCTCAACGGCGTGGCGGTCGCCGCCTCGCTGACCGTCGTCCTCACCGTCGCCGCCTCGGTGACCCTGCTGCCCGCGCTGCTGTCCTTCATCGGCCCGCGCGCCCTGAGCCGCCGCGAACGGCGCCGCCTGGCCGAATACGGGCCCGAGCCCGAGGTGCCCACCGGGTTCGCCGCCCGCTGGTCGGCCTTCGTCGAACGCCACCCCAAGGCGCTCGGCCTCGTCGCCCTCGCGGTCGTCACCGTGCTGGCCCTGCCCACGCTCTCCCTCCACCTCGGCACCTCCGACCAGGGCAACGACCCCAGGACGGCGACCACCCGGAAGGCGTACGACCTCGTCGCCGAGGGCTTCGGGCCGGGCGTCAACGGGCCGCTCACCCTGGTGACCCGGGTGGACGGGGCCGAGGGCAGGCTCGCCCTGGACAACCTCGACACCACCCTGCGCGCCACCGAGGGCGTCGTCGCGGTGACCCCGGTGACCTACAACTCCGGCGGCACCATGGCCTACCTCAACGTGGTCCCCGACTCCGCGCCGCAGTCCCAGCGCACCAGCGACCTCGTCCACCGGCTGCGCACCGACGTGCTGCCGCGCGCCCAGACCGGCACCACGCTCGACCTGCACGTCGGCGGGGTCACGGCCGGATACGACGACTTCGCCGGCGTGATCATCGGCAGACTGCCGCTGTTCGTCGGCGTGGTGGTCGGCCTCGGCTGCGTACTGCTGCTGCTCGCCTTCCGGTCCATCGGCATACCGCTGAAGGCCGCCGCGATGAACATCGCCGCCGTCGCCGCCGCGTTCGGTGTCGTCGTCACGATCTTCCAGTGGGGCTGGGGCAGCGAGTTCCTCGGCCTCGGCCGGGAGGGTCCGATCGAGCCCTTCCTGCCCGTGATCATGGTCTCGGTGCTCTTCGGGCTCTCCATGGACTACCAGGTCTTCCTGGTCAGCCGGATGTACGAGGAATGGCTGGAGACCGGTGACAACCGGCGGGCGGTCCGCGTCGGGCTCGCCGAGACCAGCCGGGTGATCAACTCCGCCGCGGTGATCATGATCTCGGTCTTCCTCGCCTTCGTCCTCAGCGGCGACCGCGTGATCGCCATGTTCGGCATCGCGCTCGCCGCCGCCGTCGCCCTCGACGCCTTCGTGCTGCGCACGCTGCTCGTGCCCGCCCTGATGCACATGCTCGGCCGCGCCAACTGGTGGCTGCCGCGCCGGCTCGACCGCGTGCTGCCCCGGATCAGCATCGAGCCGCCCGAGTGCCGCGCGGCGCATGAGAGGCTCACGGATGTCGTGGACGCTCTGACGAAGGAGACGCAGCGGGATGTACGCGATACCTCTGGGTGACGAGGGAGCCGAACTGCGGCCCCTGGAGCCGTGGCACGCCGAGGAGTTCCTCGCGCACCTGGAGCGCGGACGGGAGTTCGTCACGCGGCACATCCCGTTCGGCGCGAACGCCACGGACGTGGACTCCGCGCGAGCCGTCCTCCAGTCGTACGCCGACAAGCACGCCGCCGACAGCGGCTTCCTGCACGGGCTGTGGCTGGAGGGCAAGCTGGTCGGCGGACTGCTGTTCCGCGTCTTCGACACGGCCACCGGCACCTGCGAGATCGGCTGCTGGCTGGAGCCGGCCGGCACCGGGCGCGGACTCGTCACACGCGGGGCGCGGGTGCTCATCGACTGGGCGTTCGACGAGCGGGGCATGCACCGTGTGGAGTGGCACGCCTCCTCCGCCAACGAGGCGAGCATCAACGTGGCGCGACGGCTGGGACTGACCCGCGAGGGCGTCCTGCGCGAGAGCTTCCCCTACCGGGGCGTGCGCCAGGACATGGAGGTGTGGGCGGTGCTCGCCCCCGAGTGGCGTGAGGCACGCGCGCGCGACGGTCGTTGAGACGGCCTGGCGGGCTCGCCACCGTCCCCCTGCCACCGTCCCCGTGTCGGGCGAGGTTCCGGGCGGGCCCTGGACCCGCCTTACCCGCGTCCACCGGTGCCTTACGGCCGCCCCGCGGCTCCCGCACACGCGCCTAAGGCACCCCGCACGGGGAAGATGCGGAACTCTCCCGATGTGGCCGTACCCCCTGGGAGACGACAGTGGAGGCATCGCGGAAAGCGACGCCGAAACCACCGCTCACCGGGGAGAGAACATGTTCCACTACGAACTGCACCAGCTGCGCTCCGCCGAACTCGGCCGCCGCGCCGAGCAGGACCGCCTGGTCCGCGAGGTCCTGCGCGCCCGCCGTGCCGCCCGTCGCTCGGCCGGCAGGCGAACCGCCGAGGCGGAGCCCCATACGCATGGCCCCCACCGGTGGCGGTTCACCCGCGCGGCGTGAACACGGGCCGGCGCGACCCCGGCGGCCGGGACGGCCCCGGCCCCACGGGGGTGGGCCGGGGCCTCCCGCACTTCCGTTCGTCTGCCGTGGGGAAAACGGGTGCCGCCCTGCCGGACCCTCGTGCGATGCTCGGGCATGTGGAGACCAGGTCCGTCAGTCCGGTGTTCGTCGGCCGCGCCGACGAGTTGAGCACTCTGCACGACGCGCTCGCCCGCGCGGCCCGGGGAGAGCCGCAGGCCCTGCTGCTCGGCGGTGAGGCGGGCGTCGGCAAGACCCGCCTGATCGAGGAGTTCACCGGCGCCGCGGTTCGCGCCGGTGCCGTCGTGGCGCTCGGCGGCTGCGTGGAGATCGGCGCCGACGGACTGCCGTTCGCCCCCTTCTCCGCCGCCCTGCGCGCCCTGCGCCGCGAACTGCCCGGCGAACTCGCCGCGGCGGCCGCCGGGCAGGAGGAGGAACTCGCCCGGCTGCTGCCCGAACTCGGCGAGCCGGCCCCCTCGCGGGGTACCGGCCGGCACGACGAGGAGGGCATGGCCCGCCTCTTCGAACTCACCGCCGGCCTGCTGGAGCGCGTCGCCGCCGACCACACCGTCGTCGTCGCCCTGGAAGACCTGCACTGGGCCGACGCCTCCACCCGGCACCTGCTCGCCTACCTCCTGCGCACCCTGCGCACCGGCCGCCTCGTCGTTCTGGCCACCTACCGGTCCGACGACATCCACCGCCGCCACCCGCTACGGCCGCTGCTCGCCGAACTCGACCGGCTGCGCACGGTCCACCGCCTCGAACTCGCCCGCTTCACCCGGCAGGAGGCGGGCCGGCAGATCGCCGGCATCCTCGCCACCGAACCGGACCCGGTCCAGGTCGACGAGATCTTCGAACGCTCCGACGGCAACGCCTTCTTCGTCGAGGAACTCGCCGTCGCCGCTCACGAGGGCTGCCGCACCAGCCTCAGCGACTCCCTGCGCGACCTGCTGCTCGTGAGGGTCGAGAAGTTGCCCGAGCCCGCCCAGCGGATCGCCAGGATCGCCGCCGAGGGCGGGTCCACCGTCGAGCACCGGCTGCTCGCGGCCGTGGCCCGGCTCACCGAGGACGACCTCATCGAGGCGTTGCGGGGTGCCGTGAACGCCAACATCCTCATCGCCGCCCGCACCGGCGACGGCTACCGCTTCCGGCACTCCCTGGTGCGTGAGGCCGTCAGCGACGACCTGCTGCCCGGCGAGCGCTCCCGCCTCAACCGCCGCTACGCCGAGGCTCTGGAGGCCGACCCGACCCTTGTCCCCGCCGACCAGCGCGTCATGCGGCTGGCCAGCTACTGGTACCACGCCCACGACCCGGCCAAGGCCCTGCCCGCCGTCCTCGACGGCTCCGTCGCGGCCCGCGCCCGGCACGCCTACAGCGAGCAACTGAGGCTGCTGGAACGGGCGATGGAACTGTGGGACGCGGCGCCCCAGGACGTACGCTCCCAGCTGCGTCTCGTCGACTACACCGAGACGTACTCCCCGTGCGGCTGCGACCCGGCGACCACCCCGCTGACCTACCTCGACCTGCTGGCCGAGGCCGCCGTGGCCGGCCGCTTCTGCGGGGAGCGGGACCGCTCCATGAAAATCATCAAGCGGGCGCTGCGTCTCCTGGAGGACGAGAACGACCCTCTGCGGGCCGCCTGGTTCTGGGTCCAGCGCTCCTGGCTGGTCCAGGCGAAGGCCCACGGCGACGGCTGGCGGGAACTGGGCACCGCGCAGGAGCTGGTGCGCGGGCTGCCGCCGTCCGAGGTGCACGCCGAGGTGCTGGCCAACGTCGCCAACTGGTCCATGGTGCACGTGCCGGGTCCCGACGCCTTCTCCGCCGCCGAACGGGCAGTGGAGTACGCGCGCATGGTCGGCGCCTGCGAGATCGAGATGACCGCGCGGCTCACCCTCGGCAGCCTCATGGTCCAGGCCGGCGACGTCGAGGCGGGCCTCGCCGAGATGTACGAGGTCAACAAACGCACCGTCGACGACGGCATCGCCGCCGTCGCCGGTCGCTCCTACGTCAACCTGCCCTCCGAACTGGAGTCCGTCGGCCGCTCCCGCGAGGCCGTGCCGCTCATGGAGGAAGGGATCGCCTTCACCCGGCGCTTCGGCCTGCTGAACAGCGAGGCGTGGGTGTGGGGCAACCTCGCCGAGTCGCTGTTCACCCTGGGGCGCTGGGAGGAGGCCGCCGAGGCGGCGTCCCAGTTCCGGCGCGCCGAGCAGAGCGCCAAGCCGCGCGGTTTCCACGCCCGGATCCGCGCCGAACTCGCCCTCGAACGCGGCGACCTCGCCGAAGCGTCCGAGCAACTGGCCAATGCCCGCGAGCACTTCGGCCCCCATGACTACGCACCCCAGTACTCGCTGCCGCTCGCCCGCATCGCGCTCGGGGTCGCCGCGGGCGAGGGCCGCCTGCTGGACGCGCGCGCCGAACTCGAACGCGTCCTGGACGACGGCTTCCCACCAGGCACCCAGCGCTACGGCTGGCCGCTGCTGCTCACCGCCGCCACGGAGGAGACCCGCGCGGCAGGGCTGCCCGCCGCCGGCCCCGGACGCGCCGAGACCTTGCGACGCATCCGCGGTGCCGCCAAGACGCTGGCCACCAACGTGCCCGTCTGGCAGGCGTACGAACGCTGGGTGCATGCCGAACTGCTGCGCGCCGAGGGCCGCGGCTGCCCGGAGGAGTGGGCCGAGATCGTCGCCGCGTTCGAGACGCTGGAACGCCCCTACGACCTCGCCCGCGTCCGCTTCCGCCTCGCCGAGGCCCTGGTCGGCACCGACGAGGGCCAGCGGGACCGGGCCACCGAGCTGCTGCGCCTGGCGCACGCCGTCGCCGAGCACCTGCGCGCCCGCCCGCTCGCCGACTCCGTCGCCCTGCTGGCCCGCCGGGCCCGCCTCGCCCTGACCGGCGCCCCGCAGCAGCCCTCCGCTTCCGCCGACCCCGTCGAGTCCCTGGGCCTGACCAGCCGGGAACGCGATGTCCTGCGGCTGGTCTCGGCCGGCCGCACCAACCGCCAGATAGCCGAGGAACTCTTCATCTCGCCGAAGACGGCCAGCGTCCATGTCTCGAACATCCTGGCCAAGATGGGTGTTTCGGGTCGCGGAGAGGCGGCGGCTCTGGCCCACCGGCTGGGTCTGTTCCCACCGGAGGCCGAGGACCGGCTGGTCGCGGGATGACCGGAGGACGCCGACCGGGAGGGAAGCCGTGTTCAACGTTTTCGAGGAACTGTTCGCGCCCGGCCGCAAGCACACCCGGGACGAACAGAACCGGCTGGAGCTGACCCGGGAGGACGTCGGGGACAACGATCCCGGGCGCGGGCCGATCGATCTCGCCTCCGGGAAGGTCGTCGTACGGCCTCCCGAGCCTTCCGCGGAGGAAGCCGGAACAGGGCGGGAGTGAGGTCCGGGGGCTACTTCACCTCCAGTTCCAGGATCCGGTCGTCGCCCTTCTTCGGAGTGCCGCGGCCATCGGTGTTGCTGGTGACCAGCCAGAGCTTGTCGCCGCCCGCCGAGACCACCGTGCGCAGGCGGCCGTAGGTGCCGGTGAGGAACGCCTCGGGGGCCGCCGAGAGATTGGTGCCGCTCAAGGGGATGCGCCACAGGCGCTGCCCCCTCAGGCCCGCCATCCAGATGGAGCCCTCGGCGTAGGCGATGCCGCTGGGGGAGGCAACGTCCGTGTGCCACTGGGTTATCGGGTTGTGGAACCTCGGGTCGTTCGTCCTGCCCTCCGCGTCCGGCCAGCCGTAGTTGTCGCCCGGTTTGATCGCGTTCAGCTCGTCCCAGGTGTCCTGGCCGAACTCGGAGGCGAACAGACGCTGCTTGTCGTCCCAGGCCAGGCCCTGCACATTGCGGTGGCCGTACGAGTACACGGGGGAGTCGGGGTACGGGTTGCCCGGGGCGGGCAGGCCGTCCGGGGTCAGCCGCAGGATCTTGCCGGCCAGGGACTTCCTGTCCTGGGCCAGGCCTCGGTCACCGGTCTCGCCCGTGCCCGCGTACAGCATCCTGTCGGGGCCGAAGGCGATCCGGCCGCCGTTGTGGATGACCCCCTTGGGGATGCCCTTGAAGATCGTGTCGGGTGCGCCCAGTTGCATACCGGCCGGCTTCTTGTCGTCGTACAGCATCCGGACGATGCGGTTGTCCGAGGCCGAGGTGAAGTAGGCGTAGATCATGTGGTTGGAGGCGTAGTCGGGGGACAGCGCGATGCCCAGCAGGCCGCCCTCGCCCTCCGGGGAGACCCCCGACACCCTGCCCAGTTCGGTCTTCTGCCCCGTCTTCTCGTCGACGCGCGTGATCGTCGCCTGGTCGCGGGAGGAGACGAGGAGACCACCGCCGGGGATCGGGGCCAGTCCCCAGGGGCTGTTCAGGCCCTCCGCGACCGTGCGCAGCACCTTCACCGCACCCTTGGCCGGCGGCGCGGTCTCCGCGGGTGCCTGCCCGGAGGGCGAGGCCACCGCCGTCGTACGGTTGGGCGCCATGCCGTTCCCACCGGCCGACGCGCCCCCGGAGGAGCAGCCGGCCGTCAGCAGCAGGGCGGCGGCCAGCAGGCCCGTCACAGCTCGACGTTGCACGATCTTCGTCCCTTCGACGCGGCGGGTTCTACCTGTCTTACACCGTCCGCACCTCTCAGGTTCCCGATCACCCGATTCCCACGCGGGCCCCGGATCCGCCGCCGACGCGAAACCGCCGCCCCACCCCTGTTCGGCGAGCGGAAGGGCGCGGTGTTCCCACCCTTCACCTGGGCCGAGCGGCTCACCACGGCCGGCGACCGGGACGTGCGGGCCGCGGGCCCCCGACCACGCCACGGCACCGGGCCCAGCCGCGAGGTGGGGCCCACCGGTCGCCGTCCCTCCACTGACCACCGCGCACGCCCCGCGCGAGAACCGGCCCCGGACACCTGGCGTCCCGCCCTGACAGCGACTCCCGCACCAGGACGCGGCCGGCGCCGCTGGGTGTGCGGTGCCGCAGAGGTAGGTGCGCGTGGTGGTGGGTGCGGGCCTGGGTTTCGGGGCTGGTGCTGCTGGGTGTGCGGTGCTGCCACAGGCAGGTGGGCGTGTGTTGGTGTTCGGCGTGGTGGTGGGTGCGGGCCTGGGTTTCGGGGCCGGTGCCGTCGGGCGTGCGGTGCCGGACAGGCAGGCGCGCGCGTCGGTGCCGGCGTGGTGGCGAGCGTCGGCCAGGCCTCGGGACCGGGCGTCCGGGCCAGGCATCCGGCCCAGGTCCCTGAGCCGGGTCTCCGGCCCAAGTCTCCGGGCCGGGCCCTTGGGACAGGTTTCCGGCCTCTGGGGAGGCCGGTGCCGCAGGTGTGCGGTGCCGCGCACGCGGGGGCGCTCCAGCGCGGGTCAGGCCTCCGGGGTGAGCTTCCGGGCCGGGCGTCCGGGATAGGGCTTTGGGCCGGGCATCCGGCCCAGGTCCCCGGCCCAGGTCCCCGGCCCAGGTCCCCGGCCCAGGCCCGGCGCGTTCAAGGCCTGGTCTGGCTCAGTCCCAGGAGCCCTGGGCCGCGGGCAGGCGGCTCAGTTCCGTCAGGTCCTCGGCCGTCAGGCGCAGCTCCGCCGCGCCCGCGTTCTCCGTCACCCAGTGCTCCTGTTTGGTGCCGGGTACCGGGATCACGTGGCGGCCCTGGGCCAGTACCCAGGCCAGTGCCACCTGGGCGGGTGTGACGTTCTCGCCGTGCCGGGCGGCCGTCCGCCGCAGGCCGGCCACGATCGGCTGGTTCGCGGCCATCATCTCGGCGGTGAAACGGGGGTGCCGGGCCCGCAGGTCGTCCGGCTCGAACCCCTGGCCGGGGGTGAGGGTGCCGGTCAGGAACCCGTTGCCCAGCGGCATCGCCGCCAGGAATCCGATCCCGCGCTCCGCGCACCACGGCAGCAACGACTCCAGTGCCTCCGGCGACCACACCGACAGCTCCGCCTGCACCGCGCTGACCGGGAAGACCTGCTGCACCCGCTCCAGCTGGCGGATCGTTCCGTCGTGCAGCCGCGCACCGGACCGGCGCCGGCCGCGCGCGCCCACCGCGCACAGGCCGAGCGCCCGCACCTTCCCGGCCCGCACGAGTTCCGCCATCGCCCCCCAGGTCTCCTCGACCGGGACCTCCGGATCGGCGCGGTGCAGCTGGTAGAGGTCGATCACGTCCGTCTGGAGACGCCTGAGCGAGGCGTCGCACGCCCGCCGCACATAGCCGGGACGCCCGTTGGCCACGATGTGCTGCTCGCCCACCAGCAGACCGACCTTCGTCGAGACGAAGGCGTCGGACCGCCGCTCCTTCAGCACCCGCCCCAGCAGCAGCTCGTTGGTGAACGGGCCGTACATGTCAGCCGTGTCCAGAAGCGTCGAGCCCAGGTCCAGCGCCCGGTGCACGGCCCTGAGCGACTCCGTTCCCCGCTGCCGCGACGCGCTGTACGCCCAGCTCATCGGCATGCACCCCAGTCCTACGGCCCCCACCGCGAGTGCCGCCGCGCCGATCGTCCTGCGCTCCACTTGGCCGTAACCCTCCCTCTCTCAGGGCCCACCAACCTAACCTCTGGCCGCCCGTGCCCCTGGCATAGCCTCCTGAGCATGACTGCTGACGTATGGCTGCCCATTCCGCCGGACGAGATCGCGGGGCTTCCACAGGGGCCCACCTACCGCTTCTGGGACGGAGCCGAGGAGTTCCCCGCGGACCCCGCCGACTGCGCCTTCTACGTCGTGCCGTACATGAAGCCCGGCGGCGTCGGCCTGCGCCCGATGCCCCGGATGAGTTCCGTACGGGTCGTGCAGACGCTGTCCGCCGGCACCGACCACGTGGAGCCGGGCCTGCGGGACCTGCCGCCGGGCGTACGGCTGTGCAACGCGCGCGGGGTGCACGAGGCGAGTACCAGCGAGCTCGCCCTGACGCTCATCCTGGCCTCGCTGCGCGGCATCCCCGACTTCGTCCGGGCCCAGGACCGGGGCGAGTGGGGCGGAGGCTTCCGTCCCGCCCTCGCCGACAAGAACGTCCTCATCGTCGGTTACGGCTCGATCGGGGCCGCCATCGAGGACCGGCTCGTGCCCTTCGAGGTCGCGCGGGTGGCGCGGGTGGCGCGCTCCGCGCGCACCACGGAGCGCGGCCCGGTGCATCCGCTCACCGATCTTCACTCCCTGCTTCCGCCAGCCGATGTCGTCGTCCTGTCCACGCCCTTGACGGAGGCCACGCGCGAACTGGTGAACGCGGACTTCCTGGCACGGATGAAGGACGGCGCGCTGCTGGTGAACGTCGCGCGCGGCGGCGTGGTCGACACCAAGGCGCTGCTCGCCGAGCTGGACAGCGGCCGCCTCACCGCCGCCCTCGACGTCACCGACCCCGAGCCGCTGCCCCCGGGCCACCCCCTGTGGCACGCTCCGGGCGTGCTGATCAGCCCCCATGTCGGCGGCCCCACATCCGCCTTCATGCCGCGCGCCAAACGGCTTCTGACGGAGCAGTTGTGCCGTTTCGTGAACCAGGAGCCGCTCGCCAACGTGGTCCTCACGACAGGAACGGCAAGCGCCTAGTCCGCTTCGGGTACGGTCCGCGACTCTCCGAACGCGTTCCGTACCCGTATCCGCGCTGGTCGTCACGGAGCGTAGAGAAGCTATGTCCCTGAGTGACGAGACTGGTGTATCGTCCCGACAGGGGCTGCGCCGCGCACCGTTCGGCGCCGGGGATGGACATTTCGAACTGCGAGGGGGGCGACGGGCGATGCACGGCCTATGGACGAACGATCCGACGCGGCGGGGCCGCCACCGGCGGCCCTGGCGCACGGCCGCGCGCAGACGCGGCCACCACAGTCATCACAGCCATCACCACCACAGGCCCGGCGGCCGCCGCAGGCGCGCCCACCCGGCGCACCGGAAGCCGGGGGACCCGGTCGCACGGACCGGGAGGCCCCGGTGAGCCCGCCACCGCCCGCCATGACCGCGTTCGACGGCGCCCTGCGGACGCCGTCCGCGCCGGGGGCGCTGCTGCCCCGGCCGCCGGCCGCCGACGGCCGTTCGAGACTGGCGCCGCAGCTCCTACTGGCCCTGCTGTGCGCGGGGTACGCCATCGGTGCCGCGTGCGGCTGGGGTTCCAGCGAGGTCGCGTTGTTCATGGGCGACTTCGGGCTGAGCGCCGCGGCCGGCACCGCCGCCGTCTCGTGCGCGCTGTACGCCCGCGGCCGCCACGTCCGCTTTCGAACCGCCTGGCTGCTGTTCGCCCTCTCCTCGGCGATGGCGGCCCTGGGCAACTCGGTCTGGGGGTGGTACGAAGTCGTCCTCGGCGTGTCCGTGCCCAGTCCCAGCTACGCCGACCTTTTCTTCCTGTGCTTCGCACCACCGGCGATCGTCGGTCTGCTCGTGCTCGCCAAGCGGCCGGTGAACAGGGCCGGGTGGGTGTGCCTGGCACTGGACTCGTGGCTGATCGGGGGCTCGCTGCTCACGTTGTCCTGGAGCCTCGCACTCGCCCAGGCGGCCAGGTTCGACGGGTCGAGCGTCGCGCACACCGCGCTCTCGCTGGCGTACCCGCTGCTGGACATCGCCCTGGTCTCCATGGTGCTCGCGCTGCACTTCCGGTGTTCCTCGATCAACCGCACCGCGGTGAACACGGCGATCGGCGCGCTCGCCCTGACCGTGCTGTGCGACGCCCTGTTCACCTCGCCGCTGCTGCACAACAACTACCGCTCGGGGCAACTGCTCGACGCCGGCTGGTTCGCCGGCTCCCTGCTCCTGGCGTACGCCCCGTGGGCGGCGCCCCGCCCGGGGCAGCCGGCCGCCGAGCAGTACGACACGCACTCGTACCAGGCGGCGCCGTATCAGGCGGAGGGACACCAGTTGGACGGGCGTGAGCCGGACCCGCGCTCCGCCGACGGGCACGCGCGCGTGGCCGACGCCTACGGGCACATCCCCGAAGACCACGGCCGCGCGCTGGACGACCACGTGCCCGGGCGGCAGCCCGCCGTGCGCCCCGCGCGCGGCGGGCCACCCGCGCAGGGAGCGGACCACGACCGGTACCCATCCGGCCGGCCCCTCGCCGGCTCCCTCGCCGCCCTCACTCCGTACCTCGCCGCCGCCGTGTGCACGCTGGGGGTCCTGTACAACGCGCTCAACGGCCACAGCGTCGACCGCGTGGTGCTGATCACCGCCGGCGCCGTCGTGCTGGTGCTCGTCGTGCGCCAGGGCATCGTGCTGCGCGACAACATCGCGCTCACCCAGGAACTGGTTCAGAAGGAGAACCACTTCCGCTCCCTGGTGCAGGGATCCAGCGACGTCATCATGATCGCCGCACCCAACGGGATCCTGCGGTACGTCTCCCCGGCCGCCGCCGGGGTGTACGGGCGGCCGGCGGAGGAACTGGTCGGCACCGAACTGGCCGGGCTCATCCACCCGGAGGACCTGGGCTGCGTGGTGCACGAGGTGCGCCGCTTCCTGGTCGCCAGCCCGCGCCAGGAGCCCACTACGCGCATCGAGTGCCGCTTCCGCTCCGGCGACGGCGGTTGGCTCAACGTGGAGTCGACCATCAACCGCCACCACGGCGGCCTCATCTTCAACAGCAGGGACGTGACCGAGAGAGTGCGCCTGCAGGCGCAGCTCCAGCACAACGCCGAGCACGACCCGCTCACCGACCTGCCCAACCGGGCGCTGTTCACCAAACGCGTCCAGCAGGCCCTGTCCGGCCGCCGCTCGACCGACCACGGCACGGCCGTGCTCTTCATCGACCTCGACGGCTTCAAGGCCGTCAACGACACGATCGGGCACCAGGCCGGGGACGAGCTGCTCGTCCAGGCCGCCCGCAGACTCCAGGAGGCGGTACGGCACGGCGACACCGCGTCCAGACTCGGCGGCGACGAGTTCGCGGCCCTGATCGTCGGGGACGGCACCCGCGACCGCACCGCCCGTGAACGGCACATCCTGGAGCTCGCCGACCGCCTCAGGGTGACGCTGTCCGAGCCGTACCTCATCGACGGCAACGAGGTGCGCGTGGCTGCCTCCATCGGTGTGGCCTTCGCCGAACAGGGCCTCGGGGCCGGGGAGTTGCTGCGCAACGCCGACCTCGCCATGTACCGCGCCAAGGCGGCCGGCAAGGGCCGGGTGGAGCTGTACAAGCCGCAGATGCAGCAGGACGTCGTCCGCAAGGCGGAACTGGCCACCCGGCTCAGAAACGCCCTGCACGAGGGCGAGTTCACCCTGCTGCACCAGCCGGTGGTCCGCCTGGACGACGGCCGGATCACCTCGGTCGCCGCCCAGGCGCGCTGGCGGTCCTCGCAGGGCGTGCTCTTCACGCCCGCCGAGTTCCTGCGGGTGGCCGAGGACGGTGACAGGATGGCCGAACTGGGCCGCTGGCTGCTGGAGGAGGCCGTCGCGCAGGCCGCCGAGCGCGCCACGGCCGGCCCGAACGTGTCCGTGGCGGTCCGGATGGGCGCCCGCCGTCTGGTGGACCGCTCGCTGCCGCCCGGCTCCGTGGAGGCCCTGCTGACCCGGCACGGGCTGCCGTCCGGCGCCCTGGTGATCGAGCTGTCCGACACCGACCCGCGGGTGCCGCTGGACGAGCTGGAGCGGCGCCTGGCCGCGCTGCGGCGGCTCGGTGTGCGCATCGCGCTGGACGGCTTCGGCGGCGGCCACGGGGCCGTCACGGCCCTCCGAAGGCTCCCCGTCGACGTGCTGAAACTCGACCGCAGCCTGGTCGAGGGCGTCGTCGAGTCCGCCCGGCTGCACAAGATCACCAGTGGTCTGCTCCGGATCGCCGCCGATCTCGGGCTCCGGTCCGTGGCCGACGGCGTGGACCTGCCGGAGCAGGTCGTGGCCCTGCGCGCGATGGGCTGCACCCACGGGCAGGGCATGGCGTTCTCCGGCCCGCTGGACGAGTACCGGCTGCGCCGGGCGCTCACCTCCGGCCGCTACCCGGTGCCGCACGGTCCGGCCGAACCGGTGTTCGCCGGGGGAGGCGCCGGAGCCTACACCGCGGGGGTGCCCGTCGTCTTCGGAGGCGGGACGGCCCTCCGCTCACATGATGAGACTCCTGTCCCACCCACTTGACACCGGGTGCGTGCCGGAGGGAGGGTCATTTCCATGCGCACCCGAATTCTCGTACTTGGACAGCGCGTCGGCTGAGCTGGGACCCACCGGACGACGATCCGGAACCCAGCGACCTCACCGGCGCGCTTCCCCTCGCTTGCCTTACGGCACGAGGGGTTTTTTGTTGCACGAGTGCCAGGCGTGCAGCGTCCGAACTCCGCCCAAACCTCGCAAAAACCCTCAGCATCGAGAAGAGAATGCCGATGACCGAGCAGGCCACCGGGGCCCCTCATCCGCAGCCGCGGCCCCGATCCGGAGGACACCCGTCAGCGCCCGAGCACGTCACGGGTGCGAAGTCCCTCATTCGCTCGCTTGAGGAGGTCGGGGTCGACACCGTATTCGGCATTCCCGGCGGCACGATCCTTCCCGCGTACGACCCGATGATGGACTCCAGCCGGGTGCGCCACGTGCTCGTCCGTCACGAACAGGGTGCGGGCCACGCGGCCACCGGTTACGCGCAGGCGACCGGCAAGGTCGGCGTCTGCATGGCCACTTCGGGCCCCGGTGCCACCAACCTGGTGACGCCGATCGCCGACGCGAACATGGACTCGGTGCCGCTGGTCGCGATCACCGGCCAGGTCGTCTCCAAGGCGATCGGCACGGACGCCTTCCAGGAGGCGGACATCGTCGGCATCACGATGCCGATCACCAAGCACAGCTTCCTGGTCACCAAAGCCGAGGACATCCCGAAGACGATCGCAGAGGCGTTCCACATCGCCTCGACCGGTCGCCCCGGTCCAGTCCTCGTCGACATTCCGAAGGACGTGCTGCAGACGCAGACGACCTTCTCCTGGCCGCCGGTCATGGACCTGCCCGGCTACCGCCCGGTCACCAAGCCGCACGCCAAGCAGATCCGCGAGGCGGCCAAGCTCATCACCTCCGCGCGGCGGCCCGTGCTCTACGTCGGCGGCGGCGTCATCAAGGCCGGCGCCACCGCCGAGCTGAAGGTCCTCGCGGAACTCACCGGAGCGCCCGTCACCACCACCCTGATGGCGCTCGGCGCATTCCCCGACAGCCACCCGCTGCACGTGGGAATGCCGGGCATGCACGGTGCGGTCACCGCCGTCACCGCGCTGCAGAAGGCCGACCTGATCGTCGCCCTCGGAGCCCGCTTCGACGACCGCGTCACCGGCAAGCTGGACAGCTTCGCCCCGTACGCCAAGATCGTCCACGCCGACATCGACCCGGCCGAGATCGGCAAGAACCGCGCCGCCGACGTGCCCATCGTCGGCGACGCCCGCGAGGTCCTGGCCGACCTGATCCAGGCCGTCCAGAAGGAGCACAGCGAGGGGCACCGCGGGGACTACACCGCCTGGTGGAACGACCTCGCCCGCTGGCGCGAGACCTACCCGCTGGGCTACGAGCAGCCCGCGGACGGCTCGCTCTCCCCGCAGCAGGTCATCGAGCGCATCGGGCAGCTCGCCCCCGAGGGCACGATCTTCGCCGCGGGCGTCGGCCAGCACCAGATGTGGGCCGCGCACTTCGTCCAGTACGAGAAGCCCGCCACCTGGCTGAACTCCGGCGGCGCCGGAACCATGGGTTACGCCGTCCCGGCCGCGATGGGTGCCAAGGCCGGGCAGCCCCAGAAGACCGTCTGGGCGATCGACGGCGACGGCTGCTTCCAGATGACCAACCAGGAACTCACCACCTGCGCGCTGAACAACATCCCGATCAAGGTCGCCGTCATCAACAACGGCGCCCTCGGGATGGTCCGCCAGTGGCAGACCCTGTTCTACAACCAGCGGTACTCCAACACGGTGCTGCACTCCGGCCCCGACGACGTCAACCCGGAGGCCAGGGGCACCCGCGTCCCCGACTTCGTGAAGCTGTCGGAGGCCATGGGCTGCCACGCCATCCGCTGCGAGTCCCCGGAGGACCTCGACAAGGTCATCGAGGAGGCGAACTCCATCAACGACCGCCCGGTCGTCGTCGACTTCATCGTCCACGAGGACGCGATGGTCTGGCCCATGGTCGCGGCCGGCACCTCCAACGACGAGATCATGGCCGCCCGCGACGTCCGCCCCGACTTCGGCGACAGCGAAGACGACTGACAGAGAGCTGAGTGAGAACCATGTCCAAGCACACCCTCTCGGTCCTCGTCGAGAACACGCCCGGCATCCTCGCCCGGATCGCCGCCCTGTTCTCGCGCCGCGGCTTCAACATCGACTCCCTCGCGGTCGGCGTCACCGAGCACCCCGACATCTCCCGCATCACCATCGTGGTCAGCGTGGAGGACTTCCCGCTGGAGCAGGTGACCAAGCAGCTCAACAAGCTGGTCAACGTGCTGAAGATCGTCGAGCTGGAGCCGTCGCAGGCCGTGCAGCGCGAACTCGTCCTCGTGAAGGTGCGCGCCGACAACGAGACGCGCTCCCAGATCGTCGAGATCGTCCAGCTGTTCCGCGCCAAGACCGTCGACGTCTCCCCGGAGGCGGTGACCATCGAGGCCACCGGTTCCAGCGACAAGCTCTCGGCCATGCTCAGGATGCTGGAGCCGTTCGGCATCAAGGAGCTGGTCCAGTCCGGAACGATCGCGATCGGGCGCGGCGCCCGCTCGATCACCGACCGGTCGCTGCGCGCCCTGGACCGCTCCGCATGATCCGGGTCCGGGCGGTCGGGTGACACCGGCCGCCCGGATACCGAGACTCCGAGACCTACCGTCCCCCCACCGGCATACGGTGGGAAGCACAAACTGCACACCAAGGAGAGAACCCAAAGTGGCCGAGCTGTTCTACGACGCTGACGCCGACCTGTCCATCATCCAGGGCCGCAAGGTCGCGGTCATCGGCTACGGCAGCCAGGGCCACGCCCACGCCCTGTCGCTGCGCGACTCCGGTGTCGACGTCCGGGTCGGTCTGCACGAGGGCTCCAACTCCAAGGCCAAGGCCGAGGAGCAGGGCCTGCGCGTGGTCACCCCGGCGGAGGCCGCCGCGGAGGCCGACGTCATCATGATCCTGGTGCCGGACCCGATCCAGGCCCAGGTCTACGAGGAGTCCATCGCCCCGAACCTGAAGGACGGCGACGCGCTGTTCTTCGGCCACGGCCTCAACATCCGCTTCGGCTTCATCAAGCCCCCGGCCGGTGTGGACGTCTGCATGGTCGCCCCGAAGGGCCCGGGCCACCTGGTGCGCCGCCAGTACGAGGAGGGCCGCGGCGTTCCCTGCATCGTCGCCGTCGAGCAGGACGCCTCGGGCAACGCCTTCGCGCTGGCCCTGTCCTACGCCAAGGGCATCGGCGGCACCCGCGCCGGCGTCATCAAGACGACCTTCACCGAGGAGACCGAGACCGACCTGTTCGGTGAGCAGGCCGTCCTGTGCGGTGGCACCGCGGCGCTGGTGAAGGCCGGCTTCGAGACCCTGGTCGAGGCGGGCTACCAGCCGGAGATCGCCTACTTCGAGTGCCTGCACGAGCTGAAGCTGATCGTCGACCTGATGTACGAGGGCGGCCTGGAGAAGATGCGCTGGTCGATCTCCGAGACCGCCGAGTGGGGCGACTACGTCACCGGCCCGCGCATCATCACCGACGCCACCAAGGCCGAGATGAAGAAGGTCCTCGCCGAGATCCAGGACGGCTCCTTCGCGCGCACCTGGATGGACGAGTACCACGGCGGTCTGAAGAAGTACAACGAGTACAAGAAGCAGGACTCCGAGCACCTGCTGGAGACCACCGGCAAGGAGCTGCGCAAGCTGATGAGCTGGGTGAACGAGGAGGCGTGAGCCTCGTGCCGAAGGGGCCGGAGCGGTACCGCTCCGGCCCCTTCGGCACCCTCGGCGACGCCGCGGCCCGCGGCCGGTTCCCGGTGTTGTCCTGCCCGTCCAGCCACGGACGGGTGATCCTTCCGCGGTGGCGCAATACGATGCACGCGGCGCCATTACACTTCTGAACTACAACGCGTCAGGCCCACAGCGTCGTGCGTCTTCCACGCGGCTAGCCCCCTCCTCCGCCTGCGGCCGTCGGGACACGGCCGTCCGCATGCTCCCCCCTAGCTTTTCAAGGCATGGGAGGTGCCCCCAGATCTGTGAGGACTCACGTGAGCTCGAAACCCGTCGTACTCATTGCTGAAGAGCTGTCGCCCGCGACCGTCGACGCGCTCGGCCCGGACTTCGAGATCCGGCACTGCAACGGCGCCGACCGGGCCGAACTGCTCCCCGCCATCGCCGACGTGGACGCGATCCTGATCCGCTCGGCGACCAAGGTCGACGCCGAGGCCGTCGCCGCGGCGAACAAGCTCAAGGTCGTCGCACGAGCCGGCGTCGGCCTCGACAACGTCGACGTCTCCGCCGCCACCAAGGCCGGCGTGATGGTCGTCAACGCCCCGACCTCCAACATCGTGACCGCCGCCGAGCTGGCCTGCGGTCTGCTCCTCGCCACCGCCCGCAACATCCCGCAGGCCAACGCCGCGTTGAAGAACAGCGAGTGGAAGCGCAGCAAGTACACCGGCGTGGAACTCGCCGAGAAGACCCTCGGTGTCGTCGGCCTCGGCCGCATCGGCGCCCTGGTCGCCCAGCGCATGTCGGCCTTCGGCATGAAGGTCGTCGCCTACGACCCGTACGTGCAGCCCGCGCGGGCCGCGCAGATGGGCGTCAAGGTACTGACGCTGGACGAGCTGCTGGAGGTCTCCGACTTCATCACCGTGCACCTGCCCAAGACGCCCGAGACCCTCGGCCTGATCGGCGAGGAGGCGCTGCACAAGGTCAAGCCGAGCGTGCGCATCGTCAACGCCGCGCGCGGCGGGATCGTCGACGAGGAGGCGCTGTACTCGGCCCTCAAGGAAGGCCGCGTGGCGGGCGCCGGTCTGGACGTGTACGCCAAGGAGCCGTGCACGGACTCGCCGCTGTTCGAGTTCGACCAGGTCGTGTGCACCCCGCACCTGGGCGCCTCCACCGACGAGGCCCAGGAGAAGGCCGGCATCGCCGTCGCCAGGTCCGTCCGCCTCGCCCTCGCCGGTGAGCTCGTCCCGGACGCGGTGAACGTCCAGGGCGGCGTCATCGCCCAGGACGTCAAGCCGGGCCTGCCGCTCGCCGAGCGCCTCGGCCGTATCTTCACCGCGCTCGCGGGCGAGGTCGCGGTCCGCCTCGACGTCGAGGTGTACGGCGAGATCACCCAGCACGACGTGAAGGTGCTGGAACTCTCCGCGCTCAAGGGCGTCTTCGAGGACGTCGTCGACGAGACGGTGTCCTACGTCAACGCGCCGCTGTTCGCCCAGGAGCGGGGCGTCGAGGTGCGCCTGACCACCAGCTCGGAGTCGGCCGACCACCGCAACGTCGTCACCGTGCGCGGCACGCTCGCGGACGGCGAGGAGGTCTCCGTCTCCGGCACGCTGGCCGGCCCCAAGCACCTCCAGAAGATCGTCGCGGTCGGTGAGTACGACGTCGACCTCGCGCTCGCCGACCACATGGTCGTCCTGCGCTACGAGGACCGCCCCGGCGTCGTCGGCACCGTCGGCCGCGTCATCGGCGAGGCCGGCATCAACATCGCCGGTATGCAGGTCGCCCGCGCGGTCGCGGGCGGCGAGGCGCTGGCGGTGCTGACGGTCGACGACACGGTGCCCTCCGGGGTGCTCGCGGAGGTTGCCGAGGAGATCGGGGCTACGTCGGCCCGTTCGGTGAACCTGGTCTGAGGTCACCGTCCTGGGGGCTGCGCCCCCAGGACGCCGCTTCGGCCTGAACGGCCTCGTCCACAAAGACGCCGGACGCGCTCCTGGAGCCCGTCCGGCGTTTTCTGTGTTCTCAGGCCGCGGCCTGCGACGGCTCCGTCTCCGTGATCGGCGCTGCTGTCTCCCTGACGTCGATCCGGCGCAGTGTCGTCGCCGCACCGGCCGCCGCGAGGAGCAGGACCGCCGTCGCGGTGAGCGCCGCGCCGTGCATTCCGCTGGTGAAGGCTTCCCGGGCGGCGGTGGCCAGGGCGTCTCCCGCGCGCCCCGGCACCTGCCGGGCGACGGCCAGCGCGCCACCCAGGGTCTCGTGCGCCGCTGCCGGGGCGGAGGACGGGATGCCATGGCGGTAGACCGCCGTGCCGATCGAGCCGAGGACCGCCATGCCCAGGGCGCCGCCGAACTCCGCGCCGGTCTCCAGCAGCGAGGAGGCCGCGCCCGCCTTCTCCACCGGGGCCGCGCTCAGGGCCAGGTCGGTCATCTGGGACAGCACCGTCACGATGCCGGAGGCGAGGACGCCGCTCGCGGCCAGCAGCAGCCAGAGCGAGTCCGTGCCGGCCAGGGCCAGCATGCCGTAGCCAGCCGCGGCGATCACGAAGCCCGCCGTCACGACGTAGGCCCGGTTGACGCCCTTCTGGACCAGCGCGGCGGCCGTCGGAGCGGCCATCCCGATCGGCACGGACGGCAGCAGCGCCCACAGGGCCGCCTCCATCGCGCTCTTGCCGAGCACCGACTGGAGGTACTGCGTGGTGAAGAACGCCGAGCCCAACATCGCGAAGGACGAGACGAGGTTGAGGACCACCGCGGGTGCGAAGCCCCGGCCGCGGAACAGGACCGGCGAGATCATCGGCGAGGCCGCCGTGCGCTGGCGGCGGACGAAGAGCACGGCGAAGAGCAGGCCGACGGCGACGGAGACGACGTACAGCGGGTGCGCGCCCTCGGACGGGATCTTCTTCAGGCCGTAGATCACGGGGAGCACCGCCGCCATGGACAGCGGCACGCTCAGCAGGTCGAAGCGGCCCGGCTCGGAGCTCTTCGACTCGGGGAGCATGAACGGGCCGAGCGCCAGGAGCAGCACCATCGCGGGCAGGTTGACCAGGAACACCGAGCCCCACCAGAAGAACTGGACCAGCACGCCGCTCAGCACGGATCCGAGCGCGATCCCGGCGGTCATCACGCCGGACCAGACACCGATGGCCTTTGCGCGCTGGGCGGGGTCGGTGAACATCGTGCGGACCAGTGCCATCGTGGACGGCATCAGGGTCGCCCCGCCGATGCCGAGGACCGCGCGGGCGGCGATCAGGGTCTCGGCGCTGTCCGCGTACGCCGCCACCAGCGAGGCGGCTCCGAAGGCGGCGGCGCCGATCAGCAGCAGCTTGCGGCGGCCGATGCGGTCGCCGAGCGAGCCCATCGTCATCAGCAGGCCGGCCAGGACGAAGGCGTAGATGTCGAAGACCCACAGCTGCTGGGTGCCGCTCGGCTCCAGGTCCGCGCTGATCGCCGGGATCGCGAAGTACAGGACCGAGACGTCCATCGAGACCAGCAGCAGCGGCAGCATCAGCACGCCGAGAGCGGTCCATTCGCGCCGCCCGGCACGCGGTGGGTTCGCGGGCGGGCTCGTGGTGGTGCTCGTCGAGTTCGTCATGCCCCGTACTGTACGAGCGTATTAAACGCTTGTCTAGAACGTTTGTATAAGTCACTTGTCTAGGACGGTTGTATGAATCGCGGGTAGGGTGGCGGGCATGGGACACCGTGAGGATCTGCTCGAGGGCGCCAAGCGCTGCCTGCTGCAGAAGGGGTTCGTGCGCACGACCGCGCGCGACATCGTCAAGGAGTCGGGGACCAACCTCGCCTCGATCGGGTACCACTACGGCTCGAAGGACGCGTTGCTGGTCCAGGCGTACGTCTCCCTCATCGAGGAAATGGGGGACCGCTTCGAACCCGGCTGGGGAGCGGGCGGCACGACGCAGGCGCCGCCCGGCTCACTCGAGCGCTTCCGGGAGGTGTGGGCGAACATCATCCGGTCGATGCCCGAGTCGCGGGCGGTCTGGCTGATCAGCTTCGAACTCATCCTCCAGGGCGACCGGCTTCCCGAGGTGCGCAAGATGCTGGTGGAGGCGCAGTCGCAGGGCCGCTCGGGACTGCTGCCCCTGTTCAACGGCCTCCCCGAAGCCGAGCAGAGCGAGGAGGTCGTCGACACCGAGGGCCGCCTCTACCAGACCCTCCTCCAGGGCCTGATGGTCCAGTGGCTCTTCGACCCCGACTCCGCGACCGACGCCGACCAGCTCACCGAGGGGCTGCGCCGGGTGATCGCGGGGACCGAGCGGGACGCCTAGTGCTGTGACCGGAAAGGTTCACCGGCTCGCGACGCCCGGCACGTCACCTCGCCGCGTTGTCGCATCACCCGAGTACATCCAGTACGCGGGTCATGCTCCGCCTTGCGATGCACCGCACCGGACGCCGCGAGCTTCCCGGCAAACCTTTCCGGTCACAGCACTAGAGCCGCGCCGCCTTCAGCGCCATGTGCAGCAGCAGCCGGTCCTCGCCGTCGTCCAGGTCGAGGCCCGTCAGCTGCTCCACGCGGGACAGGCGGTAGTACAGGGTCTGGCGGTGGATGCCCAGCTCGGCGGCGGTGCGCCCGGCCTGGCCCGCGCAGTCGAGGTAGACCTCGGCGGTGCGGGCCAGCTCCCGGTGGGCGGGGGAGAGCAGTCCGTGCAGGGCGGGGTCGTGCGCGGCCTCCGGCGGCAGCCCGGTGAGCAGCCGGTACGGTCCGATGGCCGCCCACCGCGCGACCGGCCCCAGCCGCGGCTCCGCCAGCGCGGCCCGCGCCGCCGCCGAGGCCTCCGCCCACGCGGTCCCCAGCTCGTCGAGCCCCGTCCGCGCCGCGGCGATCCCCGCGGCCACCCCGCCGCCACCCGCGGTGGACCGGCCCGGGCCGCCGTCCCGTCCGGTCGTCCCGTCCTGGGCGGAGGCTCCTCCGGTCCCGGCTCCGGTGCGGCCCACGCCGCCTTCGGGGCCTGCCGCCCGGCCGGTTGCGGCGCCGCCGCCTCCGGCTCCGCCGTGTGCGCTCCCCGCGGCGGTGCGGCCCGAGCCGCCGGCCCCCGACGCACCCGCCCGCTCCAGCAGGCGGGTAGCCGCCGACACCGCCGGTGTCAGGGTGTCCGTGGAGCGCAGGCCGACCAGGAGTACCAGGCTCTGACCGGTCTCCCGCACTGCCTTGAGGGCGTGGGAGGTACCCCCACCCCAGGGGATCACGCACAGGGCCCTGGCACCCGGCAGGGTGCGCACCGAAGGGGCGTCGTCCGGGTCCGCCGACGGCCAGGGGGCCACGCACACCACCGTGTGCGGTCCGTCCGCGCGGGCCCCGAGGGCCGTCCTCAGCTCCGCCACCGCCATGTCCCGCGGCCAGCCCGGCTCGGCGGTCAGCACCGCCCGCAGCTCCCGGGTGAGGTCCGCGCCGTGCTGGGCCTCGTCCGCCAGCAGCGCACCGATCCGCCCGGTCACCAGCATGGCCGCGGCCAGCTGCCGATCGGTGGGCCCGGGGTCGTAGTCCAGGAGCCAGACGTAGCCGAGGACGACACCCCGATGGCGGGCCGGAAGGCAGATCCGTCCCCGGTACACGCCCGCCTCCGGGGTCCGCGGGATCCGCACCGGACCGGTCGCCCGGGTGATGCCGAAGCCCTCGAACCAGTGGCGGACGGCCGCCGTGGAGCGGCGGGTCAGGATCGAGCGGGTGCGCACCGGGTCCAGGGCGGACGGATCCAGGTCGCCCTCGCTGTCGTAGGCGCCGAAGGCGATCAGCTCGAAGTTCCGGTTCTCCAGGGTGGCCGGCGCGCCGAGCAGCTCCGAGATCTCGTCGACCAGCTCCTGGTAGTCACCCTTGTAACTGGATGTCACTCGGGCATTCTCCCGCATTTCCGCATGGCCTTCATACGTCTGTCTGAGATCACGTGCGCGGATGCGTGACAGCTGTCGATGGCCGACGATCTGAGGAAACCTTTACTTTCACGGTGGTTCTCCGTGCCGCCCCCGAACCGTCGGGCTGCGGCCTTGTGTTGCTTGTTCGTGTGGAGGTGCCCCGTGCTGGGTCCCGTGATTCTCGCCGCGTCGCGCAGCGACCGGATGCGACGCCTGATCTCGGCGGCCCCGGGGACGAAGCAGGTCGTCGACCGCTTCATCCCGGGCGAGACCGTGGGCGACATCGTCCCGATCATCGAGGACCTCACCGGCAGGGGCCTGGAACTGACCATGGACGTGGTCGGTGAGGACATCACCACTCCCGAGCAGGCGGCCGCCGCGCGGGACGCGTACCTGGGGCTGATCGACCGGATCAAGGACCTGGAGCTCGGCCCGAAGGTCGAGATGTCCGTGAAGCTGTCCATGTTCGGCCAGGCCCTGGAGCACGGCCACGAGCTGGCGCTGAAGAACGTCCGCCCGGTCGTCGAGGCCGCCGCCGCCATCGGCACGACGGTCACCCTGGACGCCGAGGACCACACCACCCTCGACTCGATGTTCGCCATCCACGAGGAACTGCGGAAGGACTTCCCGCAGACCGGCTGCGTCATCCAGGCCTACCTCTTCCGCACCGAGGCCGACGCCCGCCGCCTCGCCGCGAACGGCAGCCGGGTCCGCCTGGTGAAGGGCGCCTACAAGGAGCCCGCCGAGGTCGCCTACCAGAACAAGCACGAGATCGACAAGGCGTACGTCCGCATCCTGCGCGTGCTGATGCAGGGCGACGGATACCCGATGATCGGCTCCCACGACCCGCGCCTGATCTCGATCGGGCAGGAACTGGCCCGCACCGCCGGCCGCAAGCTCGGCGAGTACGAGTTCCAGATGCTGTACGGCATCCGCGGCGACGAGCACCTGCGCCTGGCCGCCGAGGGTCACCGCATGCGCGTCTACACCGCCTTCGGCACCGACTGGTACGGCTACTTCATGCGCCGCCTCGCGGAGAAGCCGGCCAACCTGCGCTTCTTCCTCCGCTCGATGGTCAGCAAGGGCTGAGCCTCCGCACCCCGCTCGCAACACCGCTCAAGTCAAGGAGTTCGGATCCCATGGACGCTGTGACCCAGGTCCCCACGCCCGTCAACGAGCCGGTGCACGGCTACGCCCCCGGCTCGCCCGAGCGCGCCCGCCTGGAGGCCAAGCTCAAGGAGCTGGCCGAGAACCCGATCGACCTGCCCTGCACCATCGACGGTGCCAAGCGCATGGGCGGGGGCGAGTCCTTCGAGGTCGTCCAGCCGCACAACCACAAGGCCGTCATCGGCACCTACCGCAACGCCACGAAGGTCGACGCGCAGGACGCCATCGACGCCGCTCTCGCCGCGGCCCCGGCCTGGCGCGCGATGTCCTTCGACGACCGTGCCGCGATCATCCTGCGCGCCGCCGAGCTGCTGTCCGGCCCGTGGCGCGAGACGATCGCCGCCTCCACGATGCTCGGTCAGTCCAAGACCGCGCAGCAGGCCGAGATCGACAGCCCCTGCGAGCTGGTGGACTTCTGGCGCTTCAACGTCCACTACGCCCGCCAGATCCTCGCCGAGCAGCCCCCGGCCAACTCCCCGGGCGTGTGGAACCGCATGGACCACCGTCCGCTGGAGGGCTTCGTCTACGCGATCACGCCGTTCAACTTCTCGGCGATCGCGGCCAACCTGCCCACCGCGCCGGCCCTCATGGGCAACGTGGTGATCTGGAAGCCGTCCCCGACCCAGACGCACGCCGCCGTGCTGCTCATGAAGCTGCTGGAGGAGGCGGGCCTGCCCAAGGGCGTCATCAACCTCCTCACCGGTGACGGCATCGAGGTCTCCGAGGTCGCACTGAACCACCGCGACCTGGCCGGCATCCACTTCACCGGTTCGACCAAGACCTTCCAGTACCTGTGGAAGACGGTCGGCAACAACATCGAGAAGTACCGCGCCTACCCGCGCCTGGTCGGCGAGACCGGCGGCAAGGACTTCGTGGTGGCCCACCCGTCGGCCGACCGCGCGGTGCTGAAGACCGCGCTGACCCGCGGTGCCTTCGAGTACCAGGGCCAGAAGTGCAGCGCCACCTCCCGCGCCTACATCCCGGCGTCGATCTGGAACTCCGGCTTCAAGGAGGAGTTCGCCTCCGAGGTCGACTCCCTGACCATGGGTGACGTCACCGACCTGTCGCACTTCATCGGCGCGGTCATCGACGACCGCTCCTTCGCGAAGAACAAGGCGGCGATCGACCGGGCCCAGGAGGACCCGTCCTGCACGATCGTCGCGGGCGGCACCTACGACGACTCGGTCGGCTACTTCGTCCGCCCGACCGTCATCGAGTGCACCGACCCGGAGAACGAGGTCTTCACGACCGAGTACTTCGGCCCGATCCTCGCGGTCCACGTGTACGACGACAGCTCGGCCGACGCCTACGACGAGATGCTGACCCAGATGGAGTCGGTGTCGGACTACGCCCTGACCGGCTCGGTCATCGCCGGCGACCGCGCCGCCGCGGCGCACACGATGGAGAAGCTGCGCTACGCGGCCGGCAACTTCTACATCAACGACAAGTCGACCGGCGCCGTGGTCGGCCAGCAGCCCTTCGGCGGCGGCCGCGCCTCCGGCACCAACGACAAGGCCGGCGCCCCGCAGAACCTGATGCGCTGGACCCTGACCCGCGCCATCAAGGAGACCCTGGTCGCGCCGACCGACTACACCTACCCGCACATGGGCTGACGCCCGCGCGGCACCCCCTGAACCCCGCCCCCGCTCCGGAAGCACCCCTCCGGACCGGGGGCGGAGCCATTTGGGACAGAGGAAAAACCCAGGTCAGGGGGGTGTGACCCAATCCTCCGTCTCAGATAGTAGGAAGTCCGAGTAATTGTGGAGACAGACGCCCGGTCCTCACTTAGCTTGGTAGGAGCCGAGCGTCTCGCTTGATCCAGCGAATGGCGGTCGTGAGCCGGGCCCGTGCAGGTCACCCCCTGCGGCAGGCTTTCCGCCCCTTCCGGGGGCGCCGCCCACGCCCATTAGGCAGTGGGGGAGTCTCGTCAGTCTTCTTTTCCGTACTCCGTGCTGCTCGAAGGAGTCGATTCCCATGCCCGAGACGACCGTCCGCCGCCGCGTCCGCCACATCCCGCGCACCAGCGAGTCCGACCGCAAGAACGCCGCCGCCGCCCTCCAGCGCGCCCTCGACCGCCGCGACAACGGCGGCCAGACGGGTCACTGAGGTCCGGGAGTCCCCCCGGGGTGTCCGGATCGCGGACGCTCCATGTCAGCTCATGGGACGAGGAGTAGGGTGCCCGCATGTCTCGCAGCATCGATCTCGCAGTGATCCCCGGTGACGGAATCGGCCAGGAAGTCGTGGCCGAGGGCCTGAAGGTCCTGTCCGCCGCCCTACCGCAGGATGTGAAGCTGGAGACCAAGGAGTACGACTTCGGCGCCCGGCGCTACCACGCCACCGGGGAGACCCTCACCGACGCCGACCTGGAGCAGCTGGGGCGGCACGACGCCATCCTGCTCGGCGCCATCGGCGACCCGTCGGTGCCCTCCGGCGTCCTGGAGCGCGGCTTCCTGCTCAAGCTCCGCTTCGCCTTCGACCACCATGTCAACCTGCGCCCGAGCAAGCTCCTGCCCGGAGTCGCCACCCCGCTCGCGGGCGACCCGCAGATCGACTTCGTCGTCGTCCGTGAGGGCACCGAGGGCCCGTACACGGGCAACGGCGGCACCATCCGCAAGGGCACCGAGCACGAGGTCGCCACCGAGGTCTCCGTCAACACGGCCTTCGGTGTCGAGCGCGTGGTCCGCGACGCCTTCGCCCGCGCCCAGGCCCGTCCGCGCAAGAAGCTCACGCTGGTCCACAAGAACAACGTGCTGACCTTCGCGGGCCACCTGTGGACGAACATCTTCAACAAGGTGGCCGAGGAGTACCCCGAGGTCACCACGGAGTACATCCACGTCGACGCGGCCACCATCTACCTGGTGACCCAGCCCGAGCGGTTCGACGTCATCGTCACCGACAACCTCTTCGGCGACATCATCACCGACCTCGCCGCGGCCGTCTCCGGCGGCATCGGCGTCGCCGCCTCCGGCAACATCAACCCGGGCGGCGAGTTCCCGTCCATGTTCGAGCCGGTCCACGGCTCGGCCCCGGACATCGCAGGTCAGGGCAAGGCCGACCCCACCGCCACGGTCCTGTCCGTCGCCCTGCTGCTGCGCCACCTCGGCTACGAGTCCGAGGCGACCCGGATCGAGGACGCCGTCTCCGCCGACCTCGCGGAGCGCGGCGCGCTGCCCGCGCGCTCCACCGCCGAGATCGGCGACGCGCTCCGCGTACGAGTAGCGGGCTGACCCGGCCGCCGCTCGAAAACTTCGAAGCCGTCGGGTCGCATCCGCGCCCGGCGGCTTCCCCCTGTCCGCCGCCGGGTGCCACCATCAGTCCCTGGGCCGCATTCACCCCGTTTTCTTCCGCCGTCGGCTCCGCGCGATAATCGAACGCGGAGCCGCGGTATGAGGGAATGCTCGGACGTCCCAGCACAGGCCATCCGGCCGTACGGGCGTGAGCGCGGCCTGTCACAACAACTCGGTGAAGGACACTCACTCATGACGACGCCCACGATCGAGCTCAAGCCTTCGGCCAACCCGCTCTCCGACGCGGAGCGGGAGGCGATCCTGACCAACCCCGGATTCGGCCGCCACTTCACCGACCACATGGTGACGATCAGGTGGACGGAGGGCCGGGGCTGGCACGACGGCCAGCTCGTTCCGTACGCGCCGATCTCCCTCGACCCCGCCACGCACGTCCTGCACTACGCGCAGGAGATCTTCGAAGGCCTGAAGGCCTACCGCCAGCCCGACGGCTCGGTCGCCACGTTCCGCCCGGAGAAGAACGCCAAGCGCTTCCAGGCGTCCTCCCGCCGCCTGGCCATGCCCGAGCTGCCCGTCGAGACGTTCATCGAAGCCTGCGACGTCCTGGTCCGGCAGGACAAGGCATGGGTCCCGGCGCACGGCGGCGAGGAGTCCCTGTACCTGCGCCCGTTCATGATCGCCACCGAGGTCGGGCTGGGCGTCAAGCCCGCCAACGAGTACCTGTTCCTCGTGATCGCCTCCCCGGCCGGCGCGTACTTCCCGGGCGGCGTGAAGCCGGTCTCCATCTGGGCCTCCGAGGACCGCGTCCGCGCCGTCCCCGGTGGCATGGGCGACGCCAAGACGGGCGGCAACTACGCGGCCTCCCTGCTCGCCCAGGCCGAGGCCGCCGCCGAGGGCTGCGACCAGGTCTGCTACCTCGACGCCGTGGAGCACAAGTGGGTCGAGGAACTCGGCGGCATGAACCTGTACTTCGTGTACGGCGACAAGATCGTCACCCCGTCCTTGAGCGGTTCGATCCTGGAGGGCGTCACCCGTGACTCGCTGCTGCAGGTCGCCCGCGACCTCGGCTACGAGTCCGAGGAGGCCCGCGTCTCCATCGACCAGTGGCAGCGCGACTCCGAGAACGGCACGCTGACGGAGGTCTTCGCCTGCGGCACGGCCGCCGTCATCACCCCCGTCGGCACCGTCAAGCGCGCGGGCGCCGAGTGGAAGCAGTCGGGCGGCGAGCCCGGCGAGGTCACGATGAAGCTGCGCCGGGCCCTGCTGGACGTCCAGCGCGGCGTCACCGAGGACAAGCACGGCTGGATGCACGCGCTGGCGTAGGCGCCTGCCCGGCCCTTCGCCTCACCGGCCGTCTCCCGCTCCCCTTCTCCCGTTCCCCGTCCGCCGTTCGCTAGCTTCGCGAACCGGCGGGCGGGGAACGGCCGTTGGTGGTGTGCTTCCCGGTCTCTTCCGACAGGGCCCAGTGCTGCGACCGGAAAGCAGCGGGATCAGGTGCCAGGTGGGGGAGGCGTCCACCAGCGGCCCGGCGTGGTCGAGGGCGGCGCGGGCGCCGAAGGCCGTGAAGGTGCCGAACAACTGAGGGACCAGCAGGCCGAGGATCAGGCCCAGCCAGGTGGCGTGCAGCACCCGGCGGGAGGAGTACCGGGTGGGGGAGATGTAACGGGTGCAGTCGCCGAGGAGGGTGATGAAGGAGATCGGACCGGACAGTCCCGCGGCCACCGTCGAGAGGAACCACGTCGGCCAGAAGCCGCCCAGAAGACAGCCGCCGGCCTCCGGCAGCGCGGCCGTGGTGAAGTGCGGGGCGTAGGCGATCACGCCGAGGATCAGCAGGGCGGTCATCCGATCGCGAGCACACGGGACATGGCGTGCAGCACCCGGTAGCCGTACACCGCGCCCGTGACGGTCGCCGCGGCGAGCAGGGTGTGGACGACGCCGTACGAGGCCGCGCTCGGCGTCAGACCGAACAGCCGGTGCAGGACGGAGACCATCACGTCGCCGCCGATCCACACGGTCAGGGCGGTGTAGCCGAGGGCGAGCAGCAGCCCGACCACCGAGCCGACCAGCCGGCCGCGCACGCCGAACTGGGCGCCGGACGAGGTCGACAGGTTGGTGCCGGTGCGCAGGGAGACCAGCGCCAGCGCCAGCGGGGCCGTGAACAGCGCGCCGACAGCCGTGCCCACCACGATCGAGCTGACCGAGGCCCACCAGCCGAGCCCGAACGACGGCGGCAGCCAGCCGAAGATGATCACGCCGAGACACAGATTGGACCCCAGCAGGATCGACACCAGATCGCGCGGACCACTGGTCCGTTCCTCCTCGGGGATGGTGTCGACTCCGCGCTGTTCCATCGGCATGGCAGGTCCCCTTCGACGGCCGCCTGAGAGTTAGAGCGATGTTCAATGTGACGGTCGAATCGCTCACGTCAACGGTTCCTTTCTTCGAATTTCACGTTTAGAGTGTTGTTCTAATTTGGCGATCAAGGAGGTGCCACGGCGTGAGACTGACACCCACCGAGCGCGACCGGCTGCTGCTGTTCACCGCCGCCGAACTGGCCCGCGCCCGCAGGGCCCGCGGCCTGAGGCTCAACGTGCCGGAGGCCACCGCCCTGATCGCCGACACGGTGTGCGAGGCAGCCCGCGACGGCGCCCGGCTCGCCGAGGCGATCGAGCGTGCCCGCACGGTGCTCGGCCCGGACGACGTCCTGCCCGGAGTGGCGGACGTGGTCACCGAGGTCCACGTCGAGGCCGTCTTCGACGACGGCTCACGGCTCGCGGTGGTCTCCGACCCGATCGCGGGGAGCGGGCTGGGGGGGATGGGTCCGGGCGCGCTGCTGCCGGGACCGGAGCACGCCGAGCCGGAGGCGGCCGTACGGCTCACGGTCACCAACACCGCGTCCGTGCCGGTCTCCGTGACCTCGCACTTCCACTTCTTCGAGGCCAACCCGCGTCTCGACTTCCCGCGCGAGCGGGGCTACGGCATGCGGCTCGCGGTGCCCGCCGGATCGTCGGTGCGGTTCGGGCCGGGGGAGAGTGTCGAGGTCGGCCTCGTGCCGATCGGCGGCGAGCGGATCGCGATCGGCTTCGCCGGCCTCGTCGACGGGCCCCTGGACGCGCCGGGAGCAAAGGAAGAGGCCCTGCGCCGGGCCGCCGCCTGCGGATACCTGGGAGCCGACCGATGAGCATCGACCCGTACGCGTACGCGGCCACCCACGGCCCGCGGGCCGGCGACCGCGTCCGCCTCGGCGACTCCGGGCTGGTGGTCCGGATCGAGTCCGACGCGCAGGAGTACGGCGACGAGTTCCTCGCCGGCTTCGGCAAGACGGCCCGGGACGGACTGCACCTCAAGGCGGCGGCGGTCCGCGAGACCTGCGACGTGGTGATCAGCAACGTCGTCGTCATCGACGCCGTGCAGGGCATCCGCAAGGTCTCCATAGGAATCCGCGAGGGCCGGATCCACTCCATCGGGCGGGCCGGGAACCCCGACACCCTCGACGGCGTCGACGTGGTCGTCGGCACCGGCACCACGATCGTGTCCGGCGAGGGGCTGATCGCCACCGCCGGCGCCGTCGACACCCATGTGCACCTGCTGTCGCCGCGCATCATGGAGGCCTCGCTCGCCTCCGGCGTGACCACCATCATCGGCCAGGAGTTCGGGCCGGTGTGGGGCGTGGGCGTCAACTCGCCGTGGGCGCTGCGGCACGCGTTCGGCGCCTTCGACGCCTGGCCGGTCAACATCGGCTTCCTGGGCCGCGGTTCGTCCTCGCACCCGGCCCCGCTGGTCGAGGCGCTGGCCGAGGGCGGGGCCCTGGGCTTCAAGGTGCACGAGGACATGGGCGCCCACACTCGCGCCCTCGACACCGCCCTGCGGGTCGCCGAGGAGCACGACGTGCAAGTCGCCCTGCACAGCGACGGACTGAACGAGTGCCTGTCGGTCGAGGACACCCTGCGTGTCCTGGAGGGCCGCACGATCCACGCCTTCCACATCGAGGGCTGCGGCGGCGGACACGTCCCCAACGTGCTGAAGATGGCCGGGGTCCCGAACGTCATCGGCTCCTCCACCAACCCCACCCTGCCCTTCGGCCGGGACGCGGTCGCCGAGCACTACGGCATGATCGTCTCCGTCCACGACCTCAAGACCGACCTGCCCGGCGACGCCGCCATGGCCCGCGACCGCATCCGCGCCGGGACCATGGGCGCGGAGGACGTGCTGCACGACCTGGGCGCGATCGGCATCACCTCCTCCGACGCCCAGGGCATGGGCCGGGCCGGCGAGACCGTGCGCCGCACCTTCGCCATGGCCGGGAAGATGAAGGCCGAGCTGGGCCCGGTCGACGGGGACGGTCCGGACGACGACAACGCGCGCGTCCTGCGCTACATCGCCAAGCTGACGATCAACCCAGCCATCGCGCACGGCCTCTCCCACGAGGTCGGCTCGATCGAGACCGGCAAGCTGGCCGACATCGTGCTGTGGCGCCCCGAGTTCTTCGGCGCCAAGCCGCAACTCGTCCTCAAGTCGGGCTTCCCCGCGTACGGCGTGGTGGGCGACCCCAACGCGGCCACCGACACCTGCGAACCCTTGGTGCTGGGCCCGCAGTTCGGCGCGCACGGCGCCACCCCGGCCGAGATCTCGGTCGCGTTCGTCTCCCAGGCCGCCGTGGACCAGGGCCACGACACGATGCCCACCCGGCGGCGCCGGGTCGCCGTGCGCGGCACCCGCGGTATCGGCCCCGCCGACCTGCGCCTGAACTCCCGTACCGGATCCGTCGACGTCGACCAGCGCACCGGCCTGGTCACCCTGGACGGCGACCCGATCCGCTCCGAGCCCGCCGACTCGGTCTCCCTCAACCGCCTGTACTTCCTGTGACCTCCGTGACCTCTGCGAGGACCCCCGACATGAACACCCCCGCCGCCGACGGCTTCCGCATGCCCGCCGAGTGGGCGCCGCACGAGCGCACCTGGATGGCGTGGCCGGGTCCCAACCCGACCTTCGACACCCCCGACGACGTCGCCGCCTCCCGTGCCGCCTGGGCCTCGGTGGCCCGTGCCGTGAGCCGCTTCGAACCGGTGACGGTGGTCTGCGGCCCCGGCCAGTCGGCCGAGGCCCGCACCCTCCTGGGCGACGGCGTCGACACCGTCGAACGCGATCTGGACGACGCCTGGATGCGCGACATCGGCCCCACCTTCCTGACCAACGACACGGGTGAACTCGCCTCCGTCGACTGGACGTTCAACGGCTGGGGGGCCCAGGACTGGGCCCGCTGGGAGCACGACGCGAAGATCGCCGCGTATGTCTCGGACCTCGCGGGCGCGAAGACGTACGCCTCCCCGCTCGTCAACGAGGGCGGCGGGATCCACGTCGACGGCGAGGGCACGGTCCTGCTGACCGAGACCGTGCAGCTCGGCCCCGAGCGCAACCCGCACTGGACGAAGGAGCAGGTCGAGGCGGAGATCCACGCCCACCTCGGCACCCGCAAGGCGATCTGGCTGCCGCGCGGCCTGACCGGCGACTACCCTCCCTACGGCTACGGCACCCTCGGCCATGTCGACATCGTGGCCGCCTTCGCCCGCCCCGGTGTCGTCGTCGCCCACCACCAGCCGGACCCGGCCCACCCCGACCACGAGGTCACCAAGGAGGTCATCGGCATCCTGAAGTCGGCCACCGACGCCGACGGCCGCCCCCTGGAGGTCGTCGAAGTCCCCGCCCCCACCGTCCTGGAGGCCGACGGGCACTGGGCCGACTACTCCTACATCAACCACTACCTCTGCAACGGCGGCGTCGTCCTGTGCGCCTTCGACGACCCGCGCGACGAGCAGGCGGCCGGCATCTTCCGCCGGCTCTTCCCCGACCGCACGGTGACCCCGGTCGACGCCCGCGCCATCTTCGCCGGCGGCGGAGGCATCCACTGCATCACCCAGCAGCAGCCCAGGACGGTCGTCAGGCAGCGGGCAGTCAGGTAGAACGTACGAGTGAACGTACTGGTCCGCGCAGCCTGCGCCCGCCACCGCACCGAACCGCTGCGTCCGCTGCCCGAACTGCCGCCCCGCCCGGAGCACGACGGCCGGAGGAACCCGGACGGCTCGCGGCACGCCCCGCCGACCGTGCCGCCGGGCACGTACGCCGTGGACCCCGAGCAGTGCGGGGCGCCGTTCGTGCCGCACCCGGACCCGGAGTGGGCGGGGGCCGCCGTCCCCGGCGTGTGCGTGGCGGACCCCGACGGCCCGGGATTCCTGATGCCGGCCGGGCCGCGCGACACCCTGGTGGTCGGCCCCGAGGACACGGCCGGTTTCCTGTCGTACAAACCCGCCTGCCAGGACCACGGGTGCCGCGGGGCCACCGGCCAGGAGGGCCCGAACCAGGTGTGCGGCGGGGGCGGAGCGGTGGTGGCGACGCTGTTCGGCGAGTGCTACGGCCCCTACGAGACCCACGTCCTGCCCGACGCCGTACGGACGGTCCCCGCATGAGCACCGCCCCGGCGCCCCGCAGACGTACCCCCGCGCCGCCGCGTGAGGAGGTGCTCGCCGCCGCCATGGAGATGATCGCCGAGCGCGGTCTGGAGCAGCTCACCATGGCGGCGCTCGGCCGCGAGGTCGGGATGAGCAGCGGCCATCTGCTGTACTACTTCCGCTCCAAGGACGAACTGCTGCTGCAGACGCTGGAGTGGAGCGAGAGCCGGCTCGGCGCCGAGCGCGGCCGGCTGCTCACCCGTGCCGCCCCGGTCCGCGAACGCCTCGACGCCTACGTCGACCTGTACGTGCCGGACGGTCACCGCGACCCGCACTGGACGCTGTGGCTGGAGGTCTGGAACCGCTCGCTGAACGCCGGCGAGGACGCCCGCGACCGGCAGGCCGCCATCGAGGGCGCCTGGCACCGGGACCTGGCCGCGCTGGTCGCCGAGGGCGTCTCGCGCGGCGAGTTCCAGCCGGTCGACGCGGACCGCTTCGCGGCCCGGCTGCGCGCCCTCCTCGACGGCTTCTCCATCCACGTCGCGATCGGGCTGCGCGGCACCGACCGGGCCCAAGTCATGTGCCACGTACGGGAGTTCCTCGATGACGCACTGAACCGGCCGGGGCTCACGGACGCCTGATCAGCCGTCCGGGTTGTACGTAAACCGGCGCATTGCCGCGAACCGGCCGGTGCGTTTGAATCCGGGGAGTCCTCGGCGCGGGACCGGGGACCGGGGGACCGGGTTCGGGGGAAACCATGGCCATGGCCGCACATGTCCGCAGAGTCTTCGGCGCCGCGTCGGCGGCCGGACTGCTGCTCGCGCTCGGCCCGGCCGCCGTGGCCGCGACCCCTCCGCCGCGCGTCGAGCGGATCAGCACCGCCACCGACGGGAGCGAGCTGACCGCGGCGTCGGGCGGCGGCGTCATCAGCGGCGACGGCCGCTACGCCGTCTTCTCCTCGGCGGACCCCGAGGGCGGCATCGACACCCGCCTGTACCTCAAGGACCTGCGCACCGGCAGGCTCACCCAGGTCCCGGAGGACCTGGTCTACACCACGGGACCGATGCTCAGCGGCGACGGCCGTTACGTCGCCTACTCCAACGGCAACCGCTACCCCAAGCCGTACGTGTACGACCGCGTCACGGGACGCACGGAGCTGCTGTGGCCCGAGAAGCGGGAGGACACCTCCTACGAGCTGGGCACCGCTGCCGCGATCAGCTCCGACGGCCGGCACGTGGCGTACACCCTCGGCAACCGCCACGGCGACGATTACGCACGCGTGCTCCACGTCCGCGACCTGGACACCGGCACCGACCGGCAGATCTCGCCGCTGCCGGCCGAGGGCATGATCCTCAACGCCTGGCTCAGCGCCGACGGCCGCACGGTCGCCTACAGCGTGGCGGCCCGGACGGGCCAGGGCACCGAGGGGCGGATCCACGTCGTCCGCGACGGACACGAGTCCGACATCGGCAGCGGCTTCTCGGCCACGCTCGTCCGGCTCTCCGACGACGGCCGAAGCGCCCTGTTCAACGCCATGGCGGCCGACCTGACGACCACCGCGTACTTCCAGGACCTGCGCACCGGACGCGTCCGGCAGGCGGCCGGCACCGCGGCGGTCGCCGCCGACGGCTCGCTGCGGCACGTGCTGCTGTCCGGCGACGGCGGACTCGACCTGCTCGCCCTGCCGTCCGGCAGGCGGCACCCGGTCGCCCCGGCGGGCGCCACCGCCCTCCCTCGCGCGGTCGACCGCGCGGGCCACGCCGTCGTCTTCTCCTCCCCGGCCGCCGACCTGGTGCCGTACGACACCAACGGCGTCCCGGACGTCTTCGTACGACGCCTGAACTGACCGCTCCGTTTGGCCGATTCCGGCGCGTTCCCACCGCCCGGCCGGGGCAGTGACGGCTCATGGGACGACAGCACTGGAAGAAGATCTGGATCGGCTCGGCCGGAAACATGGTGGAGTGGTACGACTGGTTCGTCTACGCCAGCTTCGCCACCTACTTCGCCGGAGCCTTCTTCCCGGACGGGAACCCGACCGCCCAGCTCATGAACACCGCGGGCATCTTCGCCGTCGGCTTCTTCATGCGCCCGGTCGGCGGCTGGCTGCTCGGCAGGGTCGGCGACCGCAGGGGCCGCAAGGCGGCCCTGACCTTGACCGTCACCCTCATGTCGGCGTCCGCCGTCCTCATCGCGGTGGCGCCGACCTACGCCGTCGCCGGCTACGGCGGCGCCCTGGTCCTGCTCGCCGCACGCCTGCTCCAGGGACTGTCCGTGGGCGGCGAGTACGCGGCCAGCGCCACCTATCTCACCGAGGCCTCCGCCCCGCGCCACCGCGGCTTCGCCTCCAGCTTCCAGTACGTGTCCATGACCGCCGGCCAGATCCTCGGCCTCGGCCTCCAGATCCTGCTCCAGCGCACCATGTCCGACGAGGCCCTGCACAGCTACGGCTGGCGCATCCCGTTCGTGGTCGGCGCGCTCGGCGCGGCCGTGGTCTTCTACCTGCGCCGCAGCATGCTGGAGACCGAGGTGTACGAGGCCGACGCCACCGGCGGCGAGGAGCGCGGCACCCTGCGCGCGCTGTGGCGGCACAGGCGGGAGGCGTTCCTGGTGATCGCCCTGACCATGGGCGGCACCGTGGCGTACTACACGTACACCACGTACCTGACGAAGTACCTGGCCAACTCCGCGGGCCTGCCCAAGCAGACCGCGACCCTGGTCTCCTTCACCGCGCTGATCGTCTTCGCCTGCCTCCAGCCGCTCGCCGGGCGACTGTCCGACCGGATCGGCCGCCGGCCGCTGCTGATCACCTTCGCCGTCGGCTCGACGGTCCTGACCGTGCCGATCATGACCTTGCTGCGGCGCGCGGACGGCTTCTGGCCGGCGTTCGGACTGTCCCTGCTCGCCCTGGTCGTGGTCACCGGCTACACCTCGATCAACGCGTGCGTGAAGGCGGAGCTGTTCCCCACGGGCGTGCGCGCGCTCGGCGTGGCCCTGCCCTACGCCCTCGCCAACGCCCTCTTCGGCGGCACCGCCGAATACGTCGCCCTGTGGTTCAAGAACGCCGGCGCGGAGTCCGGATTCTTCTGGTACGTGGCGGCCTGCGCGGCCGTCTCGCTCGTGGTCTACATCACCATGCGGGAGACCAGGGATCTGGATCTGACGCGGGTGGGCCGAGGAGGCGTCCAGGCTGACGCCCGCATCCTGAGACGCGATGTCCGGAGGGAGTGGGACTGTGGCAAACTGCCCCCGTGCTCTCGTCCGCCATGATTATTGGCAGCAGGCGCGCCGGTCCGCAGTGACCGCCACGTACGACCAGGTACGGGCGGCCATCGTCGTCCTCGACCCGCGCGCAGACCTCTCGCACCCGCGAGGGGTCTTTCGTTTTCCTGGCCCACCCACAGCCGGGACCGCCGCGCGAGGGACTATTGGGGGGACGGTGGAGCCGGTCATTGACGGCAAGACCGAGATTGCAAACAGGAGCCTTGAGACCATGACCGCATCCAGCCAGCTCGACGATTCGTTCCACGTCTTCGACACCACCCTGCGCGACGGCGCCCAGCGTGAGGGGATCAACCTCACGGTCGCCGACAAGCTGGCCATCGCTCGGCACCTGGACGACTTCGGCGTGGGCTTCATCGAGGGTGGCTGGCCCGGCGCGAACCCGCGGGACACCGAGTTCTTCGCCCGCGCCAAGCAGGAGATCGACTTCCGGCACGCCAAGCTCGTCGCCTTCGGGGCGACCCGCCGAGCCGGCGCCAAGGCGGCGGACGACCCCCAGGTCAGGGCGCTGCTGGAGTCCGGCGCCGAGGTGATCACCCTGGTCGCCAAGTCGCACGACCGGCATGTGGAGCTGGCGCTGCGCACCACCTTGGAGGAGAACCTGGAGATGGTCCGCGACACCGTCTCCCACCTGCGCGCCGAGGGCCGCCGGGTCTTCGTCGACTGCGAGCACTTCTTCGACGGCTACCGCGCCAACCCCCAGTACGCCAAGGCCGTCGTCCGCACCGCCGCGGAGGCCGGCGCGGACGTGGTGATCCTCTGCGACACCAACGGCGGCATGCTGCCCGCCCAGGTCCAGGCGGTCGTCTCCACCGTCCTCGCGGACACCGGCGCCCGCCTCGGCATCCACGCCCAGGACGACACCGGCTGCGCGGTCGCCAACACCCTCGCGGCCGTCGACGCCGGCGCCACCCACGTGCAGTGCACGGCCAACGGCTACGGCGAGCGGGTCGGCAACGCCAACCTCTTCCCGGTGGTCGCGGCCCTGGAGTTGAAGTACGGCAAGCGGGTGCTGCCCGAAGGCCGGCTGCGCGAGATGACCCGCATCTCGCACGCCATCGCCGAGGTCGTCAACCTCACGCCCTCCACCCACCAGCCCTATGTGGGTGTTTCCGCCTTCGCGCACAAGGCCGGCCTGCACGCCTCCGCCATCAAGGTCGACCCGGACCTCTACCAGCACATCGACCCCGAGCAGGTCGGCAACACCATGCGCATGCTGGTCTCCGACATGGCCGGCCGCGCCTCCATCGAGCTCAAGGGCAAGGAACTCGGCATCGACCTCGGTGACGACCGCGAACTGGTCGGCCGCGTGGTCGAGCGGGTCAAGGAGCGCGAGCTCAAGGGCTACACCTACGAGGCGGCCGACGCGAGCTTCGAACTGCTGCTGCGCGCCGAGGTCGAGGGCAGGCCGCTGAGGTACTTCGACGTCGAGTCCTGGCGGGCCATCGTCGAGGACCGCCCCGACGGCACCCACGCCAACGAGGCCACGGTGAAGCTGTGGGCCAAGAGCGAGCGCATCGTCGCCACCGCCGAGGGCAACGGCCCGGTCAACGCCCTCGACCGCGCCCTGCGCGTGGCCCTGGAGAAGATCTACCCCGAGCTCGCCTCCCTCGGCCTGGTCGACTACAAGGTCCGCATCCTGGAGGGCAAGCACGGCACCTCCTCCACCACCCGCGTGCTGATCTCCACCTCGGACGGCCAGGGCGAGTGGTCCACGGTGGGCGTGGCCGACAACGTGATCGCGGCCTCCTGGCAGGCCCTGGAGGACGCGTACACCTACGGCCTGCTGCGCGCGGGCGTGGAACCGGCGAAGTAGCCGAACGGACCGACCCGGCTGCCGGCCCGGGACCTCGACCGGGCCCGGCGCTTCCACGCCGACAAGCTGGGGCTGCGGGCCGTCGAGGAACGGCCGGACGGGCTGCCCTACCGGTGCGGGGAGACGTACGTCGTGCCCTTCCTCTCCACCGGGGCCCCGCCCGGCACGTTCACCCGGACGGCGGGGGAGGTCGACGGCGGCCGCGGTCGTGTCGCGGCCGCGGCTGCGCGGTGTCGTCCTCGAACCTGCTGGGCATCGGCCGGCCGTCGCGGTGACCGGCCCGCCCCGGGTATCACGGAGCGCGCCAGATGTTGTCGAAGGCCGCGTTCTCGATGCGCCGCCGCTGCCGTACGGCCTCCAGCTCCGTCACCGCGTCGTTGACGGTGGCCAGCACGGTGACCAGGGCGTCGTCGTCCGGCGCGGTGAGCGGGGCACCCGGCTCGGCCTCGATGCCCACGGCGGCCGCGAGCCCGGCGATGACGGGGTCGTGGGAGGACCAGCGCTCGGCCGCCCGGCGCCGCGCCGGTGTGTCGGCGGGCGCCTTCCGGCCGCCGCGCGCGGGCATCCAGCGGTGCCGCCGGCCGGTGAGCTGCCCCTCCGCGTCCAGGGTGTCGATGTAGGTCACGGCCAGACCCTCGCCGCGGCGCCACAGCCAGTCCTCGACGGACTCGTACGGCGGCCGCTCATCGAGCGACGCCGCCGCCTGGTCCAGGAGGCGGTCCCCGGTGTCCTGCCGGGGGAGCGGCACGATGCGGTCGCCGTCCAGGCCGGCGGCCCCGGCGGTGAGGAGGTCGGCCAGTTCGGCGCCCGCCAGCGCGAGAGACAGATCGCCCTGCTCGACGGGGCGCTCGGACGGGACGTCCATGCTGACGATCAACAGGTCCCGAGGTGTGGTCATGCCGGCGCTCCTGGTCGGGGTGGTCATGTCGGGGACACCCCCGACGATACGTCCGTGGGGAGCCGCGGGCCCGGTGCCGCGACCGGTGTCCGGCCGGCCGGGGGCTCCCGGCCGGCCGGGCGGTCCTACTGCAACCGCCACTTCTGGTTGGCCGCGCCGGTGCACGACCAGATCTGCGCCCGAGCCCCGTTGGCCGAGGAGTTGTCGGTCACGTCCAGGCACTTGTCGGCGGCGAGGTTCACCACGTCACCGGTCGAGGCGTTGTACGACCACTGCTGGGCCCCGGTGCCGTTGCAGTCGTAGAGCTGCACCTTCGCCCCGTTGGCGGTCGACGCCGACGCCACGTCCAGGCACTTGCCCAGCGCCCGCACCGACCCGTCCGGCTGGACCGTCCACTGCTGGGCCGCGCTGGAGTTGCAGTCGTAGAGCTGCACCGCCGTGCCGTTCGCCGACGAACCGCCCGCCACGTCCAGGCACTTGCTCGCGAGCCCGACGAACGCGCCCGACTTGGCGCCGCCGCCCGTCTGGGTCCCGGACCAGGTGAAGGTCGCCGAAGTCCGGCCCGGCAGCGAGTAGGTGGCGTGCTGCGAACCCCAGTTGATCGTGACGGTCTTCGCGGTGGTGGCGTCGTTGTAGGCGATCAGGGCCTTGCCGCCGTCCGGGTTGCGCCAGGCCACGTTGGGCACCGCCGAGGAGGCGGTGGACGCGATCCGCTGTGCGCCCGGCCGTACGAACTTCGTCAGGTGGCCCATGTCGTAGTACTCGACCGTGTAGTCGACCTGCCCCGACCGGCCGTCGCCGTTGTGCACCGTGATCAGCCCGGTGCAGGTGCCGCAACCGCCGTTGTGCGGCCCCATGTTCTGGTCCACCGCCAGCGACCACTTGGTCACCGACTTCGCCCAGTTCCGGGTGTAGTCGACGATGTTGAGCATGTCCTCGCGCTGCTGGTGGCCGATCCAGGTGCCGCCCGAGTGCTCGGTGCCGAAGGCGTCCAGCTGCGGATACCGGTTGTGCACGGTGGTCTGCTGGGCGACGTTGCCGCCGTAGCCGTGCCAGGCGATGCCGCCGAAGTTCGGGTGCGCGCGGACGGCCGCGTCGTCCACCGTCTGGGCGGCGTAGGAGTCGTAGGTGTCCCAGTTCCAGTCGTGCGCCAGCACCTTGGTGGACAGGCCCGCGGCCTGGAGCTTGGGCAGCAGCTCGCTCTTGGTGAAGTAGGCCAGGCCGCCGGCGTTCCAGCTCATCGAGGGGTAGCCGGAACAGCAGGTGGGCTCGTTCTGCGCGGTCACGTAGGCGACCGGGACGCCTTGGTCCCGGTAGGCCTGGAGGTACTTCACGAAGTACGTGGCGTACGCCCCGTAGTCCTCCGCCTTCAGCCAGCCGCCGTTGAGCTGTCCGCTGTCCTTCATCCAGGCGGGCGCGGTCCAGGGTGAGGCCATCACCGTGAGCGCCGGGTTCAGCTGGAGCGCCTGCCGGGTCAGCGGCACCACGTCGGCCAGATCGTGCGCGATGGAGAACTTCGAGAGCGACGGGTCGCTCTGCCCGGCCGGCACGTCGTCGTAGGTGTAGCCGTTGCGCGCCAGGTCGGAGGCGCCCATCGGGTTGCGCAGGAAGGAGAGCCCGATCCCGTCCGTGGGCGAGAACAGCTTCCGCATGGTCGCGTCCCGGGTCGCCTGCGACAGCGCGCCGCTGCTGTTCATCAGCCAGGCCGCGGTGTCGGTGAAGGAGGCGCCGCCGCCGGTGAAGGTCTGGTAGCGGGTGTTCTCGTCGACGGTGATGTTCTCACCGCCGCCTCCGGTGCCGGACTGGAAGGCGAACGGCGTCTGCTGTTCGAGGCCGCGCACCACGTGGCGCCCGCCGGAGTCGTCGGTCGTGGTCAGCCAGGCGGTGACGGGCTCGCCCGCCGCCTGCGCGGCCGGGGCGCCCAGGGCCGTCAGGCCCGCCGTGGACAGCAGTCCGGCGAGCAGCAGCCGCAGTGCGCGACCGTGTCTGCCGGGAAAACCGCGTCTGTCGGGAAAGGGGTGCATCGGGTGCCGCCCTTCGTGAGGTGGGGGACAGGGGCGTGCGAGCGGTGAGTAAATGACGGCTTCGGGGCCGAGTCAAGAGGGTGCGCGTTCAAGTGCCGAAGGGGTAACTGCCCGCATTCAGCCGGGAGTTGGGCACGTCCCCAGTCCAGTGTGAAGTCTTGACGGCAGCGGGCTGACGCTAGTTCACTCAAGGCGTGATCTAAGTCGTGAGTGAATCATGAGCCCAGGGAAGTCCCAGAGCCGAGGGAAGGTCCGTCCATGCGAAGAACCGCCCTGCTCGTCTCCGCCGGTCTGCTCGCCGCCCTGATCCCGTTCGCGCCGGCGCGGGCCGCCGACCACGCCGACGACCCGGCCCCCGCCCCCGTGTCCATCGACCGCTTCGAGGGCGAGGTGCCCTTCGCCGGACAGCCCGCCGAGGGCATCTTCACCTGGGGCGGCGACAGCGACGATCCGCCCACCCTGCGGCTCGCCGACCGCTCCGACGCACCCGAGGGCGCCAAGGTCCTCTCCGGCACGTACGACATCAGCGGCTACGGCGGCTTCACCCACGACTTCGCGGCCGACCTGCCCGCCCACGACTGGTCCGCCCACAAGGGCATCCGGTTCTGGTGGGAGGGCCAGGACAGCGGCAGGAAGATCTCCTTCGAGATCAAGGACGGCGGTGCACACGGCGAGGCGTCCGAGCTGTGGACGACCTCCTTCACCGACGACTTCACGGGCTGGAGACAGATCGAGCTGCCCTTCACCGACTTCACCTACCGCACGGACTACCAGCCGGTCGGCGGCATCGACCACGTGCTCGGCCTCACCGGGATGTGGGGCTACGCCGTCACCCTGCCGACCGGCGTCAAGGGCAGGTTCGCCATGGACGACGTGCAGTTGTACGGCCGGGCCGACCAGTCGCTGCGCGCCTCCGTCACCACCGACGCGGCGGTCTACCCGGTCGGCGGGGGCGGCACGGCGGCGGTGAAGGTCACCGTCGCCACGACCGGCTCCGCTCCGCTCGACGAGCCGGTGACGGTCGCCTACCGCACCGCCGGCGGCACCGCCGAGCCCGGCAAGGACTACACCCCGGTCTCCGGCACCCTCACCTTCCCCGCGGGCACCGCCTCCGGCACCTCCCGCACCCTCAAGGTCACCACCCTCAAGCCCAAGGCGGCGAAGCCCGCCGGGACGATCCCGCTCCAGCTCACCGTCACCGGCGCCAAGGCCCCCGCCGAGAGCCCGCAGATCGTCGTCGACGCGTACGGGCTGCCGTACCTCGACAGTAGGCTGCCGGTGCGCAAGCGGGTCGCGGACCTGCTCTCCCGGATGTCCCTCGAGGAGAAGGCCGGGCAGATGACCCAGGCCGAGCGCGAAGCGATGACCGCGCCGGGCGACATCGCCGCCTACGCCCTCGGCTCCCTGCTGTCCGGCGGCGGTTCGACCCCCACGCCCAACACCCCCCAGGCCTGGGCGAAGATGATCGACGACTTCCAGCTGCGCACCCGGGCCACCCGCTTCCAGATCCCGCTGATCTACGGGGTCGACGCGGTGCACGGGCACAACAACCTGGCCGGCGCCACGATCATGCCGCACAACATCGGCATCGGCGCCACCCGCGACCCCCGGCTGGCCGAGAAGACCGGCGCGGTGACGGCGAGCGAGGTCCGCGCCACCGGGATCCACTGGGACTTCGCGCCCTGCCTGTGCGTCAGCCGCGACGAACGCTGGGGCCGCTCCTACGAGTCCTTCGGCGAGGACCCGGCGCTCGTCGAATCCATGGAGACCGTCATCCAGGGCCTCCAGGGGCGCGCGGACGGGCGCGACCTGAGCCGTGGCGACAAGGTGCTGGCCACCGCCAAGCACTTCGTCGGCGACGGCGGCGCCCTGTACGGCTCCTCCACCACCGGCACCTACACCACCGACCAGGGCGTCACCAGGGTCACCCGGCAGCAGTTGGAGGACATCCACCTGGCGCCGTACGGGCCGGCCGTGGACCGCGGCATCGGCTCGGCCATGCCGTCGTACTCCTCGCTGGACGTCGTCGGCGACGGGCAGGGCCCGGTGAAGATGCACGCCCGCGGCGACATGATCAACGGCGTGCTCAAGGGCCGCATGGGCTTCGACGGCTTCGTCATCAGCGACTGGGCCGCCATCGACCAGCTCCCGGGCGACGCCGCCGCTCAGGTCCGAGCGTCGGTCAACGCCGGCGTGGACATGATCATGGTGCCGTACGCGTACCAGGACTTCCGGGCGACCCTGATCGCCGAGGTGAAGGCGGGTCGGATCAGCCCCCGGCGGATCGACGACGCGGTCTCCCGGATCCTCACCAAGAAGTTCGAACTGGGCCTCTTCGAGCACCCCTACGCCGATACCGCCGGCGCCTCCCGGATCGGCTCCGCCGAGCACCGCGCCGTCGCCCGGCAGGCCGCCGCCGAGTCCCAGGTGCTGCTGAAGAACAAGGGCGGCCTGCTGCCGCTGAAGAAGAAGGCGAAGGTCTACGTGGCCGGGTCCAACGCCGACGACCTCGGCAACCAGACCGGCGGCTGGACCATCACCTGGCAGGGCGCCTCCGGCACCCACACCCAGGGCACCACGATCCTTCAGGCCATGCGCAAGGCGGGCGGGAACGTCACCTGGTCCAAGGACGCCGCGGCGCCCACGGCCGGTCACGACGTGGGGGTGGTCGTCGTCGGCGAGACCCCGTACGCCGAGGGCGTCGGCGACGTCGGCAACGGCCACGACCTCCAGCTGTCGGCCGCCGACCGGGCCGCCGTGGACAGGGTGTGCGGCGCCATGAAGTGCGTGGTGCTGGTCGTCTCCGGGCGCCCGCAGCTCATCGGCGACCGGCTCGGGAAGATCGATGCCCTCGTCGCCTCCTGGCTGCCGGGAACCGAGGGCGACGGCGTGGCCGACGTGCTCTACGGCACCCGGCCCTTCACCGGGCAGCTCCCGGTGACCTGGCCGAAGTCGCAGGAGCAGCTCCCGGTCAACGTGGGCGACACGGCGTACGACCCGCAGTTCCCCTACGGCTGGGGCCTGACCACGCTCACCGGCGTCCCGGCCGGCGGCACGGTGGCGCTCAAGGCGCTGGGCCTCGCGGCACGGGCGGCCGAGCGGGTGGGCGCCGACGCCGTGGGCCGCGAGCTGGTCACCAAGGCCCGGCTGATCGTCCAGCAGAAGGCGGACGGGCGGATGAGCGCGGCGGTGGCGAAACCCTTCGCCGACGCGGATCACCTGCTGCTGACCGGACGGTACGGGGCGGCGGTGGAACAGCTCACGAAGGCCTACTCGGCCGCGTGACCGGCTGGTGGGGGGGGGGCCCCCCGGGGGGGGGGGGCCCCCCCCCCCCCCCCCCCCCCCCCCCCCCCCCCCCGCGGGGGGGGGGGGGGGGGGGGGGGGGGGGGGGGGGGGGGGGGGCGCCGCCCCCCCCCCACCACGTGCGCAGCCACCGTCCGGAGAGCCGGTTTTGTCCGGCTTCGGGTAGCTTCGAAGCATGAAGGTCGTCGCCCCGGCCCGAGTTCTTCTCCGCCCGCTGCTCACACTCGCGGCCACCGTGGTGGCCGTGGCGGTGCCGGCCTCCGTCGCGGCGGTGGGACCGGCGGGCGCCGGGACGGAGGCGGCCGGTGCCCCCCGGTCCGTGACCGCATCGGTCGTGAACGTCCTGCCGGACGGCGTGCCCCGGGTGCCGGCGCCGGGCGGCGTGCCGCGGGTCGCGGCGGCCACCAGCGTCTCCGCGATCGCCGAGGCGCTCCGCAAGGGTCCGGTCTACGTCGACCCGGCCGCGTCCGCCCAGCTGCCGCCCGCCGACGCCGCCGCGCTCGCCCGGCGGATCAAGGACGCCGGAAAACCCCTGTTCATCGCCGTCCTGCCCGCGAACTACCCGTCGCAGAAGCTGTTCACCGAGCTGCGCACGGCCACCGGCATCACCGGCGCCTACGCCGTCCGCCTCGGCGACCGGTTCGACGCCCGCGCCGACTCCTCGGTGTTGCCGCGCACCGCCGTGAGCAATCTCGTCACCAGCGTCCGGGGCGAGAACGCCCGGACCCAGCTCACCGACTTCACCGACCGGGCCCTGGCCAACATGGGCGGCTCGGCGCCCTCCACCTGGGGCGGCCCCGGGCACGGCGGCACGGTCTCGAACACGGCGCTGATCACCGCCGGCGCGGTCCTGGTGGCGGGCGGTGTGGGCGCGTACGTCCTGGTCCGGCGCGGCAGGAGCCGCCGGGAGGCGGAGCAGCGGGCCGCGCTGGAGAAGCTGCGGGTCGTCGTCGACGAGGACATCACCGCCTTCGGCGAGGAGCTGGACCGCCTCGACTTCCATCCGGCGGAGGTCGGCGCGGACGACGCCATGCGCGCGGACTACGAGCGCGCGCTGGACGCCTACGAGCAGGCCAAGCAGTACATGGCCGACGCCCGCAGGCCGGAGGACGTGCGGGCGGTGACCCAGGCACTGGAGGACGGGCGGTTCTCGCTCGCCCAGCTCGCCGCGCGCCGCGAGGGCCGTCCGCTCCCCGAGCGCCGGCCGCCCTGCTTCTTCGACCCGCGCCACGGTCCCTCGGTGACCGACGCCACCTGGACGCCTGCGGGCGGGTCGCCCCGTCAGGTCCCGGTGTGCGCCGCCGACCAGGCCCGCCTGGCCGACGGCCGCGACCCGCACGTCCGCGAGGTCGACACCGACTGGGGCCGCCGCCCCTACTGGGACGCCGGCCCCGCGTACGGTCCCTGGGCGGGTGGCTACTTCGGCGGCGGCCTCCTGCCCGGCCTCCTGGTCGGCACGCTGCTCGGCAGCATGATGGCCACCCCGTCGTACGCGGCCGGCTACGGCACCGGTTACGGCGACTTCGGCGCATACGGCGGCTACCAGGGCGGCGACCTGTCGGGCGCGGACTTCGACCCGGGTGACTTCAGCGGCGGCTTCGGTGACGGCGGGGGAGGCGACTTCGGCGGGGGAGGCGGCGACTTCGGGGGCGGCTTCTGAGCCCGGCTCAGGCGTTCTTGACGGCCGAGATGTCGAAGTTCAGCTTGATCTTGTCGGAGACCAGGACGCCACCGGTCTCCAGGGCCGCGTTCCAGGTCAGGCCCCACTCCGAGCGCAGGATCTCGGCCTTGCCCTCGAAGCCGACGCGCTCGTTGCCGAACGGGTCCTTGGCGGCGCCGTTGAACTCCAGGTCGATGGTGAGCGTCCTGGTCACGCCGAGGATGGTCAGGTCGCCGGTGATGCGGTAGTCGTCGCCGCCCACGGCCTCCGCCTTGGTGGAGCGGAAGGTCATCTGCGGGAACTCCTCGGTCTTGAAGAAGTCCGCGCTCTTCAGGTGGCCGTCGCGGTCCGCGGAGCCCGTGTCGATGCTGTCCATCTTGACGTCGATGGACGCGGTGGAAGCGGCGGGGTCGGTGCCGTCCAGGTGCAGGCTGCCGGTGAAGTCGTTGAACTTGCCCTTGACGTTCGTGACCATGGCGTGCCGCGCGACGAAGCCGAGCGTGGAGTGGGACGGGTCGATCGTGTAGTCGCCGGTGAGCGCGGCCAGGTCGGGGTTCACGGCGGCCGGGGCGGCGGTGGTGTCGGCGGTGACGTTCTTGCGGCCGAAGATGCCCATGAGGTGCTCCTTGAGGACGGTGGGTCGCTCGGCGCGGAGGCAGAGCGCCGAGTAAGTTGAAGATTCAACGAAGTGAACGACTACGACAGTAGACCTATTCCGTTCGACTTTCAACATCATCCGGTACGTGTTTGCCGGATCGCGCACGGTAATCGCTGACGCCCTCTGGCGGACGCGCGTAGACCTCGGGCACTATCTCCCTGCACCACCTGCACAGCCGCCCCACAGGACGCACGGCCGACAGCAGGAAGGTTCCCCCAATGAAGACCACGAAGGTCAGCAAGCTCACCAAGGCCCGCGCGGCGGTCACCGCCCTCGCCCTGATCGTCGCCCCCGGCCTCGCGGTCATCGGCACGGCCACCGAGGCCTCCGCCGCCACCAAGATCAGCCACGCCACCGCGACCCAGATGTTCCGTGACGTGGGCGTCACCTGGTCCTCGTCCGGCAACTGCTCCAACCGCAACGTCTCGACCTGCACGTCCTTCGATCAGCTCAACCTCGCCACCGCGCAAGGGGCCCAGACCCTCAAGCGGGCCAGCGGCTGCGCCCTCAACATCACCGGCGGCACCGAGACCGGTCACGCCTCCGGCACCTACTCCCACTGGAACGGCTACAAGCTCGACTACGGCAAGAACACCTGCGTGACCAACTACATCAAGAACTACTTCGCCTACATCGGCTTGCGCGGCGACGGTGCCCCCCAGTACCAGTCGGGCTCCGGCAACATCTACGCCGACGAGGGCAACCACTGGGACGTCCTGTACTACAACTGCGGCGGCTGCTGACCCGGCGCCGTCGCACCCCCGGACGGCGGCTACGCTCTGTGCGAGCCCGCCGCCGTCCGGGTCTGCGCGTCACTCCAGCGAGGGCATGTGCCCGATCCGAATGTGAGCGGGCTCCCATGCCGTGACTTTGTGGCATCTCCACAACGCGGAAGCCCTCTGAGCAGTTGGAAGGGCTGCAAGCCGCCATGGTTCTGTTCAGTGGCACCAGGAAAACGGGTCGGAGACTGTACGGAGTCAACGGCCCGCTTTCCCAGGTGTCCTTCGTAAGGTCGCTACATGAGCGTTTTGGAAGAGACGACGGGTGAGCCGGCGGACGCGCGCGGGCGGGTCGCCGAGCTGCACGGGATCCGTGCGCAGGCGGTGGCGGGCCCCAGCGAGAAGGCGACCGCGGCACAGCACGCCAAGGGCAAGCTGACCGCGCGGGAGCGGATCGAACTGCTCCTGGACCCGGGCTCCTTCCAGGAGGTCGAGCAGCTGCGCCGGCACCGGGCGTCCGGGTTCGGCCTCGAGGCCAAGAAGCCGTACACCGACGGTGTGATCACCGGCTGGGGCACGGCGGAGGGCCGGACGGTCTTCGTCTACGCCCACGACTTCCGCATCTTCGGCGGCGCGCTGGGCGAGGCCCACGCCACGAAGATCCACAAGATCATGGACATGGCCATCGCGGCCGGTGCCCCGCTGGTCTCCCTCAACGACGGCGCCGGCGCCCGGATCCAGGAGGGCGTCTCCGCCCTGGCCGGATACGGCGGCATCTTCCAGCGCAACACCAAGGCCTCCGGGGTCATCCCGCAGATCAGCGTGATGCTCGGCCCGTGCGCCGGCGGCGCCGCCTACAGCCCCGCGCTCACGGACTTCGTGTTCATGGTCCGCGAGACCTCGCAGATGTTCATCACCGGCCCGGACGTGGTCAAGGCGGTCACCGGCGAGGAGATCACCCAGAACGGCCTGGGCGGCGCGGACGTGCACGCCGAGACCTCCGGTGTGTGCCACTTCGCCTACGACGACGAGGAGACGTGCATCGCCGAGGTGCGCTACCTCCTGTCCCTGCTCCCGCAGAACAACCGGGAGAACCCGCCGCGGGTGGAGTCGGCCGACCCGGTCGACCGCCGCTCCGAGGTCCTGCTCGACCTGGTCCCGGCCGACGGCAACCGGCCCTACGACATGGTCAAGGTCATCGAGGAGATCGTCGACGACGGCGAGTACCTGGAGGTCCACGAGCGCTGGGCGCGGAACATCATCTGCGCGCTGGCCCGTCTGGACGGTCAGGTCGTCGGCATCATCGCCAACCAGCCCCAGGTCCTGGCGGGTGTCCTCGACATCGAGGCCAGCGAGAAGGCCGCCCGCTTCGTACAGATGTGCGATGCCTTCAACATCCCCATCGTCACTCTTCTGGACGTACCCGGCTTCCTGCCGGGCGTCGACCAGGAGCACGGTGGAATCATCCGGCACGGCGCCAAGCTGCTCTACGCCTACTGCAACGCCACCGTGCCGAGGATCTCGCTGATCCTGCGCAAGGCGTACGGAGGTGCCTACATCGTCATGGACAGTCAGTCGATCGGGGCCGACATCACCTACGCCTGGCCGACGAACGAGATCGCCGTGATGGGCGCCGAGGGCGCGGCCAACGTCATCTTCCGCCGCCAGATCGCCGGGGCCGAGGACCCCGAGGCCATGCGGCAGAAGATGGTCAAGGAGTACAAGGCCGAGCTGATGCACCCCTACTACGCGGCCGAGCGCGGTCTGGTGGACGACGTCATCGACCCGGCGGACACCCGCGAGGTCCTGGTCAAGTCCCTGGCGATGCTGCACGCGAAGCACGCCGACCTGCCCTCCCGCAAGCACGGCAACCCCCCGCAGTAACCCAGTGGACATGCCGCGGCCATCCCGCGGACCCCTCAGCCACGGAGACTGACACCCATGGACAACGTAGACATCCGCGTCGAGAAGGGCCACGCCGAGCCCGAGGAGGTCGCCGCCATCACGGCCATCCTCCTGGCCCGCGCGGCGGCCCGCCCCGCCGAGACGACGCCGGCCCACCGCGGCCGCGCCAAGGCCGGCTGGCGCCGGCTGGAGCGCGAGAACGGCTTCCGCGCCCCGCACAGCTGGCACGGCTAGGCCGGCCGCCGGTAGATCCGGCCGCCCACGACGGAAGAGGGCCCCTCCACTTGGAGGGGCCCTCTTCCGTCGTACTCGTGTTGTGGTCGAGCCCTTGCGCCGGCAGAAAGCAGGCGGCCCTCCCCGTGTGGGAGGGCCGCCTGCGCGTTCGTCCCGAGTGCTAGCGGAGCCGGGCCATGAGGGCGTGTTCCACCAGGGTGATGAGGGCGGACTTGGCGTCGGCGCGGTGGCGGGCGTCGGTGGTGATGATGGGGGCGTCGGGGCCGATCTGGAGTGCTTCGCGGACCTCGTCGGGGTTGTAGGGCTGCTGGCCGTCGAAGCCGTTGAGGGCGATGACGAAGGGCAGTCCGCTGTTCTCGAAGTAGTCGACGGCGGGGAAGCAGTCGGCGAGCCTGCGGGTGTCGACGAGGACGATGGCACCGATGGCGCCGCGGACGAGGTCGTCCCACATGAACCAGAAGCGGTCCTGGCCGGGGGTGCCGAACAGGTAGAGGATCAGGTCCTGGTCGAGCGTGATGCGGCCGAAGTCCATGGCCACCGTGGTGGTGGTCTTGTCCCCGGTGTGGGTGAGGTCGTCGATGCCCGCCGAAGCGGACGTCATCACGGCCTCCGTGCGCAGCGGGTTGATCTCCGAGACGGCGCCGACGAACGTGGTCTTGCCCACGCCGAAGCCGCCCGCCACCACGATCTTCGCGGAGGTGGTGGAGCGGGAAGGACCGCCGCTAGAGCTTGCGAAGTCCACTGAGCACCCTTTCGAGCAGTGTCACGTCTGGCTGGCCACCGGCGTTCTCGTCGCCGCCGGGCTGATGGATGGCGACCAGGCCCGCCTCCGCCAAGTCGGCGACGAGGATCCTGGCCACGCCGAGAGGGATCGAAAGCAGGGCCGAGATCTCGGCCACCGATTTGATCTCGCGGCACAAATGGCAGATCCGCTGATGTTCGGGCAGCTGGCCCTGCATCTGGTGCGGCTGCGCGGTGGTGTGCACCAGTGCCTCTATGGCGAGCTGGTACCGCGGCCTGGTGCGGCCGCCCGTCATGGCGTACGGGCGCACCAGGGGGTTGTTCGACGCCCCCGCGGGCGCTGGTTCAGGGGTGCGTCGCTGCGGCTGGACCGGCTGGATGCGCGGCGCGGGCGGCTGGTCGTACGGTGACGGACCGGGACCCTGCGGCGCGTATGGCTGCCGGTGGTGGGGGGTGGAGGGGAAGCCGTACGGATTCGCCGAGCCGTCGTTCGGGCCCTGGGCAGGGCCGTACGACCAGTTGCCCGAAGACGAACCGCCTGGGGGTGTTGCCACGTTCTCTCCTCCTCCGACTGTGCCGGGCATCCAACGGGTGGAAGCCGCGTCCCGAAACCTTACGGCCCCGGGACGCCAAAACGCACCGGCTGTCTGTTAGTTGAGAAGGCTCCCCTGGAGTTCCGCACGGAGATCCGGCGTCAGGACCGTGCCCGCACGGTCCACCAGAAGGGCCATCTCGTACCCGATGAGGCCGATGTCCGCATCGGGGTGTGCGAGCACCGCGAGTGAAGAACCGTCGGAAATGGACATGATGAAGAGGAATCCCCGCTCCATCTCCACAACCGTCTGGTTCACGCTGCCGCCCTCGAAGATGCGCGAGGCACCGGCGGTCAGCGAGGTCAGACCGGAGGCGACGGCCGCGAGCTGGTCGGCGCGGTCGCGGGGGAAGCCTTCGGACATCGCCAGAAGGAGTCCGTCGGCGGAGACCACCACGGTGTGGGACACCCCGGGGGTGTTGTCCACGAAGTTGGTGATCAACCAGTTCAGGTTCTGCGCCGCCTGGCTCATCGGGCTCACACTAACGCTCCTGGTTGTAGGTGCTGTCAGGACCACTGTGTTCATTCCTTGTGGCCTGGCCGTTCTTGTCAATTCCTGCGCTGCGTCCCCGTTGGACGCCCTGGCGCAGGTTGCTCAGCCTGCCCCGGATGTCCTCGGGGGCGCGGGAGACCTGTGGGCCTCCCTGCGGGGTTGATTCCGCGGTGCCTTCGACCAGGTTGGCCTTGGGCACACGCCGCGGCAGCCCGGAGGAGGTCACTCCGCCTGCCTTGGGCTTGCGAAGCTGCGAGGCCTGCTGCCAGCGCTTGTCGTTCGCCGAATGCCAGGCGTCGCCGTCGCTCTCCGGAGTATGGGTCGGTGCTTCCTGGTCCAGGGGCCCCGCGCCGTTCGAACCGCTCGCGACGGATCCGCGACGGGGCAGCCCGGCGTCGGTCAGCTCGTGGACGGCGGAGGGGGCCGGTCCAGGACGCTCGAAGCCTACGCGGTCCGCCTCGGTCACGTCAGCGGCCTGCGAGGATTCCGCTTCCGGAGCGTACTGGTCCGGGTAGCCGTTCCGGTACCCGTCCGGCTGCGGCCAGTCGTCCTGGTGGGACTGCTCCTGGAAGCCGGCGAACGCCTCCGGCGCCGCGGCGTGCGCCGACGCGGGCTCCTGCTGCCCGGGCTCCGCATAGCCGGGGTCGGGGTAGCCGCCGTTGGGCGAGTAGGCATCGCCCTGCGGCATACCGCCGTTCGGCGCGTAGTACCTCTCGTCGTACGCCGGCCGGCCCTGCTCGTCGTACGCCGTCTGCTGCTGGTCGTACGCAGAGTGCTGCGGTTCCTCGTACGCCGTCTGCGGGTCGTACCCGGCCTGCTCCGGGAAGGGCATCTGCCCGGTGTCGTACAGCGGTTGCTGCCCGGTGTGCTCGTCGGGGTACCCGGTCGGCTCGGCCGTCTCCGGGCCCGCCGGCCGGTCGTGCGTCTGGGCCTCCAGGGCGGCGCGGCGCTCCTCGCGCTTGAGGGAGCGGCCGACGGGGTCCAACTCCCGGGACCCGTCCGGGGCGTCGGCGTACCGGCTGTCGTCGAAGCCGAGCTCCGCGGCGGTGCGCATCGGCTGGGGAGCGCCGAAGTCCTCGCCCTGGAACTCCTGTTCCGGGATGATCTGCGAGACGGTGAAGTCGTCACGGTCGAGTGCCTGCTGGCCGCCACCGCCGTGGGTGATCGCGTCCGGCAGCATGACCAGCGAAGTGGTGCCGGCCTGCTCACCGGAGGGCCGCAGCTGGACGCGGACGCCGTGCCGGTCGGCGAGGCGGCCGACCACGAACAGGCCCATGCGCTGGGAGATCGCCGCGTCCACGGTGGGCGGGTTGGCCAGCTTGTGGTTGATGTCCGCGAAGTCCTCGGCGGTCAGGCCGATGCCCTTGTCGTGGATCTCGACCATGACCCGGCCGTCGGGCAGCCGGGTCGCGGTGACCCGGACCTTGGTCTGCGGCGAGGAGAACGTGGTGGCGTTCTCCAGCAGCTCGGCCAGCAGGTGCACGAGGTCGGTCACGGCGCGGCCGTGGATCTCGGCCTCGGGCACGCCGGACAGTTCGATGCGCTCGTACTGCTCCACCTCGGAGGAGGCGGCGCGCAGCACGTCGACCAGCGGGACCGGCTGGTCCCAGCGGCGGCCGGGCTCCTCGCCGGCGAGGACGAGGAGGTTCTCGCCGTTGCGGCGCATACGGGTCGCCAGGTGGTCCAGGCGGAAGAGGTTCTCCAGCTGGTCCGGGTCGGCCTCGTTGTTCTCCAGGTCGGTGATCAGGGTCAGCTGGCCCTCGATCAGCGACTGGTTGCGGCGCGAGAGGTTGGTGAAGATCGCGTTGATGTTGCCCCGCAGCAGGGCCTGTTCGGAGGCGAGCCGGACTGCCTCGCGGTGCACCTGGTCGAAGGCGCGGGCGACCTCGCCGATCTCGTCGGTCGAGGTGATCGGGATCGGCGCGACCCGGGTGTCGACGCGGCCGGGGTCGGTGCGCGAGAGCTGGTCGACCAGCATCGGCAGGCGCTGCTCGGCGATGCCGAAGGCGGCGTTGCGCAGGCGGCGCATCGAGCGGCTCATCTGGCGGGCCACCAGACCGGCCAGGATGAAGGCGGCGAGCAGGGCGACCAGGACGATCGCGCCGGTGATGAACGTCGACTGCTTGGCGTTGTCGGCGATCGAGGCCGCCTCGTTCACCGCGGTGTCGGCCATGTCCGACTCGATCTGGCGGTAGGCGTCGAACTTGAGGGTGTTGACCGCCCACCAGTTCTCGGGCGTGATGCCCTGCTGCGCCAGGGCCGCGCGCTCGGCCGGGTCCGTGCTGCCCAGCGTGGCCAGCGCCGTGACCATCTGGGTCGGGTCCTGCGGCGGGGCCACGTAGTTCGGGTCCTTGGCCTTGGCCTGCTGGGCCATGGTCGCCGCGTTGGCCTGGATCTCCTTCTTCAGCGCGTCCAGCTTGTCCGCGTCCTCCTGGGTGCCGCCGCCGATGTACTCCTCGACGGCGATGCCCTCGAGGTAGGCGTAGGAGGACAGGGCGACGCGCTGGCCGGCCAGGCCGGTGGCGTCGGGGCCGGGCTTGATCAGCAGGTGCATGCCGATCGAGCGCTCCAGCGACAGCGCGGCCTTGGTCAGCGAGATGGCGTAGACGGTACGGCCGTAGGAGGTGATGTTGCCGGTGCCCAGGCCGAGTTCGTTGGCGAACTCCATCAGCGGGTGGGCGACCTTGACGTAGCCCTCCTCGGTCTGCACTCCGGGCAGCTTGGAGCTGAACGCCGCGGCACGCAGCTTCTGCAACTCGGGCTCGGCGTCGCGGAACAGCTTGAGCCGGCGATCCAGACCGGCCTTGTGCGGCATGGACTGCGCGGCCTGGTCGAAGGCGTCGGCGGCCTTGTCGGTGACCTCGCGGGCCTCGGTGACGGTCGGGTCGTTCTGGCCCTTGCCCTGGAGCAGGGGGGCCGTGCTGACGTCGCGCTCGTGATAGAGGGCGTCGGCGTAGGCCAGCGAGGCCTGAACCAGGCGAGCGGTGTGCTCGGCGTCCTGCGCGTCCTGCCAGGTGTTGATGGAGCTGTTGACCTGGAAACCGCCCATGACCAGGCCGACCAGCACGGGCAGGAGCAGGATGGCGTTCAGCCGGGTCGGCACCCGCCAGTTGCGCGGGGAGAATCGGCCACCGCTCGCGGTGGGCGCGGCCGTCGGTTCCGAACCGGGCACGTGCGCGGGCGCCGCACCGCGCGGCGGCGGGGTGAAATTGCCCCGGGCCGACGGCTCGGGGCCGTTCTTGCTTCGCCTCACTCGACCAACAACCTCTCGGCGGTCGGCACCTACGTTGTGCCGCAGTGTCTCAGAACCCTGTCCGCCATAGGCGGCCCACTACCGGTGAGTACGTCTTTGACCATTGGGTAGTTCAGGCATTCCAGCACGTCGACATGCGCTCTTCCAAACAGTGGAAACGGGTGGTTCCACGTGACGCACGTCCCACATAAAACGGTCATAAACAACTAGCCCCGGCAAAAAACCGGGGGAACGTGCGCACAGCGGCACCGTATGTGCGCGACGCGTGGCCGTACCACGCGATTCCTCTGCCGAAACGTTATGAACACCGGGGCCGGCCGTGTCAAAGGACACAGCCGGCTCCGGTGCATCTACGACAACTGCCGTATAGCGCTGCCGATTTGAAGGCTGTTCGTGGTGCCTCGGCTACCTCAGCCGGGCCATGAGGGCGTGTTCCACCAGGGTGATGAGGGTGGATTTGGCGTCGGCGCGGTGGCGGGCGTCGGTGGTGATGATGGGGGCGTCGGGGCCGATCTGGAGTGCTTCGCGGACCTCGTCGGGGTTGTAGGGCTGCTGGCCGTCGAAGCCGTTGAGGGCGATGACGAAGGGCAGTCCGCTGTTCTCGAAGTAGTCGACGGCGGGGAAGCAGTCGGCGAGCCTGCGGGTGTCGACGAGTACGACGGCGCCGATGGCGCCGCGGACGAGGTCGTCCCACATGAACCAGAAGCGGTCCTGGCCGGGGGTGCCGAACAGGTAGAGGATCAGGTCCTGGTCGAGCGTGATGCGGCCGAAGTCCATGGCCACCGTGGTGGTGGTCTTGTCCCCGGTGTGGGTGAGGTCGTCGATGCCCGCCGAAGCGGACGTCATCACGGCCTCCGTGCGCAGCGGGTTGATCTCCGAGACGGCACCCACGAACGTGGTCTTGCCCACGCCGAAGCCGCCCGCCACCACGATCTTCGCGGAGGTGGTCGCCCGGCCCCCGTCAGAGCTTGCGAAGTCCACTGAGCACCCTTTCGAGCAGCGTCACATCCGGTGCGCCACCGTTGTTCTCGTCCCCGCCCGGCTGGTGGATGGCCACCAGGCCGGCCTCCGCGAGGTCCGCTACGAGGATCCTGGCCACGCCCAGCGGCATGGCGAGGAGCGCCGAGACCTCGGCCACGGATTTCACCTCGCGGCACAGGTGGCAGATCCGCTGGTGCTCCGGGAGCAGTCCCATCAGCGCTGCCGGATCGGCCGTCGTACTGATCAGTGCCTCGATGGCGAGCTGGTAGCGCGGCCGGGTCCGGCCGCCGGTCATCGCATAGGGACGTACCAGCGGCTGGTCGCCCTCATCCCCGTACGGCTCAGCGTACGGATCATGAGAGGCGGGGGGCGGGGTCATGAATCCTCCGGGCGGGACAGCAAGTCGGTCAGTCAAGCCGTCTGACGGGGCCGGTGGGGGGATTGTGGCGGCCGGACGGTGATTTGGTGAGGTGGATGGTGCCGGAGCCGGTCAGTGCAGCAGACTGCCCTGTAGTTCGGCGCGCAGGTCGGGTGTGAGGACCGCCCCCGCGCGGTCGACGAGCAGCGCCATTTCGTAGCCGACGAGGCCGATGTCGCACTCCGGGTGTGCCAGCACCGCCAGGGACGACCCGTCCGAGACGGACATCAGGAAGAGGAAGCCGCGCTCCATCTCGACGACCGTCTGCGACACGTTGCCGCCCTCGAAGATCCGGGAGGCGCCCGCGGTCAGCGAGGTCAGACCGGATGCCACGGCCGCGAGCTGGTCGGCGCGGTCGCGGGGAAAGCCTTCGGACATCGCCAGTAGAAGTCCGTCGGCGGACACCACGACGGTGTGGGACACCCCGGGGGTGTTGTCCACGAAGTTGGTGATCAACCAGTTCAGGTTCTGTGCCGCCTGGCTCATCGGACTCAACTAACGCTCCTGCTGGTGAGTGGGGCTCGGGAAATTGCCCGTCTGACCTGTGCCGGCCTGACGGCCCTGTGCGATGCCCCGACGGAGATTGGTCAGCCGGCCGCGTACGTCGTCGGGCGAACGCGAGACCTGCGGACCGCTCTGGTGCTGTTGCTGCTGAGCCGTGCCCGGGACGAGGTTGGCCCGGGGCACCCGGCGCGGCAGGCCGGAGGTGGTGACACCGCCCGCAGCCGGCTGCCTGACACGCTCGGCCTGCCGTACGAGGTCGTCGTTCGGCGAGGTGCGCCAGGCGGAGGCGGCGGGACGCTGGGGGGCCGCAGGAGTCTGCGGCTGCTGCGGCTGCTGCTGCGGCGAGGCCGGAGCCGGTTCGCCGCCCTGCTGCTGCCCACCGCGGAACCAGTTGGTCTCCAGGGTGTCGTACAGCGGTGTACGGCCGTCGCCGGGAGTCGGGGCCGGCGGCAGGGCCCAGGCGTCGTCCGGCCGCTGCTGCGGGGCACCCGCGTTGCCCGGTTCCGGGCGGGCGGGACGCTGCTGGGGCCGCTGGGCGGCCGGACCGCGCAGGCCGCCGAAGTCGGCGGCGCCGCCCGGGTGGGCGTTGCGGCCGGGCGCACCGTTGTCGTGTCCGGGCTGGGCGAAC